>NZ_AKJQ01000078.1:0-185267 GCF_000282255.1 Pseudomonas sp. GM25 | reverse complement strand
TTTTTTTAATGATACGGCGACCACCGAGATCTACACTCTTTCCCTACACGACGCTCTTCCAATCGTCGGGCTCAGGTTCTCCCGAATCCCGCTGAACATCTGCCGAGGTAACGTCGCCTGCTCGGGACCTGCAAGAAACAGCGTCACCACCACTTCATCGAACGAGGTCGCAAAGGCAAACAGCGCACCGGAAATCACCCCCGGCGCAATCAGCGGCAAGGTCACCCGACGGAACGTGGTCAGTGGCGAGGCGCCAAGACTCGCCGCCGCCCGAACCAGGTTATGGTTGAAACCCTGCAAGGTCGCCGACACCGTAATGATCACAAACGGCACACCGAGCACCGCGTGCACCACAATCAGCGAGAAAAAACTGTTGCCCAGGCCCAGCGGCGCGAAGAACAGGTAACTGGCCACGCCGATGATCACCACTGGCACCACCATCGGCGAAATCACCAGCGCCATCACCAGCGGCTTGCCGGGGAAGTCGCCACGGGTCAGGCCGATGGCGGCTAGCGTGCCGAACACCATCGCCAGCACGGTCGCGGCCGGGGCGACGATGATGCTGTTCTTCAGTGAGCGCATCCATTCCGCCGAGGCGAAGAAGTCCTGATACCAGTGCAGCGAAAAGCCCTGCAACGGATACACCAGGAAACTGCCCGAGTTGAACGACAGCGGCACGATCACCAGCACCGGCAGGATCAAGAACAACAGGATCAAGCCGCAGAGGATCCGCAAGCTGTAGAACCACACCCGCTCGACGGGCGACATATAAGGACTCAGCATTTCAAATTCCCCTTAGCTCAGGCGCAGGCGACTGGCACCCACCAGCCAGCTGTAGATCAGATAAAGCACCACGGTCGCCAGCAGCAACAGCCCGCCGAGTGCAGTGGCCATGCCCCAGTTGATGCTGGTGTTGGTGTAGAACGCGACGAAGTAGCTGACCATCTGATCGTTCGGGCTGCCCAGCAGCGCCGGGGTGATGTAGTAGCCGATGGCGAGGATGAACACCAACAGGCAACCGGCGCCGACACCGGCATAGGTCTGCGGGAAATACACCCGCCAGAAACTGGCGAACGGATGGCAGCCCAGCGAGATCGCGGCGCGCATGTAGGTCGGCGAGATGCCTTTCATCACGCTGTAGATCGGCAGGATCATGAACGGCAGCAGGATGTGCACCATCGAGATGTAGACCCCGGTGCGGTTGAACACCAGCTCCAGCGGTTTATCGATGATGCCCATCGCCATCAGCGCGCTGTTGATCAATCCGCCGGATTGCAGCAACACGATCCACGCCGCGACCCGTACCAGGATCGACGTCCAGAACGGCAGCAGCACCAGAATCATCAGCAGGTTGCTTTGACGCGATGGCAGATTGGCCAACAGGTACGCCAGCGGATAGGCCAGTACCAGGCAGATCACGGTGATGATCAGGCCCATCCAGAAAGTCCGGGCGAAGATGTCGAGGTAGATCGCCTGATCCGGGGTGGCCGGGGCAATTTCGCCGAGGTCGTCGATGCGGTGATCCACCGCCGCCAACAGATAGAACGGGGTGATGCTGCTGGTGTTGCGCTTCACCGCCTGCCAGTAGGCCGGATCGCCCCAACGCTCGTCGAGGCCTTCCAGCGCTTCTTTATAAGAGGCCGGTTCGCTGGCGAATGGCAGCGAGCGGGCGGTTTTGGTCAGCAGGCTGCGATAGCCGGCCAACTCCATGTTCAGGCGTTTGGACAGATCGCCCAGGGTCTGGTTTTTGCGCGCTTCGGCGAGGTCTTCGCTGGCGGCTTTGTAGACCGGTTCTGCGGGCAGGCCGCGGCCGTCCCACGCAGCAATCGCGGTCACGGTGCGCGGCATGCCGCCGACCACTTCCGGGTTGCCGACACTTTTATAGAGCAGCGCCACGATCGGCACCAGGAACACCAGCAACAGAAACAGCACCAGCGGCGCGATCAACGCCTGGGCCTTCCAGCGGTTGACCCGCTCGGCGTGCTTGAGCCGCTGCTTCAAGGTGGGGCTGTTGCCCTCGTTCAGGGGAACGGCGATGGCCATGACGTACTCCGCAAATCTTTGATCGTTACAGAGGCGGCAAGCCACCTCGAACTTTGAATGTGGGAGCGGGCTTGCTCGCGAAGGCGGCGTGTCAGTCGACATCAATGTTGAATGTACTGACGCTTTCGCGAGCAAGCCCGCTCCCACAGGAGGGCGAGCCCTCTGGTTACTTCGCAGCCCAGGAATTGAAGCGCTGCTCCAGTTGCTCGCCGTTGTCAGCCCAGAAGCTGACGTCGATCTGCACCTGGTTGGCGATGTTTTCCGGAGTGGTCGGCATGTCTTTCAGGATTGCCTTGTCCAGCAATGGCACTGCCTGAGAGTTGGCCGGGCCGTAGGCGATGTTTTCCGAGTAGGTCTTCTGCTGTTGCGGCTGCACCGAGAACGCGATGAATTTCTTCGCCGCTTCCGCGCGCTTGGCGTCCAGGCCTTTCGGGATGGCCCACGCATCGAAGTCGTAGATGCCGCCGTTCCACACCACTTTCAGGTTGGATTCTTTCTGCACGGCTGCAATACGACCGTTGTAGGCCGAGCTCATGACCACGTCACCGGAGGCGAGGTATTGCGGCGGCTGGGCACCGGCTTCCCACCATTGAATATTCGGTTTCAGCTCGTCGAGTTTCTTGAACGCGCGATCCTGACCGCCCTTGCTGGCCAGTTCCTTGTAGACGTCTTTCGGCGCAACGCCGTCGGCCATCAGTGCGAATTCGAGGGTGTACTTGGCGCCTTTGCGCAGGCCGCGCTTGCCCGGGAATTTCTTGGTGTCCCAGAAATCCGCCCAGCTGGTCGGTGCGGTTTTCAGCTTGTCGGCGTTGTAGGCCAGCACGGTCGACCACACGAAGAAGCCCACGCCACATGGCTGGATCGCGCCTTTGACGTAGTCTTCGGATTTGCCGAACAGCGCAGGATCCAGTTGTTCGAACATGTCTTCGTCGCAGCCACGGGACAGTTCCGGCGATTCAACCTCTACCAGATCCCAGGACACGCTTTTGGTGTCGACCATGGCTTTGACCTTGGCCATCTCACCGTTGTACTCACCAGCGACGATCTTGCCGTTGCCCGCTGCTTCCCACGGTGCGTAGAAGGCTTTGACTTGCGCCGCCTTGTTCGCCCCGCCAAACGACACCACGGTCAGATCCGGCCCAGCGGCCATTGCGCTTGCCGCACCCATCAGGCCCAGGGTCAGGGCTGTGAACTTCAGGGATCTCAACATTTATTGTTCTCTCCACGTGCAGGGTTGGTGTTGGTATTGCCGGGGCGCTTAATGCGCCTCTAGAAGAGGATCGAGTGCGCGGACGTGCTCGACCTGCCAGCCAAGCGGAACCACGTCGCCGACCGCGAGCGCTGGATCGAGCTCGGCAATCGGTTGTTTCACGAAGAAGTCGGTCTTGCCGCAGACTTCCAGGCGCACCCGGACGTGGTCGCCCAGATAGATGAATTCGGCCACCCGCCCGGAGAAGCGGTTGACGCATTGGTCGCTCGAACCGTTGAGGCTGACGCGCTCAGGGCGGATCGACAGAGTGACCGGTTCGCCGGTCTGGCCGATGTTGACCGCCAGTGCCTCGACCTTTTCCCCACGCCCCAGCTCGACCACGCAGCGCTCGCCGTTCTGGCTGAGCAGGCGACCGTTGAGGCGGTTGTTCTCGCCGATGAAGTTGGCGACGAAGGTGTTTTTCGGTTCTTCGTAGAGGGTGCGCGGCGGGGCGATCTGCTGGATCTCGCCCTGATGGAATACGGCCACGCGGTCGGACATGGTCAGGGCTTCGCCCTGGTCGTGGGTCACGTAGACCACGGTCACGCCGAGGCGCTGGTGCAGGTGTTTGATTTCCATCTGCATGTGTTCGCGCAGTTGCTTGTCGAGGGCGCCAAGCGGTTCGTCCATCAGCACCAGTTGCGGCTCGAACACCAACGCACGGGCCAATGCCACACGCTGTTGCTGGCCGCCGGACAGTTGCGCCGGATAACGCGATGCGAAGGCGTCGAGCTGGACCATGCTCAGGACTTTCTTAACCTTGTCGCTGACATCACTCTTGTTCAGGCCGCGCACGGTCAGCGGGAACGCCAGGTTCTCGGCGACGGTCATGTGCGGAAACAGCGCATAGTTCTGGAACACCATGCCGATGTCGCGCTTGTGCGGCGGCACGTTGTTGATCGCCCGCCCGGCCAGGAGGATTTCACCGGCGGTCGGCGTTTCGAAACCGGCGAGCATCATCAGGCTGGTGGTCTTGCCCGAGCCGGACGGCCCGAGCAAGGTGAGGAATTCGCCCTTGCGAATGTCCAGGTTGAGGTCTTTGACGATCAGGTTCTCGCCGTCGTAGCTCTTCTGCACTCCACGAAAGCTGACCAGCACATCGCTGGCCCCTGCGTTTGATTCGACCTGGCTCATACCCACACCTTTGTTATTGATGACTGCTGTGGGATTAAGCCTAGTGGCTGCTCGCAGTCACGCAAATCGGGGCGCAGGAGAGAATCGCCTCAGCCGGATGGAAGGCCGGGGGTAGGGATTGCCCTACAAGGATGGCGCGTTTTGGCAAACCCGACGCATGGGTTGGGGCTCAAGCCGTCAGAACCGGCAAAAGCGCCTGTCGCTATTGGATATGTCGTTCAGAGGAGCTTGTGTTCCATCGCGTACTTCACCAGCTCGGCGAGCGAAGTGATGTTGAGTTTCTGCATCAGCCGCGCCTTGTGGGTACTGATGGTCTTGCTGCTCAGGGCCAGTTGCTGGGCGATGTCGTTGACGTTGGCGCCTTGCGCCAGGCGTTCGAACACCGAGAACTCGCGCTCCGACAGCAACGAGTGCAGCGGCCGCGCATCGGTCAGGCCGACTTCGAAGACCATGCGGTCGGCCAGCTCCGGGTCGATGTAGCGCCCGCCCGCCGCGACCTTGCGGATCGCCGTCAGCAGCAGCGCCGGATCACTGTCCTTGGTCGCATACCCGGCTGCGCCGACCTTCAGCGCCCGGGCGGCCATCTGCGCTTCGTCGTGCATCGACAGCACCAGAATCGCCGGCGGATGGTTCAGCGCGCGGATCCGAGGAATCGCTTCGAGCCCGTTGACCCCGGGCATCGAGATATCCAGCAGCACCACTTCACAGGGCACGTTGCGCAGGGTTTCAAGCAATTGCTCGCCATTGCTCGCCTCCCCCACCACTTGCAGATCCTTGGCCAGGCCGATCAATTGCTTGATGCCTTCGCGAACGATGGTGTGGTCTTCGGCTACCAGTACACGGATCACTTACTTCTCCTCATCCAGTGGCACCCGCACGCTCAGCGTGGTGCCCTCGCCCGGCTCGCTGTCGAGTGACAGCTGCCCGCCCATGATCAACACCCGCTCGCGCATGCCCACCAGTCCAAAGGATGTCGGCCTGCCGGCAGCGGCGACAAATCCTACGCCATCATCGCTGACCGTCAGACACAATTCGTCGCCTTCCTGCGCCAGCGTCAGTTCCACAGTATGCGCCTGGGCATGACGCATGACGTTGGTCAGCGCCTCCTGAAGAATGCGGAACAGGCCGATGGCCTTGGCGTCGCTGAGCGGTGCAAGGTTGTCCGGCACCTGCACTAGACACGGAATTTGCGTGCGCGCCTCAAACCGCCGCGCCTGCCACTCGATGGCCGAGGCAATCCCGGCATCGAGGATCGGCGGGCGCAGCGCCGTCGCCACATCGCGCACCAACTGGAACAACTGGGCGATCAGGCGCTTCATGCTGTTCAGCCGTTCGTTCAGCCCCGGGTCGAGTTGCGCGTAGGCCAATTCGCACATCGACGTCTCCAGTTTCAGCACCGTCAGCATCTGCCCCAGCTCATCGTGGACTTCGCGGGCAATGCGCGCCTTTTCCTCTTCCCGCACGCTTTCCAGATGCGCCGACAACTCGCGTAGTTGTTCGCGGGAGGCCGCCAGTTCCAGTTCGATGCGTTTGCTTTCGGTGATGTCCCAGACAATGCCGTCCCAGACATATGAACCGCCTTCCAGCTGACGGGTGATCGCCTTGATTTCGGCCCAGCGCTGTTCGCCCTGGCGCGTGAGAATCCGGCCCTGCCACGACCAGTCGCTGTCGGTGTCCAGCGCCTGATCCTGGGTCTGGTGATAAGCGGCCCGGTCATCCGGATGCACCAGGCTGCGCAGGCCCATGTCGCGGTGGGCGATGGCGGCCGGCGCGTAGCCGACCAGACTTTCGCTGCCCTCGCTGATGTAGGCGAAGTCGATCTGCCCGGTCACCGGTGCGCGCTCGAGGCGGAACACCAGCCCCGGCACATTGGCCGCGATGCCTTGCAGCCGCGCCTCGCTTTCCTGCAACGCAGCCAAGGCACGACGGCGCTCGGTGACATCGGTGAGATAAACCACCAGGTACTCGCCATCGCGAAAACGCAGGAAGCTCAGCGACACGTCCGCCGGCAACACACTGCCATCGGCGCGCACACAGTTGGTTTCAAAACTCAGGGGCCCCTCTTCGCTGGCCCGGGCGCGCTTCCACAGGTTGAGCCAGCGATCCATGTGCAGGCCCGGTTCGAAGTCGATCAACGGCCGGTCGATGATGGCGCCCTGTGGATAACCGAGCATGTTTTCTGCCGCGCGATTGGCGTAGCGCACATGGCTGTCCCAGTTGACCCAGAGAATGCCGACGGTGCTCTGATCGATGGAAAACTGGGTCAAGCGCAGGGCCTCTTCGCTGGCGGCGCGCAGGGCGATGTCTTCCCGCGCGTCGAACAAACGCTGTTCAAGACTGCGTTGCTGGCGGCGTTGCCAGAACACGATGGCCACGCAACTGAGCAGCAGCACCGCGAACAACAGACTCAGGTTCTGCCAGAAGCCCGGCGACTCGGAAAGCCGCGGATACTTGGGTTGCAGCCATTGCGCATGCAGGCGTTCCAGATCCTTGGCCGGGATTGCCCGCAAGGCACTCTCGACAATCCCGGCCAACTCCGGCCAGTCGCGGCGGGTGCCGATGCGCAGCAGTTGCGGCAGACCGATGTCACCGACCACCACCAGCCCGGCGAACTCCGGTTCTGCCGACAGCCGCCCGAGCTGCGCCTCATCGACCACCGCGTAGGACGCCTGCTGACTCAGCAACAGTTGCAGCGCCTGGCGCTCCATCGGTACGCCTTGCAGATTCAGGTGCGGATAGTTGCCGCGCAGGTAATCGGCGGTGACGCCGGGCATGCGCACGGCAACGCGGGTCTGGCTGTCGAGTTTTTCCAGTTCCACGGTCGCGCTGCTTTTCTGGTCGCTGACCACCAGTTGCGGCACGCGCATGTACGGATCGGAAAACTGCCACAGACGCAGCCCGCCCGGGGTCTGGGTCAGGCCCGGGGCGATGTCGATTTCGCCGTCCCGGGCAGCGGCCTCGAGTTGTGCCAGATCCTGAAAATTGCGCCAGCTGAGCTCGACATTCAGCGCCCTGGCCAATGCCTTCATCACCTCGACATTAGCCCCCGACAGCCGCTGCAATCGCCGGTCGTATTGCGCGTACGGCGCCTGCAACACCAGACCCACGCGCAATTCATTGTGCTGTGCGAGCCACTGTTGTTCGCTCGCCGACAACCGCGCGAGGTGACTCGGTGGCGCAGGCGCCGCCCAGCCCATCAAGGGAAACGCCAGACAGCCGATAACCCACAGGCAGCAAAAACGCATCATTGAAGTCTCATACACTGACAAATTCTGACCAACCCATTAGGCTGCCGGGATAACTTCTGGCCTGGAATAACCGATGCCCCCTGTCTATCGCCTGGCAATGCCAGCATTGTGCCTGTCGCTGATCCTGCCTTGTGCGTTTTCCGTCGAAGCCGCGGATCCGGCACCCGCCCCCGCGGCAGAAAAAGCCGCCGAAGAAAAACCGGTCGAACGCCAGCCTCTGCTTGAGCGTAGTCAGGAAGAAGCCGCGGCACTCGAACGCAAGGTTCCGGCTCAGGAACAACAGCAACTGCAAGCCGGCAGCGACACCTTCCTCGCCCTGTGGAAACCGGCCAACACCGCCGAACCCAAGGGCGCGGTGATCCTCATTCCCGGTGCCGGCGAAACCGCCGACT
Organism: Pseudomonas sp. GM25; assembly: GCF_000282255.1. NCBI lineage: Bacteria > Pseudomonadati > Pseudomonadota > Gammaproteobacteria > Pseudomonadales > Pseudomonadaceae > Pseudomonas > Pseudomonas sp. GM25. The sequence continues at coordinate 177,201 of NZ_AKJQ01000078.1, read as the reverse complement.
GGCCCCAAGCTATCGGGCCGTTGCGCCGCAAGCTGCCGGACGTCGAGTGGAGCAGCCTGAGTATCACCCTGCCCGATCTGCAAAGCGATGCCATCGCACCGCGCGTGGTCGAAGCACCCGCCGCACCGAAGACCGCCGACCCGGGCAGCAAGGATTCGACCACCGCCGAGCCGATCGAACAAGCCGCCGGTGGCGAAGCCGATGTGGCCGACAAGGTCGTGGCTGAATCCACCGAAGAACAGTCCAAGGCCGACGCCGAGCGAATCTTCGCCCGCATCGACGCAGCGCTGGCCTACGCCGAACAACAGAGCGCGCGCAGCATCGTCGTGCTCGGTCATGGCACCGGCGCTTACTGGGCGGCGCGTTACATGAGCGAGCGACAAAGCTCGCAAGTCGAGAAGCTGGTGCTGGTAGCCGCGCAGACGCCGGCCAAGGCCAAACCGGAGCTGGTGGAACTGACGCCGACCCTGAAGCTGCCGACGGCGGACATCTTCTACATGGATAAGGCGCTGGACCGCAACGCGGCCCTGGAACGCCTGCAGGCGAGCAAGCGGCTGAAAACGTCCGCGTTCAGTCAGGTCGCACTCAAGGCCTTGCCGGACAACAAGGCCGAACAGGAGCAATTGTTCCGACGGGTGCGTGGCTGGCTGAATCCGCAAAGCCCGGACTGAAGAGCCCTGACTGGAAACGCAGACAAAAAAATCGCAGCCCGACGCTGCGATTTTTTATGCCTAGCGAAAATCCCGCCGTTCGCGAATCAACGTGTAGGCATTGTGCAACTCGCGAGTCCTCTCGGTGGCCTCGCGCACCTGCGCCGGCGTGGCACCCGTCCCGGCCACCTTGTCCGGGTGATGCCGGCTGAGCAGACGTCGATAGGCACGCTTGATCTGCGCCGGTTCACTGGTGGCCGATACGCCGAGCAGGCGCATCGCCTCCTGATAGCTCACCGCCGCGCTGACGATCGGACGCTTGTGCGGCTCGTAGTCCGCCGCCAGCGCCTGTATCTGGTGGGTCGTCCAGCCTAGCCACTTGCCCCACTGCGCCAGCAATTCACGCTCACTGACGCCGGCCCGGCCATCTGCCCAGACCATTCGCCAACAGGCGCGCAACACGCCTTCGGCCGCATGGGGTTGAGCACTTAACCGACGCAGATAACCGCGCAGATTGTCGTTGCCGGACTTGCCGCGATTGAACGCGGCAATCGCCCGGCGCTGTGCCGGCTCGCTCATTTCCAGCGCGCGCATCTCCTGACGCGCCTGCTGGATGTGACCGTCCGTGACCCGCCCGTCGCTCTTGGCCAGACGCCCGAGCAACACGAACAACAACTCGTCGTTGCGCAGCATCGGCCGTCCGCCGAGTTTTTCCCGCAAATGCCCCCAGCTCTGTAAATGCAGGCGCCGATCCAGCGCCTGTCCCAACAAAGCACCAAGCATGGCCCCCGGAATGCTGGCGATCGCAAAACCCGCTCCGGCTCCAATCAGAGTCCCTGGCCACAACATATCAGCGACTCGCTTCTATCAAGGCTTCAGCTTCGGCCAGACGCTCGTGCGTGCCGACATCGACCCAGTGACCTTTCAACCGCTCGCCGGTGACCTGCCCGTCCGCCATGGCTTTTCGCAGCAGCGGCGCCAGTTTGAAGGCACCCTCGGTGCAGCCGTCGAACAACTGCGGATGCAGTACGGCGATGCCGCTGTAGGTCAGGGTCGACGCATCGGCCTGGCCATCACGCACCTGGCCGTCGGTCAGGGTGAAGTCGCCTGTCGGGTGATGCGCCGGGTTATCCGCCAGCACCAGATGTGCCAGGCCGTTGATCGGCTGATGCAGCACGCTGAAGTCGTAATCGGTCCAGATGTCACCGTTGACCACCAGGAACGCGTCGTCGTCCAACAGCGGCAAGGCGCGGAAAATTCCGCCGCCGGTTTCCAGAGGTTCACCTTCAGGCGAATACTGGATCGACACACCGAACTGCGAACCATCGCCCAGGTGATCTTCAATCTGCTGTCCGAGCCAGGCATGGTTGATCACGATCTCATTGAAACCGGCCGCCGCGAGGGCACGCAGGTGGTATTCAATCAGCGGCACGCCACCGGCTCGCACCAGCGGTTTGGGGGTGGTCAGGGTCAGCGGGCGCATGCGCTCGCCTTTGCCGGCCGCCAGAATCATTGCCTTCATGCCGTCACTCCACCACGCAGACTGGCGAGCAGTGCCTGCAGATCCGCCAGCTCGGGACGGCGCGCGATGACCGCTTCTATATAAGAGAAGAAACGTGGGACGTCACCGAGGTAGCGTGGCTTGCCGTCGCGATGGCAGATGCGGGCGAAGATGCCGATGACTTTCAGATGGCGCTGCACGCCCATCAGGTCGCTGGCACGCAGGAACTCTTCGAAGTCCGGCTGCACCGGGATGTTCAGCGCCGACGCCTGCTGCCAGTAGCTTTCCAGCCAGCCGCGCACACGTTCTTCAGGCCAGCTGAGGAATGCGTCCTTGAACAGGCAGGTCACGTCGTAGGTCACCGGGCCGTACACGGCGTCCTGGAAATCCAGCACGCCGGGATTCGGCTCGCTGAGCATCAGGTTGCGCGGCATGTAGTCGCGGTGCACCAATACTTTCGGCTGGGCCAGGGCGCTGTCGATCAGCAGCTCGCTGACCTTTTGCCACTGCTGCTGTTGGGTTGCATCGAACTCGACGCCCAGCTCGCGCTTCACGTACCACTCGGGGAACAGCTCCAGCTCGCGGCGCAACAACGCGACGTCATAGCTCGGCAGCGGCGCCACCATCGGCAGCTGCTGAAAAGCCAGCAGCGCTTGCAGGGCATCGCTGAATAACGCGTCGGCATTTTCGCTGTCGATCACGTCCAGATAGGTCTTGTTGCCCAGGTCATTGAGCAAAAGAAACCCGCGCTCGAGGTCCTCGGCATAAATTTTCGGTACGTTGATGCCGGATTTCGCCAGCAAAAAGGCGATATCCACGAACGGTTTGCAGTTTTCCTGAGGCGGCGGCGCGTCCATCACGACGAAGCTGCGACCCGCGCCTTCCCAACGGAAATACCGGCGGAAACTCGCGTCGCTGCTGGCCGCGGTCAACGTAGCCGGGGGTACGGCTCCCCAGCCCTGATCGGCAAAAAGGGTTGCCAGCTGTTCATCGAGCCAAACTTTCAGGTGTTGCAAGCGTACATCTTGATCAGGCATTGCAAGGGTCTCCGACGGCGCTAGCCGTCAAGCGGGTCATGCTTTATTATCCAGCATCTTTTTCAGACCATCGAGAGGCGTGCGGCCCACACCGCGGGCAGATGGCACGCAGGAAGCCCGGACTAATAAGATGGCATTGAAATCCCCCGCGTTTCGTAAAAAATTTCCGTTGTTGGTAACCGGCAGTCTGCTGGCTATGCAACCTCTGGCCAGTTCATTCGTTGTTGCCGCCGAGCAGTATGACTGCGCCGTCTCGGCAACGGGAGGCTGGGCCTGCTCGCCGAAGACGCCGGCCGCTGCCTTGCCGCCGCGTCCCGTGCATGACGGCAGTGCCGTCAGCGCCGCCGGCGAAGCCCCGGCCGAGAGCGGCTCCACTGCGGAGTCCGGGCCCAAGCCGGTACTGGTTACCGAGTCCAAGGGCCGTGGCCTGAAATCCCGTAGCGAAGACTACAGTCACCTCGACTGGGTTCCGCGCGAGAAGCTCACCGCCGCCCAACTGGCCGAGACCGGTCCTTACTGCTCTGGTTCCTATATCGAACCGATTCGTCCTGGCATGAATGACAAGACGAATAAAAGTGACGCCCCGACCTTCATCGGCGCCAAGGCGTCGCGTTATCAGCAGGATTCGCAGGTCGCGAGTCTGGCCGGTGACGTGGTCATGCGTCAGGGCAGCATGCAGGTCGAAGCCGACGAGGCCAACCTGTATCAGGCCGAAAGCCGTGGCGAACTGGCGGGCAACGTGCGCATTCGCGACAACGGCGCGCTGATCGTCGGCGACCACGCCGATGTACAGCTGGACACCGGTGAAGCCAAGGTCGACAACGCTGAATACGTGATGCACAAGTCGCGCATCCGCGGTAACGCGCTGTACGCCAAGCGTGCCGAAAACGCGATCATCCGTCTGAAGGACGGCACGTACACCACGTGCGAACCGAACAGCAACGCCTGGCAGCTCAAGGGCAACAACATCACCCTGAACCCTGCCACCGGTTTCGGTACCGCGACCAACGTGACGCTGCGGGTCAAGGACATTCCGGTTCTGTACACGCCGTACATCTACTTCCCGATCGACGATCGTCGTCAGTCGGGTTTCCTGCCGCCGACCATCGGCTCCGGCAGCGACACCGGCTTCATGCTGGTCACCCCGTACTACTTCAACCTGGCACCGAACTACGATGCCACGTTGTATCCGCGCTACATGAGCAAGCGCGGCATGCTGATGGAAGGCGAGTTCCGTTACCTGACCAAGTCGAGCGAAGGTCAGTTCGGTGCGGCGTACCTCAACGACGAGGACGACGAGCGCAAGGGCCAGACCGACTACGACAAGACCCGCTACATGTACAACTGGCAACACAAGGGCGGTCTCGACTCCCGCGTGTTCACCCAGGTGGATTACACCAAGATCAGCGATCCTTATTACTTCCAGGATCTGCAGACCGACCAGATCGGCGTGAAAAGTGCCGACTACGTGAACCAGCAGGGCTCGGTCACCTATCGTGGCGACAGCTACGCCGCCCGTTTGAACGCCCAGGCGTACCAGCTGGCAACCGTATCGAACATCACACCGTATGACCGCCTGCCGCAGATCACCTTCAATGGTCAGCTGCCGTATCATCCGGAAGGCCTGAACTTCGATTACGAGACCGAGCTTGTCCGCTTTGATCGCGATCTGAAAAACGGCAACTTCACGAACGAAGACGGCACTGTCGAGCCTCGTCTCGACAACAACGTGTTCGGCCTCGCTCGTGCCAATGGCGACCGTCTGAATCTGAAACCAGGCGTCAGCCTGCCGATGAACTGGACCTATGGTTTCCTGAAGCCGTCGCTGAAGTACCAGTACACCCAGTATCAACTGGATCTGGACGGCACCGGCAAGTCGCAAATTGCCGCCCAGACCGCAGAGCAGAACAAACTCAACGGTACCTTCGACAGCAACCAGAATCGCGGCGTACCTATCGCCAGCGTAGACGGTGGCCTGTACTTCGACCGCAATACGTCCTTCTTTGGCAAGAACTACCGTCAGACGCTTGAACCGCGCATGTTCTACCTCTATGTACCCAAGGTGGATCAGGAAGACATTCCGGTATTCGACACCAGCGAATACACGTTCAACTATGCGTCGCTGTTCCGTGACAACCGTTTCTCCGGCTCCGACCGTGTCGGCGACGAGAACAAACTGTCGCTGGGCGTGACCAGTCGCTGGATCGAAGACGACGGTTTCGAGCGTCAACGTATCAGCGTCGGCCAGGCGTTGTACTTCAAGGATCGTGAAGTTCAATTGCCAGGCATCGCGTTCAGTGATCGCGACGACGCCAAGGCCAATGTTTCGCCTTACGCACTGGAATACGAATACCGCTGGAACCGCGACTGGCGCACCACTGCCGATTACAACTGGGATCCGGACAGCCGCAGCCCGCGTTCCGGCAGCGCGATGTTCCATTACCAGCCTGAAGACAACCCGAACAAGGTGGTCAACGTCGGCTATCGCTATCGCAACGACCAGGTCCGTTACGACCAGAACACCGGTAAGTGGTCGGTGGGTGGTGGTGACTACGGCACTCCGGGCCAGCCTGGCTACGTGAAGGACTACTACAAGATCCAGCAGCATGACTTCTCGGTCATCTGGCCGATCGTTCCGCAGTGGAGCGCGATCAGCCGCTGGCAGTACGACTACAACCGCAATCGCACGCTGGAAGCCTTCGGTGGTTTCGAATATGACAACTGCTGCTGGAAACTGCGCCTGATCAACCGTTACTGGGTCAGCTATGACGAATTCAGTCAGAACGCCCCGGAAAACGAAAAAGGCGACCACGGCGTCTTCCTCCAAATTGTTCTGAAGGGACTCGGCGGCCTCACTGGCGCCAAGGTAGAGAGCTTCCTCGACAAAGGCATCCAAGGTTATCGTCAACGTGAAGACCAAGCTTTCTGATTGTCTGCGCCCGCTGATGCTGGGCGCGCTGTTCCTGGGTACCGCGGCCAACGCCGCGGTGCAGTCCATCGATAAAGTGGTGGCCATCGTCGACAACGACGTGGTCATGCAGAGCCAGCTGGATCAACGCGTCCACGAAGTTCAGCAAACCATCGCCAAGCGTGGCGGTGGCCTGCCACCTCCGGGCGTACTGGATCAACAGGTGCTCGAGCGCCTGATCGTCGAAAACCTGCAACTGCAGATCGGCGAACGTTCCGGCATCCGCATCACCGATGAAGAGCTGAACCAGGCTGTCGGCACCATTGCCCAGCGCAACAACATGACCCCGGAACAGTTCCGCATCGCCCTGTCTCGCGATGGCCTGTCCTACGAGGACGCTCGCGAGCAGATCCGTCGTGAAATGGTCATCAGCCGTGTGCGTCAGCGCCGCGTGGCCGAACGCATTCAGGTATCGGAACAGGAAGTGAAGAACTTCCTCGCCTCCGACCTGGGCAAGATGCAACTGTCCGAAGAGCTGCACCTGGCCAACATCCTGATTCCGACCCCGGAAAGCGCCAACTCCGAAGCGATTCAGAGTGCTGCACGCAAGGCGATGGACGTTTACCAGCAGCTCAAGCAAGGCGCTGACTTCGGCCAGATGGCCGTGGCCAACTCCGCCAGTGACAACGCCCTGGAAGGCGGCGATATGGGCTGGCGTAAAGCCGCTCAACTGCCACCGCCGTTCGACCGTGAACTGAGCAGCATGACGGCTGGCGATATCACTCAACCAGCACGCACCCCGGGTGGTTTCATCATCCTGAAGCTGCTGGAAAAACGTGGTGGCGAAAGCCAGATGCGCGACGAAGTGCATGTGCGCCACATCCTGGTCAAGCCGAGTCCGGTTCGCGACGAAGCCAAGACCAAGGAACTGGCTCAATCGCTCTACAACCGCATCGAAGCCGGTGAAGATTTCGCCGAACTGGCCAAGAAGTATTCGGAAGACCCGGGCTCTGCCCTCAACGGCGGCGACCTGAACTGGATCGACCCGAACGCACTGGTACCGGAATTCCGCGCCGTGATGGCCAAGTCCCCGCAGGGTCAGCTGTCCAAGCCGTTCCAGACCCAGTACGGCTGGCACGTTCTGGAAGTCCTTGGCCGTCGCGCCACCGACAGCACCGAACAGGCCCGTGAGCAGCAAGCGATGACCGTACTGCGTAACCGCAAATACGACGAAGAGCTGCAAACCTGGCTGCGTCAGATCCGTGACGAAGCGTATGTAGAGATCAAACTCCCTGGTGCAGACCAGGCAGCGCAGTGAAACCCAAGCGTTTCGCGCTGACACCCGGCGAACCGGCCGGCATAGGTCCCGACCTGTGCCTGCTGCTCGCCTCGCAAGCCCAGCCACATCCCCTGATTGCCATCACCAGCCGCGACCTGCTCCAAGAGCGGGCCGCGCAGCTGGGGCTGGCCGTCAGCTTGCTGGAAGTGGCGCCTGACCACTGGCCGGACGCTCCGGCGCCCGCCAACAGCCTGTATGTCTGGGACACCCCGCTCAGCGTCCCCGTGGTCGCCGGGCAACTGGACAAGGCCAACGCCGCATTCGTCCTCGAAACCCTGACCCGCGCCGGCAATGGCTGTCTGAACGGCGACTTCGCCGGAATGATCACCGCCCCGGTGCACAAAGGCGTGATCAACGAATCGGGCATCGCGTTTTCCGGTCACACCGAATTTCTCGCCGACCTGACTCACACCGCCCAGGTAGTCATGATGCTCGCCACCCGCGGTTTGCGCGTGGCGCTGGTCACCACTCACCTGCCCTTGCGCGACATCGCCGATGCGATCACGCCGGAGCGGCTGGAGCGGGTCACGCGAATTCTGCACGCTGATCTGCAACAAAAATTCGGCATCGCCCAACCGCGCATCCTGGTCTGCGGGCTTAACCCGCACGCCGGTGAAGGCGGACACCTGGGCCATGAAGAAATCGACATCATCGAACCCACATTGGAGCGCCTGCGCGGCGAGGGCATGGACCTTCGTGGCCCGCTGCCTGCCGACACTCTGTTTACCCCCAAATATCTGGAGCACTGCGACGCAGTGCTGGCGATGTACCACGACCAGGGCCTGCCCGTGCTGAAATACAAAGGCTTCGGCGCTGCGGTCAACGTGACCCTGGGCCTGCCGATCATCCGCACGTCGGTCGACCATGGCACCGCCCTGGATCTGGCCGGCAGCGGCAAGATCGACACCGGCAGCCTGCAAGTCGCCCTGGAAACCGCCTACCAGATGGCCGAGACCCGTTTATGACCGAGCAATACCAACACAAGGCGCGCAAACGCTTTGGCCAGAACTTCCTGCACGATGCCGGCGTCATCGACCGCATCCTGCGCTCCATCAGTGCCAAGGCCGGCGACCGGATGCTGGAAATCGGGCCGGGCCAGGGCGCATTGACCGCCGGCATCCTCAACTCCGGCGCACAGCTGGACGTGGTGGAGCTGGACAAGGACCTGATCCCGATCCTCAACCAGCAGTTTGCCGGCAAGAGCAATTTCAACCTGCATCAGGGCGATGCGCTGAAGTTCGACTTCAACAGCCTGAACGCTGCGCCGAACAGCCTGCGCGTGGTCGGCAACCTGCCGTACAACATCTCCACGCCGCTGATTTTCCACCTGCTGAACAACGCCGGCATCATCCGCGACATGCACTTCATGCTGCAGAAGGAAGTGGTCGAGCGTCTGGCCGCAGGTCCTGGTGGCGGCGATTGGGGCCGTCTGTCGATCATGGTTCAGTACCATTGCCGGGTCGAACACCTGTTCAACGTCGGCCCGGGCGCGTTCAATCCGCCGCCGAAAGTCGACTCGGCGATCGTCCGTCTGGTACCGCACGCAGTGCTGCCGCATCCGGCCAAGGATCATCGCCTGCTCGAACGCGTGGTGCGTGAAGCCTTCAACCAGCGTCGCAAGACCCTGCGCAACACCCTCAAGCAGTTGCTGAGCAACGCCGAAATCGAAGCCGCCGGCGTCGATGGCAGCCTGCGCCCCGAGCAACTCGATCTGGCTGCGTTCGTGCGCCTGGCCGACAAGCTCGCCGAACAGCCGGCGAAAGCACCTGAAGCCGACTGACCGGCAATGATCGCTATCGGGCGGGACGCCAACTCTGGTCTACTGCCCGATACTTGCCTAGACTGAATCCCAATCAGCTACGCCCCGCGTCCCGCTTCGTTTTTAAGGCCTTTTGCATGTCCGATCCTCGCTACCAGGTCGATGTCAGTGTCGTTACCCACTATCTGGCAGACCAATCGCAACCCGAGCACGAGCGCTTTGCCTTCGCCTACACCATCACCGTGCAGAACAATGGCGAGCAACCGGCTCGCCTGATGTCGCGCCACTGGGTGATCACCGATGGCGACGGGCATGTCGAAGAAGTGCGCGGCGCCGGCGTGGTTGGCCAGCAACCGTTGATCGCTGCCGGCAAAAGCCACACCTACAGCAGCGGCACGGTGATGACTACCAAGGTCGGCACCATGCAAGGCACTTACGAAATGGTCGCCGACGACGGCAAGCATTTCGATGCGATCATCAAGCCCTTCCGCCTCGCCGTTCCCGGAGCCCTGCACTGATGGCGACGTATGCCGTCGGCGACCTGCAAGGCTGCCTCGAACCGCTCAAATGCCTGCTCAAGCAGGTCGCGTTCGACCCGGCTCTGGATCGCCTGTGGCTGGTCGGCGATCTGGTGAACCGGGGCCCGCAGTCGCTGGAAACCCTGCGCTTCCTTTATGGCATGCGCGACTCGCTGGTCTGCGTCCTCGGCAACCACGACCTGCACCTGCTGGCTGCGGCGAAGAACATCGAGCGCATGAAGAAGTCCGACACGCTGCGTGAAATCCTTGAAGCGCCGGACTGCGCCGAACTGATGGAGTGGCTGCGTCAGCAGAAACTCATGCACTACGACGAACAACGCGAAGTGGCCATGGTGCATGCGGGCATCCCGCCGCAATGGTCGCTGCGCAAGGCGCTCAAGTACGCTGAAGAAGTCGAGACCGCGCTGCGTGACGACAACCTGCTTCCACCCTTTCTCGACGGCATGTACGGTAACGAGCCGGCGAAATGGGACAGCGACCTCAAAGGCGTGACACGCCTGCGAGTCATCACCAATTACTTCACCCGCATGCGTTTCTGCACCGCCGAAGGCAAGCTCGACCTCAAGAGCAAGGAAGGCCTCGACACCGCGCCGCCGGGCTACAAGCCCTGGTTCCAGCACAAGGAACGCAAGACCCGTGGCCTGCGGATCATTTTCGGTCACTGGGCGGCGCTGGAAGGTAACGTCCAGGAGCCCGGCATCTGCGCCCTCGACACCGGTTGCGTCTGGGGCGGCAGCCTGACCCTGATGAATGTCGACAGCGGCGAACGCCTGTCATGCAAATGCGACGAACACGGGGCCGTCCTGCCCAGCGTCGCGCCACTGATCACCGAATCTTCTCCCGTCAGCGCCCCGCGCTAGACTGCGTTTTCAGCCGAGCCACAGGAGCCCGCCATGAGCGAATTCAAACGTATCCCCCCGGAACAGGCCCAGGCCCTGCGCGAGCAAGGCGCCGTGGTCGTCGACGTCCGTGACCCGGCAACATTTGCCGCACTGCACATCAGCGGCTCGAAGCATCTGGACAATCATTCCCTGCATGCTTTCATCCAGGGCGCCGACCTCGATGCACCCACCGTCGTCGTCTGCTACCACGGCAATTCGAGCCAGGGTGCCGCGGCGTACCTCGTGAGCCAGGGCTTCTCCGACGTCTACAGCATGGACGGCGGCTTCGAACTGTGGCGTACGACTTTTCCTTCGGAAACTGCGCAAGGCACCTCCGAATAATTTTTTTGTAACGTGCAGGCCCCGGCTCCCGCGGGCTTGCGCGGTAGCAGACGAACGGTCTGAGACAACTAATTACGTATCTCGCCTTTACCTCCCGAATTCCCAACTATCCTTAAGCCCAGGCCATCCAAAACAGGGGAGAGCCGGTACACCGGCGCACGGGTCATCGGGAGTGACTTTCGCGATTGTCGATCGCGAAAGTGTTCTGGGGGGTAAACAACAGCTGCCATCGCAGCTGCTTGCCAGCATCGACTGAGTGATCCGGCGTCGGCTCCACGTATCGAGCGAGGTGACGTCATGAGTATCTTTAGCCACTTCCAACAACGCTTCGAGTCCACACGCCAGGAAGAATTCTCCCTGCAGGAGTACCTGGAACTGTGCAAAAAGGATCGCAGTGCCTACGTTTCCGCCGCCGAGCGTCTATTGCTGGCCATCGGCGAACCGGAACTGCTCGACACCTCGACCAACTCGAGACTGTCGCGCATCTTTTCCAACAAGGTGATCCGTCGCTATCCGGCCTTTGAAGACTTCCACGGGATGGAAGAATGCATCGATCAGATCGTGTCGTATTTCCGCCATGCCGCTCAGGGCCTGGAAGAGAAGAAACAGATCCTCTATCTGCTCGGCCCTGTCGGCGGCGGCAAGTCGTCCTTGGCCGAGAAGCTGAAACAGCTCATCGAAAAAGTACCCTTCTACGCGATCAAGGGCTCGCCGGTATTCGAATCGCCTCTGGGTCTGTTCAACGCCACCGAAGATGGCGCGATCCTCGAGGAAGACTTCGGCATTCCACGGCGCTACCTGAACACCATCATGTCGCCATGGGCCACCAAGCGCCTGGCCGAATTCGGCGGCGACATCAGCCAGTTCCGGGTGGTCAAGCTGTACCCGTCTATCCTCAACCAGATCGCCGTGGCCAAGACCGAACCGGGTGACGAAAACAACCAGGACATCTCCGCGCTGGTGGGCAAGGTCGATATCCGCAAACTCGAAGAATTCCCGCAGAACGACGCAGACGCCTACAGCTACTCCGGTGCGCTGTGCCGGGCCAACCAGGGCCTGATGGAATTCGTAGAAATGTTCAAGGCACCGATCAAGGTGCTCCACCCGTTGCTGACCGCCACTCAGGAAGGCAACTACAACAGTACCGAAGGTCTCGGCGCGATTCCGTTCACCGGGATCCTGCTGGCCCACTCCAACGAATCGGAGTGGCACACCTTCCGCAACAACAAGAACAACGAAGCCTTCATCGACCGGATCTACATCGTCAAGGTGCCGTACTGCCTGCGTGTGAGCGACGAGGTGAAGATCTACGACAAGCTGCTGTTCAACAGCTCCCTGGCCAAGGCGCATTGCGCGCCGGACACCCTGAAGATGCTGGCACAGTTCACCGTGCTGTCACGCCTGAAGGAGCCGGAAAACTCCAACATCTACTCCAAGATGCGGGTGTATGACGGCGAAAACCTCAAGGACACCGATCCGAAGGCCAAGTCGATCCAGGAATACCGCGATGCGGCAGGTGTCGACGAAGGCATGAACGGTCTGTCGACCCGGTTCGCGTTCAAGATCCTGTCCAAGGTCTTCAACTTCGATCCGCATGAAATCGCCGCCAACCCGGTACACCTGCTCTATGTGCTGGAACAGCAGATCGAACAGGAACAGTTTCAGGCCGAGACCCGCGAGCGCTATCTGCGTTACCTGAAAGAGTACCTGGCACCGCGTTATATCGAATTCATCGGCAAGGAGATCCAGACCGCCTACCTCGAGTCTTACAGCGAGTACGGCCAGAACATCTTCGACCGCTACGTGCTGTATGCGGACTTCTGGATTCAGGATCAGGAATACCGCGATCCGGAAACCGGCGAGATCCTCAACCGCGTTGCCCTCAACGAGGAGCTGGAAAAAATCGAGAAACCGGCCGGCATCAGCAATCCGAAGGATTTCCGCAACGAAATCGTCAACTTCGTGTTGCGCGCCCGGGCCAACAACAACGGCAAGAACCCGACCTGGCTCAGCTACGAAAAACTGCGTGTGGTCATCGAGAAGAAAATGTTCTCGAACACCGAAGACCTGCTGCCAGTCATCAGCTTCAACGCCAAGGCCAGCAAAGAGGATCAACAGAAACACAACGACTTCGTTACACGAATGGTCGAACGCGGCTACACCGACAAACAGGTACGACTGCTCTCCGAGTGGTATCTGCGGGTCAGAAAATCACAGTAAACCGCGGCCGGTCAGACCGGTTGTCGTCAGCCCGAGGCCTGTGCGCGCATTTTCTGCTACACAGGCCTCTGGAAGGTGTTCGAAAGGCGGTAGCGAGGTTCAGGCAGCACCCAAAGCGCTTGGGGGAGCGTGTACGTCCCTTGGCATTCGGTTCAATGCTGCATGACCGCTCGCCCCTTTGCAGGACAGCTTCTAAGGAGCAGTCATGAGCTATGTGATCGACCGACGTCTCAATGGCAAGAACAAGAGCACGGTGAACCGTCAGCGCTTCCTGCGGCGTTACCGTGACCACATCAAGAAGGCTGTCGAAGAGGCGGTCAGCCGGCGTTCCATTACTGATATGGAGCACGGCGAGCAGATCAGCATTCCCGGTCGCGATATCGACGAACCGGTGCTTCACCATGGTCGCGGCGGCAAGCAGACCGTGGTTCACCCCGGTAACAAGGAATTCACCGCAGGCGAACACATCGCCCGTCCGCCGGGAGGTGGCGGAGGCCGTGGGCCGGGCAAGGCCGGCAACTCCGGCGAAGGCATGGACGAGTTCGTCTTCCAGATCACCCAGGAAGAATTCCTCGAATTCATGTTCGAGGATCTCGAACTGCCCAACCTGGTCAAGCGCAACCTGACCGGCACAGATACCTTCAAGACCGTGCGTGCGGGGATCAGCAACGAGGGCAACCCGTCGCGGATCAACATCATCAGAACCCTGCGTTCGGCCCACGCCCGGCGTATTGCGCTATCGGGCAGCAGCCGCGCCAAACTGCGCGAGGTCAAAGAGGAACTGGCGCGACTCAAACGCGAAGAACCCGACAACTTCGGCGACATTCAGGATCTCGAAGCGGAAATCGAGAAGCTCAGTGCGCGCATCCATCGGGTGCCGTTCCTCGATACTTTCGACCTCAAGTACAACCTGCTGATCAAGCAACCGAACCCCAGCTCGAAAGCCGTGATGTTCTGCCTGATGGACGTTTCCGGCTCCATGACCCAGGCGACCAAGGACATCGCCAAGCGCTTCTTCATCCTGTTGTACCTGTTCCTCAAGCGCAACTACGACAAGATCGACGTGGTGTTCATCCGCCACCACACCAGCGCCCGCGAAGTGGACGAAGAGGAGTTTTTCTATTCCCGCGAGACCGGCGGCACCATCGTTTCCAGCGCCCTGAAACTGATGCAGGAGATCATGGCCGAGCGCTACCCGAGCAATGAATGGAACATCTACGCCGCCCAGGCTTCCGACGGCGACAACTGGAACGACGACTCGCCGATCTGCCGCGACATCCTGATCAACCAGATCATGCCTTTTGTGCAGTACTACACTTACGTGGAGATCACCCCGCGCGAACATCAGGCCTTGTGGTACGAGTACGAGCGCATCGCCGAAGCCTTTTCCGACACTTTTGCCCAGCAACAACTGGTCTCGGCCGGGGATATCTATCCGGTCTTCCGTGAACTCTTCCAGCGCAGGTTAGTGACATGACCGCCAAGACCGCCAAAGAGCAGAAGCGCCAACCCATTTCCACCGGCTCGGAATGGACATTCGAGCTGATCCAGACGTACGACCGCGAAATCGCCCGTATCGCGGCCGGCTACGCCCTGGACACCTACCCCAACCAGATCGAAGTGATCACCGCCGAACAGATGATGGACGCCTACGCTTCGGTCGGCATGCCGCTGGGCTATCACCACTGGTCCTACGGCAAACACTTCCTCAGCACCGAGAAATCCTACAGCCGCGGGCAGATGGGGCTGGCGTACGAAATCGTGATCAACTCGGACCCGTGCATCGCGTACCTGATGGAGGAAAACACCATCTGCATGCAGGCACTGGTGGTCGCGCATGCCTGCTACGGCCACAACAGCTTCTTCAAAGGCAACTATCTGTTCCGCACCTGGACCGACGCCAGTTCGATCATCGATTACCTGGTGTTCGCCAAGCAGTACATCATGCAGTGTGAGGAGCGCCACGGGATTGATGCCGTGGAGGATCTGCTCGATTCCTGCCACGCCCTGATGAACTACGGTGTCGACCGCTACAAACGTCCGTACCCGATTTCCGCCGAAGAAGAGCGGCGTCGGCAGAAGGATCGCGAAGAACATCTGCAGAAGCAGATCAACGACCTGTGGCGCACCATTCCCAAAGGCGCGGACAAGTACAGCGACAAGGACAACGCACGTTTCCCGGCCGAACCGCAGGAAAACATCCTGTATTTCATCGAGAAACACGCCCCGCTGCTGGAACCCTGGCAACGCGAGATCGTGCGGATCGTGCGCAAGATCGCCCAGTATTTCTATCCACAGCGCCAGACCCAGGTGATGAACGAAGGCTGGGCGACGTTCTGGCACTACACGCTGATGAACGACCTGTACGACGAAGGCCTGGTGACGGACGGCTTTATGATGGAGTTTCTGACGTCCCACACCAGTGTGGTGTTCCAGCCGGGGTTCGACAGCCCTTATTACAACGGCATCAACCCGTACGCGCTGGGTTTTGCGATGTATCGCGACATCCGCCGCATGTGCGAAGAGCCTACGGAAGAAGACCGCCGCTGGTTCCCGGAAATCGCCGGCAGCGACTGGCTGTCGACCATCAAGTTCGCCATGAGCAGCTTCAAGGATGAGAGTTTCATCCTGCAGTACCTGTCACCCAAGGTGATCCGCGACCTTAAGCTGTTCAGCATTCTCGATGATGATCAGAAAGACGATCTGCTGGTGCCCGCGATCCATGACGAGGGCGGCTACCGGATCATTCGCGAAACGCTCGCGGCGCAATACAACCTTGGCAACCGCGAACCGAACGTGCAGATCTACAGCATCGACCGTCGCGGCGATCGCTCGCTGACCCTGCGCCACCAGCAACACGACCGCAAACCGCTGGGCGATTCCACCGAGGAGGTTCTGAAACACCTGCATCGGCTGTGGGGTTTCGACATTCACCTGGAAACCCTGCAGGGCGACCAGATCATGAAGACCCATCATGTTCCGCCCCGCAGCGAACACAGCGAGGGGGACTACGGTCGACTCGACTTGGCCGTCATTCATCTTTGATCCGGTTCAGGCCTCCGAAAGTCCGGCGCAAGGGTTATCCTGTCGGGCCAACGGAGGTTTTTTATGCAGATTTACAAGGTCGGCGGCGCGGTACGTGATCGCCTGCTGGGCAAACCGGTTACCGACATCGATTGGGTGGTGGTCGGCGCAACTACCGAGGAAATGCTCGCCAAGGGGTATCGCCCGGTCGGCGCGGATTTCCCGGTATTTCTTCACCCGAAAAGCGGCGAGGAGTACGCCCTCGCCCGCACCGAGCGCAAGAGCGGCCGTGGTTATGGGGGGTTCACCTTTCACGCCAGTCCCGAGGTCACGCTTGAAGAAGACCTGATCCGCCGTGACCTCACGATCAATGCCATGGCCGAAGACGATCAGCAAAACCTGACCGATCCCTATCACGGCCAGCGCGATCTAGAAGAGCGGATTCTGCGTCACGTTTCCCCCGCGTTTGCCGAAGATCCCCTCAGGGTTCTGCGCGTTGCGCGCTTTGCTGCCCGCTACGCGGAGCTTGGTTTCAAGGTGGCGCCCGAGACATTGGAGTTGATGCGTCAGCTCAGCGAATCGGGTGAGCTGGAAGCCCTTACGGCCGAACGCAGCTGGAAAGAGATTTCCCGCGCACTGATGGAAGATCAGCCCCAAGTGTTCATTCAGGTGCTGCGTGATTGCGGCGCCTTGAAGGTGCTGATGCCAGAGGTCGATGCCTTGTTCGGCGTGCCGCAACCGGAAGCCCATCACCCGGAAATCGATAGCGGCATTCACACCCTGAGCGTGCTTGAGCAGTCAGCCCTGCACAAGCAACCGCTGACCGTACGCTGGGCCTGCCTGCTGCACGACCTCGGCAAAGGCCTTACTCCTGAGGATGAATGGCCACGGCACATCGCCCATGAACACAAAGGCCTGAAGTTGATCAAAGCGGTCAACGAGCGCTTCAAGGCACCAAAGGATTGTCAGGAACTGGCCTTGCTGGTCGGCCAATATCACACCCATGGGCATCGCGCCCTGGACTTGAAGGCTTCGACCTTGCTTGAGTTGCTGCAAAGCTTTGACGTTTACCGTCGGCCACAACGTTTCGAAGAGTTCATCGTCGCGTGCGAGATGGATGCCCGAGGCCGCAAAGGGCTCGAGCAACGCAGTTATCCACAGGCGGATTATCTGCGAGGTGCGGCCAATGTGGCGCGCGGCGTGGCGGTGCAGCCGTTGCTGGAAAAGGGATTCAAAGGCCCGGAACTGGGCGAGGCACTCAAGCGCGAACGGCTCAAGGCGTTGAAGGCTTACAAGGAATCGGCGGCGTCATGAAAACACCTGATCCGCCCTCGCGAGGGCGGATCAAACTGTTCAAGACAGATCTGAAGGCGTGAGCTGAGTACCGCGCCACTCAAATCCGACCGGTGCCAGCACTTGATCGATCTGCGCTTCGGCCCACAATGTGGCAAAGCTTTTTCCTACACCGGGATGTACCCGATCCGGCGCAATCAGCGACAGCGGCCACAGCACAAAGGCATTTTTCAGGATTTCCGCACGAGGCAGGATCAGCCCGTCGAAGTTACCCGCCAGATCGCCGTACAGCAACACGTCAATATCCAGCGGCAAGCCCTTGCGATCCGGCGCATAGCGACCGTTGTCCGCTTCAATGAACTTCAAGCGGCGATCCAGCTCGATCAACGGCAGATCGGTGAACGCCGATACCACGAAGTTGAAGAACGGCCCGCTCTTGATTCCCACCGGCTGGCTTTCGAACACAGGCGAACAGCGGATATCCACCAGAAACGTGGACAAGGCATCCAGACCGGCCTGCAAATGGGTTTCGCGCTCGATATTGCTACCGAGCCCGAGATAGACCTGGGTCAGCGGCATCCGCGCTCGATCTCCACACCCACACCACCCTTGGCGGCCGGTACGGCACCTGGCTTGGTCAGCTTCAGGCGCATCCAGGTGATCTTGAATTCGCTCATCAGCACTTCAACCAGACGCTCGGCGAAGGTCTCGACCAGCTGATACTGGGATTGCTCGGCAAAGGCCTGGATCCGTGTGGACACACTGGCGTAATCGAGCGCCAGGGTCAGATCGTCACCGGCGGCGGCCGGGCGATTGTCCCAGGCGAAGCTCAAATCAAGACGCAGGCACTGTCGGATGCCGCGCTCCCAGTCGTAGGCACCGATCACGGTGTCGACTTCCAGGCCCTCGATAAACACTCTGTCCAAGCACTTTTCTCCGCTGCACGACAAGGGCGCAATGCGCCGTTAGAATCAGGGCGTCCTCGCCCGGAATAGTTAGCATGTTTTGGTTACTGGCGATCCTCGCCTACCTGCTCGGCTCTCTGTCCTTCGCCATTTTGCTCAGCCGCCTGACCGGAAATCCGGATCCGCGAATGAGTGGCTCGGGTAATGCCGGCGCCACCAACATGCTGCGCCTGGCCGGACGCAAACTCGCGATCCTGACCCTGCTGGGTGATCTGTGCAAAGGCCTGCTACCGGTACTGATCGCTTCGGCAATGGGCCTTTCGCTGCAGGATCAGGCGTGGATCGGCGTCTGCGCCGTGATCGGTCACCTGTTCCCGTTGTACTTCCGCTTTCGCGGTGGCAAGGGCGTTGCCACGGCGGCCGGCATGCTGCTGGGGCTGTATCCACCCGCCGCGCTGCTGGCCGTGTGCGCCTGGCTGCTGACCTTCTACCTGACCCGCACCAGCTCGCTGGCGGCGCTGATCGCCACTCCGCTGACCCTGCCGTTGCTGGCCTGGCAGGAACCGGCGGCGCTGTTGCCGATGAGCACGCTGACACTGCTGATCGTCTGGCGCCACCGGGGCAATCTACGCGACCTGTTCGCCGGGCGCGAACGGCATTTTTAAATACCGCACGTGAGCGCCGCTCATCACAGCGCCGACAACTGCTCCATCGGCCAGCGCGCCTGCACGCTGATCGCCAGACTCTCCTGCTGACCGGCCTGCAAACGCTGGCAGCCGGCAAACGCAATCATCGCGCCGTTATCGGTGCAAAACTCGGGACGGGCATAGAACACATCGCCCTTCATGTCGCCGAGCATCTTCTCCAGCGAAATACGCAGCGCCTTGTTGGCACTGACGCCGCCGGCGATCACCAGACGCTTCATGCCGGCCTGCTTGAGGGCACGCTTGCACTTGATGGTCAAAGTCTCCACCACGGCCTGCTGGAACGCCAGCGCGATGTCGCAACGGGCTTGCTCGCTGTCGTCCCCGGCGCTGACGCAGTGCTGCCAGGTATTGAGGGCGAAGGTCTTCAGGCCGCTGAAGCTGAAATCCAGGCCCGGACGATCACACATCGGACGCGGGAAGGTGAAACGTCCTGCGACGCCCTTCTCGGCCAGCTTGGCGATTTCCGGTCCGCCCGGATAATTCAGGCCCATCATTTTTGCAGTCTTGTCGAAAGCTTCGCCCGCGGCATCGTCCAGCGTCTCGCCGAGCAGGCTGTATTGGCCGATGCCATCGACCTGAACCAGCTGCGTATGACCACCGGAGACCAACAAAGCGACGAACGGGAATTCCGGCGGTTTTGGCTCCAGCATCGGCGCCAGCAAATGGCCTTCCATATGATGCACGCCGAGCGCCGGAATGCCCCAGGCAAACGCCAGCGCCTGAGCGCAGGAAGCCCCCACCAGCAGCGCGCCGACCAGGCCGGGACCCGCGGTGTAGGCGATGGCGTCGATCTCGGTCGGTACGCAGTCGGCCTCGGCCAGCACCTGACGAATCAGGGGCAGCATGCGCTTGACGTGGTCGCGCGAAGCAAGCTCCGGCACCACGCCGCCATAGACGCGGTGCAGGTCGATCTGACTGAACAGCGCGTCGGCCAGCAGGCCGCGTTCACTGTCGTACAAAGCGACGCCGGTTTCGTCGCAGGAAGTTTCTAATCCCAGTACTAGCATGGGTTTGCGCCTTGTTTAGGCTGAATTCGAAGGCGCGCATAATAGTCGCCGCGTGATGCCCCGACCAGCGGTTTTCGATCAGAGGCTTTGCATTCCGAGCGATGAGGGGTTAACATCCGCAACCCTTAAAAACCGACGTCTTCAAGTGCTCTTTTGCCGCGAGGATGTTGACCCCGGTAATGAATGAAGGTAGCTCTGGATGCCAGCCGTCAAAGTTAAAGAGAACGAACCCTTCGACGTAGCTCTGCGTCGTTTCAAGCGCTCCTGCGAAAAAGCCGGTGTACTGGCTGAAGTTCGTAGCCGCGAATTTTACGAGAAGCCAACTTCTGAGCGTAAGCGCAAGGCAGCTGCTGCTGTTAAGCGTCACGCCAAGAAAGTTCAGCGCGAACAGCGCCGCGCCGTTCGTCTGTACTAATACACAGACGATCGTAGCAAGCTTCTGCCAAGCCCGGCCCTCAGCCGGGCTAATGGCATTTGCGTAAAACGCTTGATGCTTCACCGTCGAAGCCGCAGATGCGACCGAGACAAACCCGCTTCACCGCGTCAGGCCTGGCTCTTTTGCCAGCGGTGCACGTCTTTTCTGACGAGCCTTTCAAGGCTACTGACGAGCACACCCACTGATTCCTCTTACGACGATCAGCCCAAGGCACCTGCTTGCGTGCCCGCTTCATGAGCTATCCGAGGCCGATTACAGGCCGTCAGCGGATTCAGCGCAACATTTTCGAATAGTCGAAGACTGATGATTACTAACGTCAGTGGATTTTCGGCAGATACACTTCCCGACAGCGATTACGCAAACGACACCGGTCGAGCCGCCCCACGTGCGCGCATCACTCAATGACCCGCGTCCGGCTGCCTTTCGCATCGGATCCATTACAGCGCAGACGAGAACGCCATGGCCGGGCTGATTCCCCAGAGCTTCATTGACGACCTTCTGAACCGCACCGACATCGTCGACGTGGTCAGCTCGCGCGTGCAACTGAAGAAGGCCGGCAAGAACTACACCGCCTGCTGCCCGTTCCATAAAGAGAAAACCCCGTCGTTCAGCGTCAGCCCCGACAAGCAGTTCTACTACTGCTTCGGCTGCGGCGCCGGTGGCAACGCCCTCGGCTTTCTCATGGATCACGACAACCTGGACTTCCCCCAGGCTGTCGAAGATCTGGCCAAAGCCGCCGGCATGGAAGTGCCGCGCGAAGAAGGCGGCCGCTCGAACAAACCGCGCCAGCCGACCGATTCACCGCTGTACCCGCTGCTCACCGCCGCTGCCGACTTTTACCGGCAGGCGCTCAAGAGCCATCCGGCACGCAAGGCAGCAGTGGATTACCTCAAGGGTCGCGGCCTGACCGGCGAAATCGCCCGGGACTTCGGTCTCGGATTCGCACCGCCGGGCTGGGACAACCTGTTCAAACACTTGAGCAGCGACACCTTGCAGCAGAAAGCCATGATCGACGCCGGCCTGCTGATCGAGAACGCCGAAACCGGCAAACGCTATGACCGCTTCCGCGATCGCGTGATGTTCCCGATCCGCGACACCCGTGGACGAATCATCGCATTCGGTGGCCGAGTGCTCGGCGACGACAAGCCAAAGTACCTGAACTCGCCGGAAACCCCGGTCTTCCATAAAGGCCAGGAGCTCTACGGCCTCTATGAAGCCCGCAAGAACAATCGCAACCTCGACGAAATCATCGTCGTCGAGGGCTATATGGACGTCATCGCCCTCGCCCAGCAAGGCCTGCGCAATGCCGTCGCGACACTGGGCACCGCGACCAGCGAAGAACACCTCAAGCGCCTGTTTCGCGTCGTGCCGAACGTACTGTTTTGCTTCGACGGCGACCAGGCCGGTCGCAACGCCGCCTGGCGTGCGCTGGAAGCAACGCTTTCCAGCCTGCAGGATGGGCGTCGTGCACGCTTCCTGTTTCTGCCCGAAGGCGAAGACCCGGATACGCTGATTCGCGCCGAGGGCACTGATGCCTTCCGCGCCCGGATCAATCAGCACGCACAACCGCTGGCGGACTACTTCTTCCAGCAACTGACCGAAGAAGCCGACCCGCGCTCGCTGGAGGGCAAGGCCCATATGGCCACGCTCGCGGCACCGCTGATCGACAAGGTCCCCGGCGCCAACCTGCGCATCCTGATGCGCCAGCGCCTGACCGAGATCACCGGCCTGAGTAGCGAAAGCGTCAGCCAGCTGGCCCAGAGCGCTCCGCAGGAAGCGCCGCCGGCCTACGACCCGGGCATCGATTACGACGCCATGCCGGACTACAGCGACTACCATCAGCCGCAGGCACAGGACATGTATGTGCCGCAGCAGGAATGGACGCCGAAGAAATCCGGCGCCGGCGGCAAGAAATGGGACAAGAAACCGTGGGACAAGAACGGCAAACGTGGCGGTGATCGCGATCAACCGCGTGCCCCACGCGTGCCGGCCGCCGTCGAACCACCGACCCTCGCCGCCCTGAGAACCTTACTGCATCACCCGCAACTGGCGGAAAAGGTCGAGGATGCCGGGCACTTCGCGGACGAGAACCAGACCAACGCACAGCTGCTGGTGGCACTGCTCGAAGCCGTACAGAAGAATCCCAAGCTAAACTCATTTCAGTTGATCGCGCGATGGCACGGAACCGAACAGGGTCGCCTGCTCAAGGCGCTGGCGGAAAAGGAATGGCTGATTGACGGAGACAACCTTGAACAACAGTTTTTCGACACCATTACTAGCTTGTCAGCCCGCCAACGCGAGCGAAATCTGGAACAACTGCTCAGAAAAGCGCGTCAAAGCGAACTGAGCACCGATGAGAAAAATCAACTGCGCGACCTTTTAAGTCGCAATGTTTCCGCATCAAACCCGACCTCAACTGGCGCGTGAGGTCATAGCTCAGGTATAATCCTCGGCTTGTTTTTTGCCCGCCAAGACCTTCAGTGGATAGGGTGTTATGTCCGGAAAAGCGCAACAGCAGTCTCGTATTATTGAGTTGATCAAACTGGGTCGTGAGCAGAAGTATCTGACTTACGCCGAGGTCAACGACCACCTGCCCGAGGATATTTCAGATCCGGAGCAGGTGGAAGACATCATCCGCATGATTAACGACATGGGGATCCCCGTACACGAGAGTGCTCCGGATGCGGACGCCCTTATGCTGGCCGACGCCGATACCGACGAGGCCGCTGCGGAAGAAGCAGCCGCTGCGTTGGCGGCGGTGGAGACCGATATCGGTCGCACCACTGACCCGGTGCGCATGTACATGCGTGAAATGGGTACGGTCGAGCTTCTGACTCGTGAAGGCGAAATCGAAATCGCCAAGCGTATCGAAGAAGGCATCCGTGAAGTGATGAGCGCCATCGCGCACTTCCCTGGCACGGTTGACCATATTCTCTCCGAGTACACTCGCGTCACCACCGAAGGTGGTCGCCTGTCCGACGTTCTGAGCGGTTACATCGACCCGGACGACGGCATCACGCCGCCTGCCGCCGAAGTGCCGCCACCGATCGATGCGAAGGCCGCGAAAGCGGACGACGATTCCGAGGACGATGACGCCGAAGCTTCCGATGACGAAGAAGAAGCCGAAAGCGGTCCGGATCCGGTCATTGCTGCACAGCGCTTCGGCGCCGTGGCCGATCAGATGGAAATCACCCGCAAGGCCCTGAAAAAGCACGGTCGCAACAACAAGGCGGCGATTGCCGAACTGTTGGCTCTGGCTGAGCTGTTCATGCCGATCAAACTGGTGCCGAAGCAATTCGAAGCCTTGGTCGAGCGTGTTCGCAGTGCCCTGGATCGTCTGCGTCAGCAAGAGCGCGCGATCATGCAACTGTGCGTACGTGATGCACGTATGCCGCGCGCCGACTTCCTGCGTCAGTTCCCTGGCAACGAAGTCGACGAAAGCTGGTCCGACGCCTTGGCCAAAGGCAAGAGCAAGTACGCCGAAGCCATTGCCCGCGTGCAACCGGACATCATCCGTTGCCAGCAGAAGCTGACCGCGCTGGAAACCGAGACCGGCCTGACCATCGCCGAGATCAAGGACATCAACCGTCGCATGTCGATCGGTGAGGCGAAAGCCCGCCGCGCGAAGAAAGAGATGGTTGAAGCGAACTTGCGTCTGGTGATCTCCATCGCCAAGAAGTACACCAACCGTGGCCTGCAATTCCTCGATCTGATCCAGGAAGGCAACATCGGTCTGATGAAAGCGGTGGACAAGTTCGAATACCGTCGTGGTTACAAGTTCTCGACTTATGCCACCTGGTGGATCCGTCAGGCGATCACTCGCTCGATCGCCGACCAGGCCCGCACCATCCGTATTCCGGTGCACATGATCGAGACGATCAACAAGCTCAACCGAATTTCCCGGCAGATGCTGCAGGAAATGGGTCGCGAACCGACCCCGGAAGAGCTGGGTGAACGCATGGAAATGCCTGAGGACAAGATCCGCAAGGTATTGAAGATCGCCAAAGAGCCGATCTCCATGGAAACCCCGATCGGTGATGACGAAGACTCCCATCTGGGTGACTTCATCGAAGACTCGACCATGCAGTCGCCAATCGATGTCGCCACTGTTGAGAGCCTGAAAGAAGCGACCCGCGAAGTGCTGTCCGGCCTTACTGCCCGTGAAGCCAAGGTACTGCGCATGCGTTTCGGTATCGACATGAACACCGACCATACGCTCGAAGAAGTCGGCAAACAGTTTGACGTGACCCGTGAGCGGATCCGTCAGATCGAAGCCAAGGCGCTGCGCAAGCTGCGCCACCCGACGCGAAGCGAGCATCTGCGCTCCTTCCTAGACGAGTGATACCAGAACCCCCGGCCCAGGCCGGGGGTTTTGTTTATATGGCAGATTAAATACCCAGCTCCGCCCTCCCCCCGCGCACAGCCCGTCTACACTCGAAACATTCCCCCGAGCCATAACGAGACCGTTATGCCCAGACTGGCGTCCGTGCTTTTTTTGCTGTCACTGATGATCTGGACCGCAACGGCTGACGCGCTGACTCTGACCGATGAAGAACGTAGCTGGCTGGCGGCTCACCCGGACTTGCGCCTGGGTGTCGATGCGTCGTGGCCGCCCTTCGAGTTCCGCGACGACCAGAACCGCTATCAAGGCTTGGCAGCGGACTATATCGATGTGATTCGCCAACGCCTGGCGATCAAACTCACCCCCATTGAGCCGGTGAGCTGGACCGTGGTGCTCGAACAGGCGAAAAACGGCACGCTGGACCTGCTGCCGGGCATCATGTCCACCCCGGAACGCCAGAGTTATCTGTCGTTCACCCGCCCTTATCTCGACTTTCCGATCGTCATCCTCGCCCACGTCGGCGGCCCACAACCGCGCAAGCTCGAGGATCTTTACGGCCTGAAAATCGCCGTGGTGGAAAACTACGCCCCCCACGAACTGCTGCGCACCCATCACCCCGACCTGAACCTGGTGGCAATGCCCAACGTCAGCTCAGCATTGCAGGCCCTGGCCACCGATGAAGTCGACGCCGTGGTCGGCGACCTGGCCTCCAGCGTCTGGAGCCTGCGCCAGCTCAAACTGGATGGTTTGTATGTCAGTGGTGAAACCCCTTATCGCTACCAACTGGCGATGGGCGTCCCTCGCGACAACAAAATGCTGGTGGGGATTCTGGACAAGGTGCTGGCCGACATGTCCCCGGAAGAAATCAGCAGCATTCAGGAGCATTGGGTCGGCAACGTCCTCGATCACCGGACATTCTGGTCGGATCTGCTGATTTACGGTTTACCGGGCCTCTCGCTCCTGGTCATCGTCTTGGCAGTGGTGATCCGCATCAACCGGCGCCTGAGTTCGGAAATCGCCCGGCGCATCGACCTCGAACAGGAGCTGCGCAGCAGCGAATACCATTATCGCGGACTGGTGGAGAGTCTTTCGGCCATCGCCTGGGAAGCGCGGATCAGCGATTTCACCTACAGCTATGTGTCGCCCCACGCCGAAGATCTGCTCGGTTATCCCCTGTCTCATTGGCTGATTCCGGGCTTCTGGCGCAACATCATTCACCCGGCAGATCTGACCCGTGCCCAGAGTTTTTGCGATCACGAGGTGCTGGCCGGGCGCGATCACAGCCTCGATTACCGCGTAATCACCGCTGACGGCCGTTGCTTGTGGGTGCGTGACATTGTCAGCCTGATCGAACACGGCCACGAACCAGTGATGCGCGGCCTGATGATCGACATCAGCGAAACCAAGCGCACCGAAGAGGCGTTGCGCCTGTCGGAACAGAAATTCGCTTCGGTATTCCAGCAATGCCCGGACATCCTGGTCATCGCCCGGCTCTCCGACGGCTGCCTGCTGGAGGTGAACGAAGCCTTTGAGGAACAGATCGGGCTCAAAGCCGAAGAAGTTATCGGCCAGACTGCCACCGAACTCAACATCTGGGGCATTCCCGGAGTTGGCCCAGGCCTGCTTCAGCGCCTGCAAGCCGGCAGCATTCGCAACCTGGAGATGCCCTTTCGCCGCAACAACGGCCAGGTGTTTACCGGGCTGATTTCCGCCGAACCCTTTGAGCTCGACACTACGCCGGCGCTGGTTGTGGTGGTGCGCGACATTACCCAGCTCAAGGAAACCCAACAGCAACTGCAAACCTCCGAAGAGAAGTTCGCCAAGGCCTTCCACGCCTCGCCGGACGGTCTGCTGCTGTCGCGCCAGAGTGATGGCCTGCTGCTGGAGGTCAACGAAGGTTTCAGTCGTATCACCGGTTTCAATAGTGCCATGTCGGTGGATCGCTCGGCGCTGGACCTGGGCATCTGGGTCAACCTCAACGAACGCAAGCAAATGCTTGATCTGCTGCACCGCGATGGGTTCGTTCGCGACTTCAGCTGCCATATCCGCCGCAGCGACGGGCAGATCCGCCTCTGCGAAGTGTCCAGCCGTCCGCTGCCGATCGGCGACGAAGACTGCATGCTGACCATC
Organism: Pseudomonas sp. GM25; assembly: GCF_000282255.1. Lineage (NCBI taxonomy): Bacteria > Pseudomonadati > Pseudomonadota > Gammaproteobacteria > Pseudomonadales > Pseudomonadaceae > Pseudomonas > Pseudomonas sp. GM25. Next base: position 150,181 of record NZ_AKJQ01000078.1, on the reverse strand, counting down.
GCCCGAGACATCACCGAACGCCACCTGATGCAGGAAAAACTGCAGCAGGCCGCGACCGTGTTCGAGAGCACCGCAGAAGGCGTGCTGATTACCGATACCCAGCAGCACATCAGCGCCGTGAACCGGGCCTTCACCGAAATCACCGGTTACAGCGAAAGCGAAGCGCTTGGCCACACCCCGCGCCTTCTGGCCTCCGGCCTGCACGACAGCGCGTTCTACGCGGCGATGTGGCATCAATTGACCGATGAGGGTCACTGGCAGGGCGAAATCTCCAACCGGCGCAAAAATGGCGAGCTGTACCCGAGCTGGCTGACCATCAGCGCCGTGCGCAACCGTGACAAGTTCATCACCCACTTCGTTGCGGTGTTCGCCGATATCTCCAGCCTGAAGCACGCCCAGGCCAAGCTCGACTATCAGGCGCATCACGACCCGCTCACCGGCCTGCCAAACCGCACGCTGTTCGAAAGCCGTCTGCTGATGGCACTCAACAGCCAGCAAGAAAACGGCGGCCAGGGCGCGGTGCTGTTCCTCGACCTCGACCGTTTCAAGCACATCAACGACAGCCTCGGTCACCCGGTCGGCGATCTGCTGCTCAAGGGCATCGCCGTGCGCCTCAAGGAGCAATTGCGAGACATCGACACCGTGGCGCGGCTGGGTGGCGACGAATTCATCATCCTGCTGCCCGGCCTGCAGCAGCCCGGCGATGCCGACAACATCGCCACCAAACTGCTGAACTGCTTTGGCGCACCGTTCCAGGCCGGCGAGCATGAGTTCTTCATCAGCGCCAGCATTGGCACCAGCCTTTACCCGCGCGACGGCTGCGATGTCGCGACCCTGATCAAGAACGCGGACGCGGCGATGTACCGCTCCAAGGCCAAGGGCCGCAACCGCGTCGAAAGCTATACCCGCGACCTCACCGCCCAAGCCAGTGAACGGGTGGCGTTGGAACACGAACTTCGCCGGGCCATCGAGCGCGAGGAGCTGTACCTCTATTACCAACCGAAAATCAGCCTCGACGATCACAGCCTGGTCGGCGCCGAAGCCCTGATCCGCTGGCGTCACCCGAACTTCGGCGATGTGCCGCCGGAGCACTTCATCCCGCTGGCGGAAGAGAACGGCATGATTCTGCAAATCGGCGACTGGGTGCTGGAAACCGCCTGCCGGCAGATGTTCGAGTGGGGCCAGATCTATGAATCTCTCGGCCCGCTGTCGGTGAACCTCGCCGGCGCACAACTGCGCCAGCCGAACCTGCTGGGACGCATCGAACAACTGCTCAAGGACAACCGCCTGCGGCCGGAATTACTGCAACTGGAAATTACCGAAAACTTCATCATGAGCCAGGCAGAGGAAGCGCTGGCGGTGCTGCACCAGCTCAAACACCTGGGCGTGCAACTGGCCATCGACGACTTCGGCACCGGTTATTCCTCGCTGAGTTACCTCAAACGCCTGCCACTGGACATCCTCAAGATCGACCAGTCTTTCGTCCGCGGCCTGCCCGACGACCCGCACGACGCGGCGATTGTCCGCGCCATCATCGCCCTGGGCCGCAGCATGCAATTCACCGTGATCGCCGAAGGTGTGGAAACCCAGGCCCAACAACAATTCCTCGCCGCCGAAGGTTGCGAACAGATTCAGGGCTACATCGTCAGCCTGCCGCTGCCACCAGAAGAGTTTGCCGCGACGTTTCTTCGTATAGCCGTATCAGATTTTTCGGATAGCACAGCCGAGAAACCGTCGCTATAATCCGCGGCCTACTGAGGGCCTATAGCTCAGTTGGTTAGAGCAGAGGACTCATAATCCTTTGGTCCACGGTTCAAGTCCGTGTGGGCCCACCAAACATGAAAAAGCCGCGCTTATGTGCGGCTTTTTCGTACCTGCGTGGAGAAGTCCCTTGCCCGACATCCGCCCACCCGTGCTCGATGAAATCGACCGCCAGCTGATCGCTGCCCTGCAAATCAACGCCCGCGAAAGCGTGGCGATGCTGGCCCGGCAATTGGGGATCGCCCGCACTACCGTGACCTCGCGACTGGCGCGACTGGAAAAGGCCAAGGTCATCACCGGTTATGGCGTGCGTCTGGGCCAGCGTGTGGTGGATGGCGGATTGCAGGCTTACGTCGGAATCAAGGTGCAGCCACGCTCCGGAAAAGAGGTGTTGCGCCGTTTGAGCGCGATGGCTCAGGTGCAGCAATTGTGCGCGGTGAGTGGCGAGTTTGATTATGTGGCGTGGTTGCGGACCGATTCACCGGAGCAGCTCGATCAGCTTCTGGATCAGATCGGCAGCGTAGACGGTGTAGAGAAGACCACGACCTCGATCATCCTCAGCAGCAAGATCGATCGCGGGCATCCAGTTTGATCATCACCATCGTCATATTGCAGTACTAACACTCAAAACGACGACACTTTGCGTCTTATTAACGTGTTCTACGCTCCCTAGAATGGCTGGCATCTTTTCCTATACTCAGACGCGCATCCCGCGTCGGGTCGCCAGCAAGGTCAGCCATGAACAAGAACAATCGCCATCCTGCAGACGGTAAAAAACCAGTCACCATTTTTGGCCCGGATTTTCCTTTCGCCTTCGACGACTGGATCGAGCACCCGGCCGGTCTGGGCAGCATTCCCGAGCACAACCACGGTGCTGAAGTGGCGATTGTCGGAGCCGGCATCGCCGGTCTGGTTGCGGCTTATGAGCTGATGAAACTCGGCCTGAAACCCGTCGTTTATGAGGCTTCGAAGCTCGGCGGCCGTTTGCGTTCCCAGGCATTCAACGGCACCGACGGCATCGTCGCCGAGCTCGGCGGCATGCGTTTCCCGGTGTCTTCCACCGCGTTCTATCACTACGTCGACAAACTCGGCCTCGAGACCAAGCCCTTCCCCAACCCGCTGACGCCGGCCTCCGGTAGCACCGTGATCGACCTGGAAGGCAAAACCCATTACGCACAGAGCCTGAAGGATCTTCCCGCACTCTTCCAGGAAGTGGCGGACGCCTGGGCCGACGCTCTGGAGGCCGGCTCGCAGTTCTCCGATATTCAGCAAGCGATTCGCGACCGTGACGTGCCACGCCTCAAAGAACTGTGGAACACCCTGGTACCGCTGTGGGACGACCGCACCTTCTACGACTTCGTTGCCACTTCGAAAGCCTTCGCCAAACTGTCGTTCCATCACCGTGAAGTGTTCGGCCAAGTCGGTTTCGGCACCGGCGGCTGGGACTCGGATTTCCCCAACTCGATGCTGGAAATCTTCCGCGTGGTGATGACCAACTGCGACGATCACCAGCATCTGGTGGTCGGCGGTGTGGAACAAGTGCCGCAAGGCATCTGGCGTCATGCGCCGGAACGCTGCGTCCACTGGCCGCAAGGCACCAGCCTGAAATCGCTGCACCATGGCGCACCGCGCTCCGGGGTGAAGAAAATCGCCCACGCGCCTGACGGACGTTTCGCAGTCACCGACAACAACGGCGACACTCGCGAATACGCGGCCGTACTGACCACCTGCCAGAGCTGGCTGCTGACCACCCAGATCGAATGCGATGAAAGCCTTTTCTCGCAGAAGATGTGGATGGCCCTGGACCGCACTCGCTACATGCAATCGTCGAAGACCTTCGTGATGGTCGACCGCCCGTTCTGGAAGGACAAGGATCCGGAAACTGGCCGTGACCTGATGAGCATGACCCTCACCGATCGCCTGACCCGTGGCACTTACCTGTTCGACAACGGCGACGACAAGCCGGGCGTGATCTGCCTGTCGTACTCGTGGATGAGCGACGCGCTGAAGATGCTCCCGCACCCGGTGGAGAAACGCGTGAAACTGGCGCTGGATGCACTGAAGAAGATTTACCCGAAAGTCGACATCGCCGCGCGGATCATCGGTGATCCGATCACCGTGTCGTGGGAAGCCGACCCGCACTTCCTCGGCGCGTTCAAGGGCGCCCTGCCCGGCCACTATCGCTACAACCAGCGCATGTACGCGCATTTCATGCAGGACGACATGCCGCCGGAGCAGCGCGGGATTTTCATCGCCGGCGACGACGTGTCGTGGACGCCAGCGTGGGTCGAAGGCGCGGTACAGACCTCGCTCAACGCGGTGTGGGGAATCATGAAGCACTTCGGCGGGTCCACACATACAGAGAACCCTGGTCCGGGTGATGTGTTCAACGACATCGGCCCGATCGCCCTGCCCGAGTAAGAGGAATCCCTGATGCGTGTAGCCCTTTACCAATGTCCACCGCTGCCACTGGAACCTGCCGCCAACCTCCAGCGCCTGCATCAACTGGCGATGGAGGCCAAAGGCGCCGACCTGCTGGTGGTGCCGGAAATGTTCCTGACCGGCTACAACATCGGCAAGGAGGCGGTTGCGACATTGGCTGAGGTCTATAACGGCGAATGGGCGCAACAGGTCGGACGAATCGCCAAGGCTGCCGGTCTGGCGATTCTTTATGGTTACCCAGAGCGTACCGCCGAAGGTCAGATCTACAACGCCGTGCAGTTGATCGATTCGAACGGTGAACGCCTGTGCAATTACCGCAAGACGCATCTGTTCGGCGATCTGGATCGCTCGATGTTCAGCCCCGGTGATGGAGAGTTTCCCATCGTCGAACTCAACGGTTGGAAGCTCGGCTTTCTGATCTGCTACGACCTGGAGTTCCCGGAGAACGCCCGGCGCCTGGCCCTAGAAGGCGCCGAGCTGATTCTGGTGCCGACCGCGAACATGATTCCTTTCGATTTCATTGCCGATGTTTCCGTGCGCTCCCGCGCCTTCGAAAACCAGTGCTACGTGGCTTACGCCAACTACTGCGGCCACGAAGGCGACATTCATTACTGCGGGCAAAGCAGCATTGCCGCGCCGGATGGCAGCCGCATCGCCCAGGCTGGACTGGACGAAGCCTTGATCGTCGGTGAGCTGGATCGCCAGTTGATGGTCGACTCGCGCAGCGCCAACCGCTACTTCAACGACCGCCGCCCCGAACTTTACGACGCGCTCAACAAGCGCTAATCCGCTAGCATTGGCACTTCACTGTTCTGGAAGTGCCCATGCCTGCGCCGACTCACCCCCGCCCCCACACAGAAACCCTGGCCAACGGCTTGCGCGTGACCCTGCGTCACGTGCCCGGCCTGAAGCGCAGCGCCGCCGCGTTACGGGTGGCTGCCGGCAGTCATGACGTGCCGTTGGCGTGGCCGGGGCTGGCGCATTTCCTAGAGCATTTGCTGTTCCTTGGCACCGAACGCTTTCCTGCACAGCAAGGGCTGATGGCCTACGTGCAAGGTCACGGCGGTCAAGTGAATGCCAGCACTCGCGAGCGCACCACTGATTTCTTCTTTGAGTTGCCGCCGGCGTCCTTCAGCGACGGGCTGGAGCGTCTGTCAGACATGCTCGCCCATCCTCGTATGAATCCGGACGATCAGTTGCGGGAACGGGAGGTGTTGCAGGCGGAGTTTGTCGCGTGGTCGCAGGATGCGGCGGCTCAGCAGAAAGAGGCGCTGTTTGAGGGATTGTCGGCAGCGCATCCGTTGCGCGGCTTTCATGCCGGGAACCGCGAGAGCTTGTCGGTAGAGCAAGCGGAGTTTCAGCAGGCGTTGAAAGACTTCCATCAGCAGTTTTACCGCACCGGGCAGATGATCCTGAGTCTGGTCGGGCCGCAAAGTGTCGAAGAGCTGAGAACGCTGGCAGAACAGTTTGCCGCCACGCTGACGCCTGGGGATAAAACTGCACAGGCTGCCCCCGTTCGCTTGATGGACAACGCACAAGAAAGTTATCAACAGGTCGGCGAGCGGCACGGCAATCTGCTGTTTGCGTTGGAGGATTTGCCGGAGTCGTCGGCCGAGGCGCTGGCGTTTCTCTATCACTGGTTGAACAGCGCCAAACCCGGTGGGTTGCTCGCTCACTTGCAGCAGCAGGGATTCGCGGAAGGCTTACAGGCCTGTGTGCCTTATCAATTTGCTGAGCAGGCAGTTCTGCATCTTCAGTTCACTGGGGCATCCGGGTCACTCGACGCCATCCGCGCACAGTTTCTCGACTGGCTGAGTTTCTTCGCAGCGCAGCAGGACTGGCCGGCGTTGCGTCAGGAGTACGCAACGCTGCTTGAACGACAGCAGCAGGTCAGCGGTGCATTGCAGCTGGCCCGACTCGACGCCGAACAACTCGAAAGCGGCCTCTCCGAATCTGCCGTTGCAGCGCTCAAATCGATTCTCGGCAAAATCGGCACTGTGGATAACTTCAGCAGTCACTGGCATCTGCCCGCTGCCAATCCGTTCCTGCGCGCAGCCGAGCCACTGGCCAACGCCGGCCTGATCCGCGGCCAGACCAGCGCCCATCGAGGCCTGCGCACGTTCGCTCAGGATCGCTCGCGCAGCCGCCGCGAACGTTCGCCGATGCAATTCAGCCAGGCGCTGCCGGACAACGGTGACGTAGGTGCGGTGTATGTTCGCTGGCAGACGGAAGCGGCGGCCACGACCGAGCTGCAAGCGAAACTGCAACGCAGTCTGCGAGAAGTGTCTGACGACGCACGTCAGGCTGGGGTCGAATTGTCCTTCAGCGCCACGGGTAATCAGTGGCTGCTGAAACTCACCGGCCTGCAGGACACGCTGCCCGCCGTGCTGGAGCACGCGCTGAAATCTCTGACACAAGTGGGCGCCGATTCCGCGAAAGGCGAGCCGCAACCTGCGCTGATACCGATCCGCCAACTGCTCAAGGCATTGCCCGAACAGTGCCTGCCAGCGGTAGGCGAATCCGACGACGCCGCGCATCTGTGGACAACTTCCCGCTGGGACGGTCTGGCGTTGGGACTCAACCCACAGACCCAGTCAGCCATGGGCCTGGCCCTGAGTCGCATCCCCGGCATCCCGGACAATCAAATCCCCCCACCGTCGGCGATCCACGCCGGATTCCGGTGGAGTCAGATCGGCAGCACTTCCAGTGAACACGCCTTGCTGCTGTTCTGCCCGACCGCCAGCCATGAAATCGACGACGAAGCCGCGTGGCGCCTGCTCGCCCACTTGTGTCAGACACCGTTCTACCAACGCCTGCGCGTCGAACTGCAACTCGGCTATGCCGTGTTCAGCGGGTTGCGCCAGTTCCACGGCCAGACCGGATTGCTGTTCGGTGTGCAATCGCCCTCGGCTACGGCTGCGCAATTGCTCGGCCACATTCAGCAGTTTCTCGGTGGTCTGCCAGCCCTTATCGAACAACTCGATGACGTTAGCCTCGCCCAGCAATGCCAGACGCTTGCCGATCAGTTCGGTGAAGGCGCCCTGTCCTGCAAAGATGCTGCCGAACTCCTCTGGCAGGCCCGTCTCGCCGGCCACTCGTCGGATTATCTGCAGCGATTGATCGGCGCCATCGCCCAACTGGATCGCCCGGCATTGCTGGCCGCCGCACAACGTCTGATCCGCGCCGAGGGCGGCTGGCACGGCCTCTCCAACGCCGCTTCGCCCGGCGCGCCATGGCAAGCGGCAAAATGATCATTACCGGGGCTGCAAGGAGCTTTCTCAAAGATTCACGGGCCAACCCCGTGAAATTTTGAGTAACATAGCCACCTAACTATTTGGAACATCCCTGCGCTGCCGTGGACTATACCTATGGATAGCGCTATCTCACCCACCTGAAAAAGGAGTCACCCGATGGCTTGGACCAAACCTGCTTACACCGACCTGCGCATCGGCTTCGAAGTCACCATGTACTTCGCCAGCCGCTGAGTCCTGCCTCAAGCAGAACACTGCAGTGCAACGCCTCGGCTCGCCGGGGCGTTTTATTTTCAGCGTTGAAATGATGGAGCGTTCATGTTCGTCCAGATTCTGGGTTCGGCCGCCGGTGGCGGTTTTCCGCAGTGGAACTGCAACTGCGTCAATTGCGCCGGTTTTCGCGACGGCAGCCTGAATGCCCAGGCCCGTACCCAATCGTCCATCGCAATTTCCGATGACGGCGTGAACTGGGTGCTGTGCAACGCCTCGCCGGACATCCGCGCGCAGCTTCAGAGCTTCGCCCCGATGCAGCCGGGCCGGGCCCTGCGTGATACCGGCATCAGCGCGATCATCCTGATGGACAGCCAGATCGACCACACCACCGGCCTGCTCAGCCTGCGCGAAGGTTGCCCGCATCAAGTCTGGTGCACGGACATGGTCCACGAAGACCTGAGCACCGGTTTCCCGCTGTTCACCATGCTCAAGCACTGGAACGGCGGGCTGGACTGGAACCGCATCGAACTCGACCAGAGTTTCACCGTCGCTGCGTGCCCAAACCTGCGCTTCACCCCGCTGCCGTTGCGCAGCGCCGCACCGCCCTACTCGCCGCACCGCTTCGACCCGCACCCGGGCGACAACATCGGCCTGATCGTCGAAGACCTCAGCACCGGCGGCAAACTGTTCTACGCGCCGGGTTTGGGCAAGGTCGACGCGCCATTGCTGGAAATCATGGCCGGCAGCGATTGCGTGCTGGTGGACGGCACGATGTGGGACGACGATGAAATGCAGCGTCGTGGCGTCGGCACCCGTACCGGCCGCGAAATGGGCCATCTGGCGCAGAACGGCCCCGGCGGCATGCTCGAAGTGCTGGAACAGCTTCCCGAGCAGCGCAAAGTGCTTATCCACATCAACAACACCAACCCGATTCTCGACGAAGACTCCCCGGAGCGCGCGGAACTGGTGCGGCGCAATGTTGAAGTGGCGTATGACGGCATGAGCATCGTCCTGTAACGAATGGCCCGGAGAACCGCAATGACCGACACCCCGCTGTCCACCGCCGAATTCGAAGCGGCCCTGCGCGCCAAAGGCGCCTATTACCACATTCATCACCCGTATCACGTGGCGATGTATGAAGGCCGGGCCACCCGCGAGCAGATCCAGGGCTGGGTCGCCAACCGCTTCTACTATCAGGTGAACATCCCCCTGAAAGACGCGGCGATCCTCGCCAACTGCCCGGATCGCGAGATCCGCCGCGAGTGGATTCAGCGCCTGCTCGACCACGACGGAGCTCCCGGTGAAGACGGCGGCATCGAAGCCTGGCTGCGTCTGGGCCAGGCCGTCGGTCTCGATCCGGATCAATTGCGTTCCCAGGAATTGGTGCTGCCCGGCGTGCGATTCGCCGTCGACGCCTACGTCAACTTCGCCCGTCGCGCCAGTTGGCAGGAAGCCGCCAGCAGCTCGCTGACTGAGCTGTTCGCGCCGCAGATCCACCAGTCGCGGCTCGACAGCTGGCCGCAGCATTACCCGTGGATCGACCCGGCCGGCTACGAATATTTCCGTACCCGTCTCGGTCAGGCCCGGCGCGATGTCGAGCATGGTCTGGCGATTACGCTGGAACACTACAAGACCCGCGAAGGTCAGGAACGCATGCTGGAAATTCTCCAGTTCAAACTGGACATTCTTTGGAGCATGCTCGATGCCATGAGCATGGCCTACGAACTGAACCGCCCGCCGTATCACAGCGTCACCGATCAACGGGTCTGGCATAAAGGAATCGCCTTATGAGTTTCGACCGCAGCAAGACCCCGACCTGGCGTCCCGGCTACCGTTTCCAGTACGAACCGGCCCAGAAAGGCCACGTGCTGCTGTACCCGGAAGGCATGATCAAACTCAATGAAAGTGCCGCGCTGATCGGCGGCCTGATCGACGGTGAACGGGATGTCGCGGCGATCATCGCCGAACTCGACAGACAGTTCCCCGGCGTGCCCGAGCTCGGTGACGACATCGAGCAATTCATGGAGGTTGCCCGTGCGCAGCACTGGATCGAACTTGCCTGAGTCATCGGTGCAAGTCCCGGCCAAACCGGAAATCGGCCTGCCGCTGTGGCTGCTCGCCGAGCTGACTTACCGCTGCCCGCTGCAATGCCCGTATTGCTCCAATCCGCTGGACTTTGCCGAGCAAGGCAAAGAGCTGAGCACCGAGCAGTGGATCAAGGTATTTCGCGAGGCGCGGGAGATGGGCGCCGCGCAACTGGGCTTTTCCGGGGGCGAACCGCTGGTGCGCCAGGACCTCGCCGAGCTGATTCGTGAAGCGCGCCAGTTGGGTTTCTACACCAACCTGATCACCTCCGGCATCGGTCTGACCGAGCAGAAGATCAGCGACTTCAAGAAGGCCGGGCTCGATCACATTCAGATCAGTTTCCAGGCCAGCGACGAGCAAGTGAACAACCTGCTCGCGGGCTCGAAAAAAGCCTTCGCGCAGAAACTGGAAATGGCGCGCGCCGTGAAGGCCCACGGCTATCCGATGGTGCTGAACTTCGTTACCCATCGGCACAACATCGACAAGATCGACCGCATCATCGAGCTGTGCATTGCGCTGGAGGCCGACTTCGTCGAACTCGCTACCTGCCAGTTCTACGGCTGGGCGCAGCTCAATCGTGTCGGCCTGTTGCCGACCAAGGAGCAACTGGTCCGCGCAGAACGCATCACCAACGAATACCGCGCCAAGCTGGAAGCCGAAGGGCATCCGTGCAAGCTGATTTTCGTCACCCCGGACTACTACGAAGAGCGCCCCAAAGCCTGCATGAATGGCTGGGGCAGTCTGTTTCTGACAGTCACACCGGACGGCACCGCCCTGCCCTGTCATGGCGCCCGACAGCTACCGGTACAATTTCCCAATGTGCGCGACCACAGCATGCAGCACATCTGGTACGACTCGTTCGGCTTCAACCGCTTTCGCGGGTATGACTGGATGCCCGAGCCATGCCGCTCCTGCGACGAGAAGGAACAGGACTTCGGCGGCTGTCGCTGCCAGGCATTCATGCTCACCGGCGATGCCAGCAATGCCGACCCGGTGTGCAGCAAGTCCGAACATCACGGCGTGATCCTCAAGGCCCGCGAAGAAGCCGAGCACGCCACCCAGACCATCGAACAACTGGCCTTTCGCAATGAACGAAACTCGCGCCTCATCGCCAAAGGCTGAGCCTTTCAGCGCCACTGCCGCAGTTGCCGCCGGCGTGGATTTCGCCGAGCTGCAGCTCGGCGCCCATGGTTTGTTCTGGAATGAATATCGCCCGACGGACGCCGCCTGCCGGATCTGGCACTGGCGCGATGGCGCGGCGAAATGTCTGACGCCTGCGGGTTTCAGCGTGCGTAGCAGGGTGTACGAATATGGCGGTGGGGCGTTTTGTCTGACGCCAGACGGGGTGGTTTTCGTCAACGAGGCGGACCAGCAGCTGTACCGCCAGACGCTGGACGACGAGCCCGTGGCATTGACGTCCGGGGAATGCCGATATGGTGATCTGCACTTTGCCGATGGGCAGGTGCTGGCTGTTGAAGAGAACGGTGATCGGCATCGGCTGGTGGCCATTGACCTGGTGGACGACACCAAGAGTCTGCTGGCAGAAGGTGCGGACTTTTACGCCTCGCCGATCATCAGCCCGGATGGCCAGCGCCTGGCTTGGATCGAGTGGAGCCGTCCGCATCAGCCGTGGACATCCACCCGACTGATGTTCGCCGAGCGCTCGTCCAATGGATTTTCCGCCCCGCGTTGTGTGGCGGGTGAAGCGTTTGAAGAGTCAATCCAGCAACCGCGTTTCGATGCCAGCGGACGACTGGGTTGTCTGACTGATCGTGGCGGTTATTGGCAACCGTGGGTCGAGTCAGCAGACGGCTTGCAGCCGTTAACTAGCGCCGAAGCCGATCACGCGCCAGCCCCATGGCAACTCGGCGGCTGCACCTGGCTGCCCACAGATGAAGCATTCCTGGCAAGCTGGAGCGAAGGCGGTTTCGGTCGTCTGGCGCTTAACGGAGAAGACTTCACCAGCGACTACAGCCGCTTCCGTCATCTGGCTGTCGACGATCAATTCATTTACTGCATCGCGGCTTCACCGATCAGCCCTTCAGCGGTGATCGCCATCAATCGCAAATCGCGTGAAGTGAATGTCTTGGCCGGCGGTGTCGCACCGCTGCCCGCCGAGCGCATCAGCCGCCCGCAAACCCTGCGCTACCCCAGCGGTTCGGGTGAAGCCCACGGCTTCTTTTACCCGGCCACAAATGGCGACGTGAAACCACCGTTGGTGGTGTTCATCCACGGCGGCCCTACCTCAGCCTGCTACCCGATGCTCGACCCGCGCATCCAGTACTGGACGCAACGCGGCTTCGCCGTCGCCGACCTCAACTATCGAGGCAGCAGCGGTTATGGCCGGGAGTATCGACAGGCGCTGCATCTGAGTTGGGGCGCAGTGGACGTCGAGGATGCCTGTGCGGTGGTGGCCTACCTGAATGATCGCGGCATGATCGACGGCGAGCGTGCGTTTATCCGTGGTGGCAGCGCCGGTGGTTACACCACGCTATGTGCCTTGGCGTTCCATCAGGTATTCCGCGCCGGCGCCAGTCTGTACGGCGTCAGTGACCCGGTGGCCCTCGGCCGCGCGACGCACAAGTTTGAAGGCGATTATCTGGACTGGCTGATCGGCGATCCCGAGCAAGATGCCGAACGCTATGCCGCCCGTACACCGTTGCTGCACGCAGGCAACATTCGCGTACCGGTGATTTTCTTTCAGGGCGAACTGGACGCCGTGGTCGTGCCGCAACAGACCCGCGACATGGTCGCGGCCCTGGAGCAAAACGGCATTGAGGTCGAAGCGCATTACTACGCTGATGAACGCCACGGCTTCCGCCGGGCCGCCAACCAGGCCCATGCGCTGGAGCAGGAATGGCGGTTCTACCGGCGAGTGATGGGTTTGACGGACTGAGACTCAGCGCTTGGCGATGATGTACACCGCGTGCACGATCCCCGGGATATAACCGCACAGCGTCAGCAGAATGTTCAGCCAGAACGCGCCGCCGAACCCGACCTGCAGAAACACACCCAGTGGCGGCAACAGAATGGCGATGATGATGCGGATAAAGTCCATGGGGCAGCTCCTGATTGGGGGTTGGCTCACCTGAGCCATACAAGCTAATCGACCTGTGCCGTTTGTCAGGGTTCAGTGCTTTCGCCAGACAGAGTGCGCAAGACCAATCAAGCCAGTATTTGCAGACCGTGTTTCTGCACAATGCTGAGCAGCTTCAAAGCCATTCCGCTTGGATGCTTATCCCCTGATTCCCATTGTTTGACGGTCGACGCGCTGGTGTTCAAATAACGCGCGAACACTGGCTGGCTGACGTTGTTACGCTCACGCAACGCCTTGATCTGCTCCGCCGGGATTGCATCTGGAACCGCTGCAAGACACGACTCATCAAACTCACGCATCGTTGCCTTGCTGATCGCACCGACTGCATGCAGGGCACTGGCCGACTCGTGCACCGATTCAAATACTTCACTCTTGAATTTTTTACTCATGAGTTATCTCTCTCGCCGAGGCCCACTAAATAAACACCGCAGCGGCGGTCTCTCAAGCAATAAACCGCACTGGAAAAACCCGGCCACAAAAAAACGCCCCACGCCAAAAGAATCAGGCGTGGGGCGTGCGTTATACCGCGAGACGGTTCTTGAATTCGGGTGGGAAATTTCAGCTCAGACGGCAATCCCTTTGCGGCATTGCAGTTGCGCGGTGCGTACCCGGGAAAAGGCACGGGCCAGGCGCAGGAGCATTTCGTCGATGTTGGCCTTGCTGACGTTGAGCGCCGGGGTGAAGCGCAGGCAGTTGGCTTGAGGGGCGTTGAGCAGCAAGCCTTCATGCAGCGCGGCTTTGACGACGGCCTCGGCGGAGTCTTCCGACAGGGCCAGGCCCCAGAACAGCCCTTGCCCACGCAACTCGCCATGTTCATAACGATGCGCCAGACGGGCGAGCCCTTCGCGCAGATGCTGGCCGTTGTCCCGGATCTGTTCGAGGAAGGCGCGGTCCTGCACGCTGTCTAGCACCACCAGGCCCGCGGCGGTCATCAGCGCATTGCCGTGATGAGTGCCGCCCAACTCACCTGAGTCGAAACAGCAGGCCTTGCCTCGCGCCAGCAGCGCCGCCAGTGGAACACCGCCGCCGAGGCCTTTGCCGAGCACGACGATATCGGCGCGCACGCCGTAGGATTGTTCGGCGAGCAGAGTGCCGCAGCGGCCGATGCCGGTCTGCACTTCGTCGAGAATCAACAGAATTCCCAATTCACGGCAGAGGCGTTCGACACCCTTGAGGTAATGTTCGGTCGCCGGGATCACCCCGGCATCGCTCTGGATCGGTTCGAGCATGATTGCCACGGTCTGCGCATCGACCGCCGCATGCAGCGCTGGCAGGTCATTGAACGGCACTAGGTCGAAACCCGGCAGCAGCGGCGCAAAACGGTTGTGCAAATTGCAACTGTCCGACGCCGAAATCGTCGCCAGACTACGCCCGTGACAGCCTTGTCTGGCAACGATGATCCGCGAGGCGCCGCCGCGATGCAGTTGGCCCCATTTGCGCGCCAGTTTGATCGCCGCCTCACAGGCCTCACTGCCACTGTTGAGCAGATACGCCTGATCGCTGGAAGTACTGGCACACAGGCGCTCGGCGAGGCTGAGCATGCCGCGGTTGTGCAGATTGAAGCCGGGATTGATCAGTGCCTGGGCTTGATTGGCGATGGCCTTGACCAGCGCCGAAGGGCTGTGGCCGAGGCTATTGGCGCCTCCGGCCTGGGAAAAGTCCAGGTAGGCGCGGTCATTGCTGTCCCATAGCCAGGAGCCCTGGCCGCGAACGAATACTTGCTGTGGGCGCTCGACGCTGGGCATCAGACGCTCGGCATTCAGGCCGTCAGCGGCGTCCGATTCCTGGGTTTCAAAAGCCAGGTCATCGAGGCTCGGCGTCTGGCGCCGCAAACTGAACAGATTCATTGAAAAAAACCTCGATCGAGGTTTTTTGAACTGCCTATGTAAACACTTTCAAAACAAACGCTGGTCATTGCGCTTTCCGGCCCTGTAAGCCTTGTGAATGCGGTTAGACTAGGCCTGTTCACGGCGTCGAGCCATTTCGATTTCCCAGCATTTTCGATAAGTGTTACTTATGGATTTCAAACAACTGCGTTATTTCGTCGCGGTCTACGAAGAAGGTCACGTCGGACGCGCCGCCGAGCGCCTGTCGATCTCTCAACCCGCGCTGTCCCAGCAGATTCGCCACCTGGAACAAAACCTCGACGTCACCCTGTTCGAGCGCAGCAGCAAACGCCTGTTGCCGACCCTCGCCGCCCACACCTTGTACAACCACGCCTTGCCACTGCTCGACGGCATGCAGCGGGCGCGTGAGGCGCTGGGCAACTTCAAGGGGCAGGCACTGCGCACATTGGCGATCGGCGTGCTGCAAACCGTGCACACCAGCCTGGTGCCTCAAATGCTTGAGCGGGTGCGTAAGGCCCAGCCGCATCTGGTGGTGCAGATTTATGAATTGACGGGGCTTGAGATCGAGCGGCGTCTGCTCAACGGTTCCTTGGACATCGGCATCAGCTATCTACCGCCACGCCAGCCGGGGCTGCACGGCGTGATGCTGTACGAAGATGAACTGACACTGGTCATCCCGGCGGATCATCCGCTGCGGGAATTCAAGAAAGTCTCGATGAGTCAGGCCGCTGAATTGCCGATGTTGCTGCTGGGGGAAGAATTTCAGATCCGCCAGATCTGGCAGGCCCAACTGGCCAGCCTCGGACGACGCCCGCAAGTGCAGGCCGAATTGAACAATATGGTGGGGATTCTCGACAGCCTGCCGCATACCCGTCTGGCGACGGTGCTACCCGGTCGTTCGCAAAAGGAGTACGACGATCAGGATCTGTTGTGGAAACCGTTGAGTGAGCCGCGTGTACCGTTGAAGGTCGGGCTGGTGTGTCGCGATGTGCAGCGCCAGCAGGCGCCATTGGCCTTGCTGCGAACGTTGCTGGAAGAGGTGATGCAGCGTGAGGACAAACCGCTGAAAGGTGCGCCGTCACTGGACGCGCTGAGCTGAAAACTTTTCTGCGGGCATAAGAAAACCCCGCCGAAGCGGGGCTTTGCAGACTGTTTCCCTGACATCCATTTCACTCCGCCACCCTGGCAGAATCCTACGTGTCCGTGTTGTTGCTTTGCGCTTCCTGCGCGACGTCCATGGAAAGTAGATTAGCTCTGGATCCAATCTACGCCTATGGGAGAACAGCAGCACGTCATGTAAGAGATCGCTTACATGACGTTACATCATCAGAACTGCGCAGCGTCCAGCAGGAACAGCGACTCGCTGCCAGCCTTGACCGACGCGCTCAACGAGTGAATCCGCGGCAGCAGACGGGCGAAATAGAACCGCGCGGTGCCGAGTTTGCTCGCGTAGAAATCGTCCTGCGCTTCTTTGCCCAGTGATGCCTTGGCCATCAGCGCCCACATGTACGCGTAAGCGGTGTAGCCGAACGCTTGCAGATACTCGACCGATGCCGCGCCGATTTCGTTCGGGTTGGTTTTAGCCCGGTCCAACAACCACGAGGTCAGCTCGTCGAGGGTGTCGACGGCGTCATTCAGCGGCTTGGTGAACTCACCCAGTTCGGCGCTGGCGGTCGCGGTGAAATGGCGGATCTCGTCGGCGAACAGTTTGTAGAACGCGCCGCCGCTGCCGACGATCTTGCGACCCACCAGGTCCAGCGCCTGAATACCGTTGGTGCCTTCGTAGATCTGGGTGATGCGCACGTCACGCACCAGTTGCTCCTGGCCCCACTCACGGATGTAGCCGTGGCCGCCGAAGATCTGCTGGCCGTGGACAGTGGTTTCCAGACCCAGATCGGTCAGGAACGCCTTGGCCACTGGCGTCAGCAGCGCAACCAGGTCCTCGGCACGTTTACGGGTGGCGGCGTCTTCACTGAACTTGGCAGTATCGAGTTGCATCGCCACATAAGTGGAGAACGCGCGGCCGCCTTCGTTCGAGGCTTTCATGGTCAGCAGCATACGACGCACGTCCGGGTGGACGATGATCGGGTCGGCCACCTTGTCCTTGTTCTGCGCGCCGGTCGGCGAACGGCTTTGCAGGCGGTCGCGGGCGTATTCGATGGCGTTCTGATACGAGCGCTCGCCGGTGGCCAGGCCCTGAATGCCGACGCCCAGACGCTCGTAGTTCATCATGGTGAACATCGCGGCCAGGCCCTTGTTCGGCTCGCCGACCAGGTAACCCACGGCTTCGTCGAAGTTCATCACGCAAGTGGCGGACGCCTGGATGCCCATCTTGTGTTCGATCGAACCACAGCTCGCCGGGTTGCGCGCGCCCAGGCTGCCATCGGCATTGACCATGAACTTCGGCACCAGGAACAGCGAAATGCCCTTCGGCCCGGCCGGTGCGTCCGGCAGTTTGGCCAGCACCAGGTGGATGATGTTTTCGGTCAGGTCGTGCTCACCGCCGGTGATGAATATCTTGGTGCCGCTGACCTTGTAGGAGCCGTCGGCCTGAGGTTCGGCTTTGGTGCGGATGATGCCCAGGTCGGTGCCGGCATGCGGCTCGGTCAGGCACATGGAGCCGGCCCAGACACCGGCGTACATGTTCGGCAGGTAAGCGGCTTTCAGCTCTTCGCTGGCGTGGGCGTTGATCGACAGGCAGGCGCCGGCGGTCAGCATCGGGTACAGACCGAAGGACAGGCTGGCGGAGTTGACCATTTCTTCAACTTGAGCGGAAACGGCTTTTGGCATGCCCATGCCGCCGTAGGCCGGATCACCGCCAACACCCACCCAGCCGCCTTCGGCATAAGTCTGATAGGCCTGTGGGAAACCGGCCGGTGTGGTGACGGCACCGTCGGCCCAGTGGCAGCCTTCTTCGTCGGCGGCACGGCTCAGGGGCGCGATGCTTTTGCTGGTGACCTTGCCGGCCTCTTCGAGAATGGCTTCAACGGTTTCCGCGTCCACGGTCTCGGCCAGGGCCGGCAGTTCGGCCCAGAGTTTGGCGACTTCGAACACTTCATTGAGGACGAAGCGCATATCGCGCAGCGGCGCTTTGTAGTCAGCCATGGCAAACCTCGCAAAGATCTAAACAGGTGATTCGTGGAAGGGTGTTTTCGTTGAGCTGGAGTGTAACCCAACAACTTTTGCGACACATAGGGTCAGGCGGTGACTGTTTTGTTATTTTTAGTCACAAGCAATCAGCCATAAAGAAGCCCGCAATCTGCGGGCTCTTTTGTTTAACAGGGGCGTGTTACAGCGAGAACAACTGGGCCGGCAGTTTCATCAGGCAATCGCTGCCCGCCTCGATCGCCGAACGATGCGCCGCGGTACGCGGCAACAGACGCTTGAAGTAAAACTCGCACGTCGCCAGTTTGCCCTGGCAGAAATCGCCATCCCCCTCCCCCGACTCCAGCTGCGCCTGCGCGACCAGCGCCATGCGCAGCCACAGGTAACCGAGAACGATGTAACCGCTGTACATCAGGTAATCCACCGACGCAGCGCCGACTTCATCCGGGTTCTTCATCGCCGCCATGCCGACCTTCATGGTCAGCTCGCCCCACTGCTGATTGAGGCCATCGAGCTGCGCGACAAACCCGCCCAGTTGTGGATGCCCGGCATTGGCCGCGCAGAACTTGTGGACGATTTTGGTGAAGTTGCGCAGCAGCTTGCCCTGGCTGCCCAGCACTTTGCGCCCGAGCAGATCCAGCGCCTGAATGCCGTTGGTGCCTTCGTAAATCGGCGCGATCCGGCAATCACGAACCAGTTGCTCCATGCCCCACTCGCGGATAAATCCGTGACCGCCAAACACCTGCATGCCGTGGTTGGTCACCTCCAGGCCGGTGTCGGTCATGAACGCCTTGCAGATCGGCGTCAGGAACGCCAACAGATCTTCGGCTTCCTGACGCGCGTCGGCGTCCGGGCTAAGGTGCGCGACATCGAGCATCTGCGCGGTGAAATAGGTCAGCGCGCGGTTGCCTTCGTTGAAGGCTTTCATGGTCAGCAGCATGCGCCGCACGTCCGGGTGGACGATGATCGGGTCGGCCGGTTTGTCCGGAGCTTTGGCGCCGGTCAGAGCACGCATCTGCAGGCGATCGTTGGCGTATTTGATTGCGCCCTGGAAACTCGCCTCGCCCAGACACAGGCCCTGCATCCCGGTGCCGAGGCGTGCGTGGTTCATCATGGTGAACATGCAGTTCAGGCCCTTGTTCGGCTCGCCGATCAGGAAGCCTTTGGCGTCGTCGAAGTTCAGCACGCAGGTGGCCGAGGCCTTGATGCCCATCTTGTGCTCGATCGAACCGCAGGAAACGCCGTTGCGCTCGCCCGCCTCACCGGATGCGTCCGGGAGAAATTTCGGCACGATGAACAGCGAAATCCCCTTGGTCCCCGCCGGTGCGTCCGGCAGTTTGGCCAGCACCAGATGAATGATGTTGTCACTCATGTCGTGCTCGCCGGCGGAAATGAAAATCTTGCTGCCGGTCACTGCATAACTGCCGTCGGCTT
This sequence comes from Pseudomonas sp. GM25, assembly GCF_000282255.1. Lineage (NCBI taxonomy): Bacteria > Pseudomonadati > Pseudomonadota > Gammaproteobacteria > Pseudomonadales > Pseudomonadaceae > Pseudomonas > Pseudomonas sp. GM25. The sequence goes on along the minus strand of NZ_AKJQ01000078.1, from coordinate 130,946 downwards.
GGGGCACCGCACGGGTCTTGATGATGCCCAGGTCGGTGCCGCAGTGGGCTTCGGTCAGGCACATGGTGCCGGTCCACTGGCCGGCAGTGAGTTTGCGCAGATGGTGTTTTTCTGTTCTTCGGTGCCGTGGGCGTGGATCGCCGACATGGCGCCGTGGGTCAAGCCCGGATACATGCCCCAGGAAGTGTTGCTGGAGGCGACCATTTCGCTGATCACCAGTCCCAGCGAACTTGGCAGGCCCTGGCCGCCGTAAGCCGGATCTGCCGCCAGACCGTGCCAGCCACCTTCCACGTATTGTGCGAAGGCCTGCTTGAAGCCTGTAGGCGTTGTCACCACGCCGTTGTCGAAATGGCAGCCTTCTTCGTCACCGCTGCGATTGAGCGGTGCCAGAACGTTCTCACAGAACTTCGCGCCCTCGTCGAGGATCGCGTTGATCATGTCCGGGCTGGCGTCGTGGGCGCCGAGGGCCGCGTACTGAGTGTGGAAGTCAAAGACGTGGTCGATCAGAAAGCGCATGTCGCGCAGGGGAGCTTTGTACTCGGGCATGGTGGCTTCTCCTTCAGCAGATTGCTTCAACCTACTGCCGGCCACCCTGCCCCACAATCACTGTCCAGACGCTGAATGCGCCGTCATCACTCAACCTGCGGCGTTGTCCATGCGCACCGCGCCACGGCGGTTCTGCCCGAATGCCATCACGCAGTTTCGCCCCGCGCCCTTGGCGCTGTAGAGCGCCTGGTCGGCGGATTTCAGCACCTCTTCCGGGGTGCGCTGTTCCAGACGTTCGGCCACGCCGATGCTGACCGTGACCGATACGCTGGACGCGCCCGAACCCGAGCGACGCTGACGGCCCTGCTGATCATCCTGCGGGCGGCTTTCCTGATTTCGCAGCTGGATGTTGTAGGACGCAATCGACTCGCGAATGACTTCCAGGTGCGGCATGCACTCTTCAAGAGTCTTGCCTGCAAACACCAAGGCGAATTCCTCACCGCCATAGCGATAAGCCCTACCGCCGCCGCTGATTTTGGACAGCTTGCTGGCGACCAGTCGCAGGACCTGGTCACCTACATCGTGGCCGTGGGTGTCGTTGAATTTCTTGAAGTGATCGACGTCGCTCATCGCCAGCACATAGTTGCGCCCCAGACGCTGCATGCGCTCGTTGAGTGCACGGCGGCCCGGCAGGCCGGTGAGTTCGTCGCGGAAGGCCATTTGATAAGCCTCATGCGCTACCGCTGCAGCAATCATCAGCATGACCTGGCTGCACATGATGTTCAGGGTGAACGGCAGGATGAAGGTTTTCGGCAGCATCCAGAACACCCCGAGCAACCCTACCAGTTGCGCCGCGTGCAGCGGACGCGGGTTGCGCCAGTATTGCCAGGCCAGCAGCAGGAACGCCGAGATGAACACCGGATACGACAACTGGATCAGGCTCATCCACGCGCCGTGCAGCGCTGGCCAGCGGATTTCGGAAAGCCACATGAGCAACGCCTGCGGGTAACTTTGCTCAAGCCCCAGCGCCACGCTGCCAAATGCCAGCAGCACGGCGAAGCGCGCGACCATGTCCTGAAACAGGTGCGTGCGTTCCTGCCACGCGGCGAACAGCCCGAACAGCAAGGGCAATAGCAGGCAGACCAGATGGAACACCACGGCCGCGTCTTCGCGCACCTTGCCGTTGTCGCGGTAATAGTCGGTCTGGGTATCGAGCAGGAAGTAGGCGATGTACACCGTGACCATCAGAAACAGCTCGCGCTGGCGTCGGTAAACCGCACAGTACGAACCGCCCAACAGCAGCACCAGGGTCGGCAACACGTTAAACAGCGAGGTGAAGAACACGTTGAGGTCTTTGACGTACGCAGCCGCCAACCCCGCGAGCAACAACAGCAGTGAAGGTAGGAAATGACTGAAACGTACAGCGGAAGAACGCGGCAAGGGTAAAAGCTCCGACCCGTCATGGCAAAGAGATGGCATTGTGCCTGCAATATGGCCAGTTAAGCACACACAATGTGATCCAGATCACAGGCTGTCTCTTTAACGGCTGAAATCTGCGGTTGCTGAGGAATTTAGTCAGGTTTTTTGCGAAATGGCCGCCAGGCGGCCACCATGGCCATCATTCTTGATGGCCATGGTGAGTTTTTCTGCTCAGAGATCGTTGTAGAACGGCTGCAATGGCCCCTCTGCCGCCGGCCGGCCTTCAGCACCGTAAGGCTTGAGATTGAGCGATGCGTCCATCGCCTGACGTGTCGTGACTTTCGGACTGGCCGGGCGCTGGGTCACGGCATTCTCGTCGCCGATGTGGCCCTGTGGGATCACCAGCGATGGATGATCGAACGGTGCGCGCTCCCAGGCTACGCGCGGATCGGTCAGGCCGACTTCCATGAATTTCACCACGGCATCGATTTCGGCAGGCGTCAGGTTCAACGCCGTCATGTCCGGATCGAGGTTGGAGGTGTTGTGCTGGTTCACCGCCGGATGCTCGAAGCCGCTGGTGTTGTTGGCGTCTTCCCCGCGCCGGTCACCGCCACGGTTGTAGAACTCCATCACCTGTTTGAGCGTCGAGCGGCTGCCGTTGTGGAAGTACGGGCCGGTCAGGGCAATGTTGCGCAGGGTCGGGGTCTTGAACGCGCCGTCGACCGAATCGCGGAAACCAACATTTGGTTTGAGCGTGGCATCGCACGGAATCGCCGCGCTCAACGGCGCCTCGAACGTGCAGACATCGACGTCCAGCGGATCGACCGAACGGCCGCCCTGCAACACGCTGTTGTACTGACGGGTGAACGACCATGGATTGCCCCACGCATCCGCGCCGCCGAGGGCGAGGTCTTCCGAAGTCGGGCGCACACCGGTGTTGTAGAAGCCGTTGTCGTAAAGGGTGGTCAGGTTGTCGGCCATCACCATCCGTTCGATGCGTTCGCGCGGATGCATCAGCAGGCGGCTGGCGGCGTTGGTCAGCTCCGGGCCGCCGTGGCAATTGACGCATTTGCCCTTGCCGAGAAACAGGTTCATGCCCTCGACCTGTTGCGCGTTCATCGCCGTATGGTCGCCTTGCAGGTAGGCATCGATCGGCGCCTGATCGGACACCAGCGTCGCCTCATACATCTGGATCGCCAGGCCGAAGAACAACGGGAAGTTGGCCTCCATCTGGGTGTACGGCGCACCGCCCACCAGAACGTTTTGCGTGGCGTTCCACAGCCGGGGCTGGAAGGCGTTCTTGATCAGCTCGCGATAAGTCGGGCGCCGTGCGCCGGATACTGGAGCCAGTACCGAGTCGGTGGACGAAATCCGCTGCTGCTTGAGCATCAGCGTGTCGAGCATCCTGCGGCCGATGTCGGCAAAGGTACGGCCACCGCAGGACATTTCCACCGGGCTGCCGGGCGGGCCGACGGCTTGCGAGGCGGCAGACGCATCGTTGAGCGCCAGCCGGACTTTGGTGGCGACCGTGCTGCGCTCGCTGGTCACGTAGATCCCGGCATCCGGGTCGCGATTGCCGAACGGCGAGAAACCGTTGAACACGTTATTGGCCCGACCGTCCCAGAAGTTGCGCACGTTGAACGCGGCGTTGATCACCGACGGCGCATTGCGTCCGGTGCTGCGGCGAACGTTGATGCCGCCGACCTGAAACAGGCCGTCCGGCTGCTGGGTGCACTTGTCGAAACGCGGCTGATTGGGTTTGACGAAGTTGGCGTCGAACACGCCTTGCGAGCCGACCACATCGTCCGTCGAGTACACGATGGGCGAGTTGCGCTCCAGAGGATTGCTCAGCACGTGGGTCGGGAAGTCGGTTTTCTTCAGCGTGTAGTTCGGGCCGCCCTTGCCGCCGGACAACGTCGCGTAGGACGCCACATCACCGGGAATGTCCGACGCCACAAACGGTTTGTTGAAGATCGACGCGACGTTGGCGTTGGTGTGCGCCTGGCCGGGGTTGAGCTGGTTGGTGATGCGGTGGTCGACGCCGGCGTGGTAGTGGCAGGACGCACAGGCCGTGGAGCCATCGCTGCCGATCTCCATGTCCCAGAACAACGCCTTGCCCAGCAGGATTGCGGCCTGGCGATTGAGCACGTAGTCGGTCATCAGATCGACCTTGCGTCCACCTTCGGTCCCGGACGGATCGGGGGGCACCATCCCGCGCAACGATTGCAGCGAAGGAACCTCCGGCACGGGAGGATCGACTTCGACGGGGTCGGCGGCCCATGCGCTGTGGACTGAAAGCGCGATGGGTAACCAGAAGGTCAAACGAGCGAGTCGACTGATGTTCATAGGCTTCACCCTGACTGTTGTTGTTAAGTGCCGGGCGTCTTGCTTCTTTGAGCAGGCAGTTCTGGTTAGCACCGGTAAATCGGGCAGTGCAATTAATTGGCCACTCTTCTGGAAACATTTTGAATCAATAACCGCAGGGGTTCGGCTGAGCAATGACTTCATCAATGCTGGGGAATCAGCCCCGGGATTGGGGAAATCCGGGCACAAAAAAACCGCTGCCCCCGAAGGAGCAGCGGTTCTTCGAAAGACCGCGTTAAGGCTTAGTAGCCCAGTGCGAAGTTTTCTTCTTTCATGTCCATCAGGTTGTTGGCGCCCGACAGCATGGTGGCCACGTGCGTACGGGTACGCGGCAGGATGCGCTGGAAGTAGAACCGCGCGGTTTGCAGCTTGGCGGTGTAGAACGCCTCGTCGCTGGTGCCGGCAGCCAGTTTTTCAGCAGCCAGACGCGCCATGTCGGCCCAGAAGTAGGCCAGGCAGGCGTAACCGGAGTACATCAGGTAGTCCACGGAGGCCGCGCCGACTTCTTCGCGATCTTTCATGGCGGCCATCCCGACCTTCATGGTCAGCTCGCCCCACTCTTTGTTCAGTGCAGCCAACGGTGCGACGAACTCTTTGACGGCTTCGTTGCCTTCGTTGTTCTGGCAGAACTTGTGGACGATCTTGGTGAAGCCTTTGAGAGCCTCGCCTTGAGTCATCAGCACTTTACGGCCCAGCAGGTCGAGTGCCTGGATGCCGGTGGTGCCTTCGTACAGCATCGAGATGCGGCTGTCGCGAACGTTCTGCTCCATGCCCCACTCGGCGATGAAGCCGTGGCCGCCATAGATCTGTACGCCGTGGTTGGCGGATTCGAAACCGACTTCGGTCATGAACGCTTTGGCGATCGGAGTCATGAAGGCCAGCAGTGCGTCGGCTTTCTTCTTCTCTTCTTCGTCCACGCCGTATTTGACGATGTCGACCTGTTTGGCAGTGAAGTACACCATCGCACGGTTGCCTTCGGCGAATGCCTTCATGGTCAACAGCATGCGGCGTACGTCTGGATGAACGATGATCGGGTCAGCGGCCTTGTCCGGCGCTTTCGGGCCAGTCAGGGAACGCATTTGCAGGCGATCGCGAGCATATTTCAGGCCGCCCTGGAAGCCGATTTCAGCGTGGGCCAGACCTTGCAGCGCGGTACCCAGACGTGCGGTGTTCATGAAGGTGAACATGCAGTTCAGGCCTTTGTTCGCCGGGCCGATCAGGAAACCGGTCGCGCCGTCGAAGTTCATCACGCAGGTCGCGTTGCCGTGGATGCCCATCTTGTGTTCGATCGAACCGCAGGTCACGGCGTTGCGTGCTCCGACGGTGCCATCAGCATTCGGCATGAACTTCGGCACGATGAACAGCGAGATGCCTTTGGTGCCGGCCGGTGCGTCCGGCAGGCGGGCCAGCACGATGTGGACGATGTTGTCGGCCATGTCGTGTTCACCGGCCGAGATGAAGATCTTGGTGCCGGAAACTTTGTAGGAACCGTCGGCCTGAGGTTCGGCCTTGGTGCGCAGCATACCCAGGTCGGTGCCGCAGTGCGGCTCGGTCAGGCACATGGTGCCGGTCCACTCACCGGAGACCAGTTTGGTCAGATAGGCTTCCTGCTGCTCTGGGGTGCCGTGCTCGGAGATGGTGTTCATCGCGCCGTGCGACAGGCCCGGGTACATGCCCCACGACCAGTTGGCTTCGCCGACCATCTCGCTGACTGCCAGACCCAGCGACTCAGGCAGACCCTGACCGCCGTGCTCGACGTCATGGGCCAGGCTTGGCCAGCCGCCTTCCACGAATTGCTTGTAGGCCTCTTTGAAGCCGGCCGGGGTTTTCACGCCGGACTCGCTCCAGGTGCAGCCTTCGGTGTCACCCACGCGGTTCAGCGGTGCCAGCACCTGCTCACAAAACTTGGCGCCCTCTTCGAGAATGGCGTCAACCATGTCCGGCGTTGCGTCTGCGCACGCTGGAAGGCTCTGATAGTGCGCTTCGTAGCCGAGCAGTTCGTCACGAACGAAGCGAATATCACGCAAGGGGGCCTTGTAGTCAGGCATAGCGATAAACCTCTGCTGATGTAACCGGGAATGAACGACCGCGTTGATTTGTTGTGACGGTCAAACAGTTGTTTGAAACATACGTTTACGCCGAAATCTTGTCAAGCGTCGTTCTTTTGCCATTCGTCATCACATTTTCCGAACGCCGGACACAGCAGCGCGACATGCGCCCGACCGGGCCATGTGCACTGAAAAAAGATTAGTTGAGGGAGAAGGACTTACAACGAAAAACGCCGCGAACAGTCGCGGCGTCTGGCAAAGCGCGGATCAAAAAATCAGGCGAATGTATCGATGATCGTACCGAGCATTTCATCGGAAGCCTTGGCGACTTTCACGCCCAGTTCCGCCTGAAACTTGCCTTGGGCCATCTCGACCATGTTACTCGCCAGGTCCGATTGCTGGGCGCGATCCACGGAACGCAGACGATCGACCTGCACTTCCGAAGACTGGCTGGTGACCGAACGCTCGATGGTGCTGCTGGCGATCTGGCTGGCGGCCTGATCGACGCGGTTCTGCCCGGTCTGAATGGTGCTCAGACCTGCATAAAAAGCTGTGTTTCCGGAGATTTCCATGGGAGCTCTCATCCTTGGGAAGGATCAATGGGTGCCATTGAACCAGAGGCGTCAGAAAAACACCCGTCAAAAACACTAATGGCACAGTGCCTTGTCATAGCCAAAATCAGTCGAGCAGATCCAGTTGCAAGTGATCGGCGACCGCTTCAGCGCTGACGGCTTTGAGTTTCGGCACCCGCCCCAGGCACGGTGCCGGAATCCGCTCGGCCAGTGTCGCCAGGTTTTCCTCCAGCCGCGAGGTCTTCGGATCAATGATGTTCGCCACCCAACCGGCCAGTTGCAGCCCGTCACGAGCGATCGCTTCGGCGGTGAGCAATGCATGGCTGATACACCCAAGACGCACGCCGACCACCAGAATCACCGGCAACTTCAACGCAATCGCCAGATCCGACAAATTGTCCTGATCCGCCAACGGCACCCGCCAGCCACCAGCGCCTTCGATCAGCGTGAAGTCGGCGTTCATGGCCAGAATCTCGCGCATCGGCGCCAGCAACGATTGCACGGTCAGCGCCACACCCGCCTCACGCGCTGCCAGATGCGGCGCGATCGCCGGCTCGAACGCCACCGGATTGACCTGTTGATACGTCAGCGGCAACGAGCATTCGGCCTGCAACGCCAGCGCATCGGAATTGCGCAAACCTCTGGGCGTCACCACACAACCGGACGCCACCGGTTTGCCCGCCGCCGTACTCAGCCCCGCCGACCGCGCAGCGTGCAGCAACCCGGCGGCGACGGTGGTCTTGCCAACGTCAGTGTCGGTTCCGGTGATGAAATAGGCTGCGCTCATAAGGGTTTCTCCAACACGGCGTAGACCACCTGATAAGTCGCCGGCAAGCCTTGCGGCTGACGGAACTGCTCGTAGGCTTCGACCAGCCCCAGAATCCGCGCCCGTCCGGTCAATCCACCCGGCCGGCCAGGGTTCAGGTTATGCGCGCCCAGGGCCTTGAGTTCATGGGTCAGGCTACGCACATCCGGGTAATGCAGCACATGCGGCCGGTTCTCCAGACAAACATTGCGCAAACCACTGGCTGCGCACAATTGCTCGTAGCGGGCGAACTCGCGGAAGCGGTTGACGTGCACCAGGCCATCGACCTGACGCCAGCTGTCGCGCAATTCGTACAGCGTCCCTACACAAAGACTAGCAAACGCGAAAATCCCCCCCGGTTTCAGCACCCGAAACGCTTCGGCGAGCACCGCTTCGAAGTCCGCGCACCACTGCACGGCGAGGCTGGAGAAGATCAGATCGCAGGTCGAATCCTGCAACGGCAAACGTTCGGCATCGCCAGCAATGAAGTGTGTGGCCCCGCCCAACGGCCGCGCGTGATTGAGCATGCCTTCAGCGATATCGAGCGCCAGCCCCTCACCAAATCGCTCGGCCAGCGCCCGAGTGAAATACCCGGTGCCGCAGCCCAGATCCAGCCAGCATGCCGGCCGAAAATCCGCCGGCAAGCGATTCATCAACTGCGTACCGACATCGCGCTGCAACTCGGCGACACTGTCGTAGCTGGCCGCTGCGCGAGAAAAAGAAGCCGCGACCTGGCGCTTGTCAGGCAAGCCGCCGGGCAACGCCGCAACAGACAAATCAGTCATCACCGCACTCACTTAAAAACGCCTGGATCGCGCCGGCCACACCATGGGGGTCTTCCAGAAGAAACGCATGGCTGGCCTGCTCGATCAGACCAACTTCGACATCTGCCAGCAACGCGAACAACTCGCCCGCAGCCTCCGCCGGCACCAACCCGTCCAGTCCGCCAAACAGATGCAATTGCGGGCCCCGAAACGCCTGCAAGGCTTCGCGCGTATCGATCTGCGCCAACAATTCCAGACCGGCCATCAACGTGGCCGGCGAGGTATTCGGCGCGCCGCCGAGCAACAGCCGCGACAAGCCACGCGCATCTTGCGCGCCTTGGGCACACAGCAGAGAGAATCGCTTGAGAGTCGTGCGCGGGTCGGCGCTGCAGCCGGCCAGAAACGCATCGAAGGTCTCGCCGGGCATCGCGCTCGGCCACTGTTCATGGGCGACAAACGAAGGATTGCTCGCCAGGGTCAGCAAGCCGCAGCAATGTTCGCCACGCCGCGCCGCCAGCTCGGAAGCGAGCATGCCGCCCAGCGACCAGCCGCCGAGCCAGGCATCTTCGGGGATGCGCTCATCGAGTTCGTCGAGCCAGTCCTGCAGATCGCTGGAGTCCAGTTCCGGCAGCGGCTCGATATCGACCTGCAGGTGTTCGTCGAGTCCGCGCAACGCAGCGGCCAACGGCTCCAGCGGCGAAACGCCGAGCCCCCAACCCGGTAGCAGAATCAGGCGATCACGCATGGCTTGGCTCCGACTTGAGTTGCGCAAAGCAATCGGCCAGTCCTTCTAACAATAGCTGCACCTGCGCCTCGCTGTGGGCAGCGGTCAGCGTCACCCGCAACCGCGCGCTGCCGGCAGGCACGGTCGGCGGGCGGATCGCGGTAACCATCAGCCCACGCTCACGCAGCATCTGCGACAGACGCACGGCGCGGCCGGCATCGCCGATCAGGATCGGCTGGATCGGCGTGAAGCTGTCCATCAACTCCAGGCCGATCTGTTCGGCGCCGTGACGGAACTGGCGGATCAGCGTCTGCAGATGCTCGCGACGCCAGTGCTCGCTACGCAGCAGTTCCAGACTTTTCAACGTTGCACAGGCCAGCGCCGGTGGCTGGCTGGTGGTGTAGATGTAGGGGCGGGCGAACTGGATCAGACTTTCGATCAGCTCTTCACTGCCGGCCACAAAGGCGCCAGCCGTACCGAACGCTTTGCCGAGCGTGCCGACCAGCACCGGCACGTCCTCCTGGCTCAAACCGAAATGCTCGACGATCCCGCCACCGTTTGCCCCCAGCGGGCCGAAACCGTGGGCGTCGTCGACCATCAGCCAGGCGCCTTTCGCTTTGGTTTCCCGGGCCAGCGCCGGCAGATCGGCGAGGTCGCCGTCCATGCTGAACACGCCGTCAGTGACCACCAGCGTATTGCCGGTGGCTTTCTCCAGACGCTTGGCGAGGCTGTCGGCGTCGTTGTGCAGATAACGATTGAATCGCGCGCCGGACAACAGGCCGGCATCCAGCAACGAGGCATGATTGAGCCGGTCTTCCAGCACCGTATCGCCCTGCCCGACCAATGCGGTGACCGCGCCAAGGTTGGCCATGTAACCGGTGGTGAACAACAGCGCACGCGGCCGTCCAGTTAAGTCGGCCAAGGCTTCTTCCAGTGCGTGATGCGGACCGCTGTGACCGATCACCAGATGCGAAGCACCGCCGCCGACGCCCCACTTCGACGCACCGGCGCGCCAGGCTTCGATCACTTGCGGATGATTGGCCAGGCCCAGGTAATCGTTGTTGCAGAACGCCAGCAACGGCTGACCGTCGACCACCACTTCCGGCCCTTGCGGGCTTTCAAGCAGCGGGCGCTGGCGATAGAGATTTTCGGCACGACGGGCAGCAAGGCGTGCGGCGAGATCGAAAGACATGCAAGCCTCGACATTCAAGTGACACAGATCCCTTGTGGGAGCGAGCCTGCTCGCGAAGAGGCCTTCACATCCGACATCAATGTCGACTGAAGCACCGCTTTCGCGAGCAAGCTCGCTCCCACAGGGGTTTGCATTCCTTCAGAGGAATCCGCGCAGTTTTTTACACCGCCGCGTTGTAGAACTGCTCGCTGCTCTTCTGCTCCACCAGCGCCTGTTCGATGGCAGCCTGATGCACTTCGTCGGCGTGCTCTTCGCGGGCTTCCGGCTGAATGCCCAGACGTGCAAACAGTTGCATGTCCTTGTCGGCCTGCGGGTTGGCGGTGGTCAGCAGTTTGTCGCCGTAGAAGATCGAGTTGGCGCCGGCGAAGAAGGCCAGGGCCTGCATCTGCTCGTTCATCGCTTCGCGGCCGGCGGACAGGCGCACGTGGGATTGCGGCATCAGGATGCGCGCCACGGCAAGCATGCGGATGAAATCGAACGGATCGACGTCGTCGGCGTTTTCCAGCGGCGTGCCGGCAACTTTTACCAGCATGTTTATCGGCACCGATTCCGGATGCTCCGGCAGGTTGGCCAGCTGAATCAGCAGGTTCGCGCGGTCATCGAGGGACTCGCCCATGCCGAGAATGCCGCCGGAGCAGATTTTCATCCCCGCGTCACGCACGTAGGCCAGGGTTTGCAGGCGCTCGCTGTAGGTGCGGGTGGTGATGATGCTGCCGTAGAACTCAGGCGAGGTGTCGAGGTTGTGGTTGTAGTAGTCGAGCCCGGCCTTGGCCAGTGCTTCGGTCTGATCCTGATCGAGACGACCGAGGGTCATGCAGGTTTCCAGGCCCATGGCCTTCACGCCTTCGACCATCTTCAGCACGTACGGCATGTCCTTGGCCGACGGGTGCTTCCACGCCGCACCCATGCAGAAACGGGTCGAACCGATGGCCTTGGCGCGGGCAGCCTCTTCGAGGACCTTCTGCACTTCCATCAGCTTTTCTTTTTCCAGCCCGGTGTTGTAGTGACCGGACTGCGGACAATATTTGCAATCTTCCGGGCAGGCGCCGGTCTTGATCGACAGCAGGGTGGAAACCTGGACGCGGTTGGCGTCGAAATGCGCGCGGTGCACCGTCTGCGCCTGGAACAGCAAGTCGTTGAATGGCTGAACGAAGAGTGCTTTGACTTCGGCCAAAGTCCAGTCGTGACGCAGGGTGGCAGTGGTGCTGGCGCTCATGGGCGATTCCTTGGTTATGCTTGGCTGGCGCCTGGGGAAACGGAATACCCACAGGCACGACACGGATGTTCGGCATATTTAAGGAAGAGTCATGCGCTGTCAACCACACTACGAACGGCCGGTTTACATCTGGTTAAAAAACAAACAACGCTGTTTATTGTGCGACGAACCGGCAGACGCGCAAATCCCGATCTGCACCGCCTGCGAAACCGATCTGCCGTGGCTGGGCGATCAGTGCCTGACCTGCGCCCTGCCCTTGCCCGCTGACGGCCTGACTTGTGGTGGCTGCCTGCAGGATCCGCCGGCCTTTGAGCAAGTGGCTGTGCCCTGGATTTATGGCTTTCCGGTGGACACGCTGATCACCCGTTTCAAGCACAACGGCAAATGGCCGCTTGGCCACTTGCTCGCCGACGTTCTCGGCGAGTTCCTGCAACATCGCTTCGAAGAAGACCTGCCTCGCCCGGACGCCCTGCTGCCGGTTCCACTTGCACCGAAACGCCTGCGCCAACGCGGCTTCAATCAAGCGGCGATGCTGGCGCAGTGGCTGGGCAAGTCACTCGACCTGCCTTGCGAGGAACACAGCCTTTTGCGCGTGCAGGATACCGACGCCCAGCAGGCCCTCAACGCCAAAGCGCGTAAACGCAATCTGCGTCACGCCTTCGCCTTGAGCCCCGATGCCCAGGTGCAAGGCCGGCACCTGGCCCTGGTCGACGACGTGCTGACCACCGGCGCCACCGCCCAGGCGCTGGCCCGGTTGCTGATGGACGCCGGCGCCGCGCGGGTGGATGTTTACTGCCTGGCCCGCACGCCAAAACCCGGCGACGCGGCTTGACGGATACGCCTCGAGCCGCCAACGTCCTCCCTCAACCTTTCAGCACAAAGCGTCCGCCATGTCCCTGCCCTCTCTGTTGTCCCAGCACATCGTCCGCCGTCCGCAGCGCATCGCCTTGCTGCAACACATCGCCGAACAGGGTTCGATCACCCGCGCCGCGAAAAGCGCCGGCCTGAGTTACAAGGCGGCGTGGGATGCCATCGATGAGCTGAACAACCTCGCGCAGAAACCGCTGGTCGAGCGAGCGGTCGGCGGCAAGGGTGGCGGTGGCGCCAAACTGTCGAGCGAAGGCGAGCGGGTGCTGCGCCTCTATCAAAAGCTGCAAGCCTTGCAGGCCCAGGTGCTGGAAGCGGCCGAGGACGCCAGCGATCTGGACCTGCTCGGTCGGCTGATGCTCAGGACCAGCGCGCGCAATCAGTTGCACGGCAAAGTCGTGCTGATCGAGGGTCAGGGCCGCAACGACCTGATCCGCCTCGAACTCGCCGAAGGTCTGTCGATCGAGGCACAGATCACCCACGACAGCACCGTGCACCTGGAGCTGCAACCGGGCACCGAAGTGGTGGCGCTGATCAAGGCCGGCTGGCTCGAACTGCTCGCGCCAGAGGCCACGCCCGCCGTCGGCCACAACCTTCTGAGCGGTCGGATCGAGGCGATTCTCGATGCCGAAGACGGCCCGAGCGAAGTGCGCATCGCCCTGCCCAATGGCCAGACCCTGTGCGCGCTGGCCGAACCGCTGGACTTGCGCACTCGTGGCCTGACGGTCGAGCAAGCGGTGCAAGTGCAGTTTTCCCCGTCTAATGTGCTGCTCGGAACACCGCTCTAAACGACGCTGCAACGAAAGCGTCATCGACCCGCATTAAGGTGGCTGCCAAAACCATGCAGGGAGCCTGATGTGAGCCTATTAGAAGAAAACCAATCCACAGACCTGGAAAAAATGGTCGGCCTGAGCCGTCGCGGTTTCATCAGCGCCGGCGCGCTGTGCGGCGCGGCGATGTTCCTCGGCGGCAACCTGCTGAGCCGCAGCGTGCTGGCCGCCAGTGTCAGCGCCGGTAACAGCCGTCTGCTCGGCTTCGACAGCATTCCGGCGGCCACCACCGACGTCATCAGCCTGCCCAAAGGCTACAAGTCGTCGGTACTGATCAGTTGGGGCCAGCCGTTGCAAAAGAACGGCCCGGCCTTCGACCCGAGCGGCAACGGCACAGCGGCTGCACAAGAAGTGCAGTTCGGCGACAACAACGACGGTATGAGCCTGTTCGAATTCCCGGGCGAGAAAAACCGCGCGTTGATGGCGATCAACAACGAATACACCAACTACCGCTACCTCTATCCGCACGGCGGCATGCCGCAATCGGCCGAGGACGTGCGCAAGGCCCTGGCCTGTGAAGGCGTGTCGGTGATTGAGGTGCAACGCAAGAACGGCCAGTGGCAGTTCGTCCAGGGCTCGCGCTACAACCGGCGCATCCACGGTAACTCGCCGCTGCGCATCAGCGGCCCGGCCGCCGGTCACGAGCTGATGAAAACCAGCGCCGACAAGCACGGCAAGAAAGTCCTCGGCACCTTCCAGAACTGCGCCAACGGCAAGACGCCGTGGGGCACCTATCTGACCTGCGAAGAGAACTTCACCGACTGCTTCGGCAGCAGCAACGCCCAGCAACAGTTCGACCCGGCGCAGAAGCGCTACGGCGTGTCGGCCGCCAGCCGCGAGATCAACTGGCACCCGTTCGATCCGCGCTTCGACATGGCGAAGAACCCGAACGAGCTCAACCGTCACGGCTGGGTCGTGGAAATCGACCCGTTCGACCCGCAATCGACCCCGGTCAAACGCACCGCGCTGGGCCGCTTCAAACATGAAAACGCCGCACTGGCCGAGACCGATGACGGTCGCGCCGTGGTGTACATGGGCGACGACGAACGCGGCGAGTTCATCTACAAATTCGTCAGCCGCGACAAGATCAACCACCGCAACGCCAAGGCCAACCGCGACATCCTCGATCACGGCACGCTGTACGTGGCCAAGTTCGATGCCGGCGACGGCAACCCGGATCACCCGAAAGGCCAGGGCCAGTGGATCGAACTGACCCACGGCAAGAACGGCATCGACGCCAGCAGCGGTTTCGCCGATCAGGCCGAAGTGCTGATTCACGCACGTCTCGCCGCCAGTGTGGTCGGCGCCACGCGCATGGACCGTCCGGAATGGATCGTGGTCAGCCCGAAAGACGGCCAGGTCTATTGCACCCTGACCAACAACGCCAAGCGCGGCGAAGACGGCCAACCGGTGGGCGGGCCGAACCCGCGCGAGAAGAACGTCTACGGGCAGATCCTGCGCTGGCGCACCGACCGCGACGATCACGCAGCGAAGACTTTCGCCTGGGATCTGTTCGTGGTCGCCGGCAACCCGGGCGTGCATGCAGGTACGCCGAAGGGCGGTTCGTCGAACATCACCCCGCAGAACATGTTCAACAGCCCCGACGGCCTCGGTTTCGACAAGGCCGGACGGTTGTGGATTCTCACCGACGGCGATTCGAGCAACGCTGGTGATTTTGCCGGGATGGGCAACAACCAGATGCTCTGCGCCGACCCTGCGACCGGTGAGATTCGCCGGTTCATGGTCGGGCCGATCGGCTGTGAAGTCACCGGGATCAGTTTCTCGCCGGATCAGAAAACCCTGTTCGTCGGGATTCAGCACCCGGGCGAGAACGGCGGTTCGACCTTCCCCGAGCACCTGCCGAACGGCAAGCCACGCTCATCGGTGATGGCGATTACCCGTGAGGATGGCGGGATCGTCGGCGCCTGATCTGACGACGCTCTGATCGTTCCCGTGCGCTGCGCGGGAACGATCCCACTCAAGACAGCCCGTCTGCGCTACCATGCTGAGCCGGACGCGGCAGCCTGCTGCGCGCAGGAGTCAGCATGGCCCACCCGTTTGAAACCCTCACCCCAGACCTCGTGCTCGATGCCGTCGAAAGCATCGGCTTCCTGAGCGACGCGCGCATTCTGGCGCTCAACAGTTATGAAAACCGCGTCTATCAGGTCGGCATCGAAGACTCGGAACCGCTGATCGCCAAGTTCTATCGCCCGCAGCGCTGGACCAACGAAGCGATTCTGGAAGAACACCAGTTCACCTTCGAACTGGCCGACGTCGAAATCCCGGTGGTGGCGCCATTGATCCACAACGGCGAAACCCTGCACGAACACGCCGGCTTTCGTTTCACCCTGTTTCCCCGTCGCGGTGGCCGGGCGCCGGAGCCGGGCAATCTCGACCAGTTGTATCGCCTCGGCCAGTTGCTCGGGCGCATGCACGCGGTCGGCGGCACCAAACCGTTCGAGCACCGCGAAGCGTTGGCCGTGAAGAACTTCGGCCATGACTCGCTGACCACTTTGCTGGAAGGCAACTTCATACCGAAAAGCCTGCTGCCGGCCTACGAATCGGTCGCCCGCGACCTGCTCAAGCGTGTGGAAGACGTCTACGCCAACACACCGCACCAGAACATCCGCATGCACGGCGACTGCCACCCCGGCAACATGATGTGCCGCGACGAGATGTTCCACATCGTCGACCTCGACGACTGCCGCATGGGGCCGGCGGTGCAGGACATCTGGATGATGCTCGCCGGCGACCGTCAGGATTGTCTGGGGCAGTTGTCGGAATTGATGGACGGCTACAACGAATTCCACGACTTCGACCCGCGCGAACTGGCGCTGATCGAACCGTTGCGCGCCCTGCGCCTGATGCATTACAGCGCGTGGCTGGCCCGGCGCTGGGACGATCCGGCGTTCCCCCGCAGCTTTCCTTGGTTCGGCAGCGAGCGGTATTGGGGCGATCAGGTGCTGGCGTTGCGCGAGCAACTGGCGGCGTTGAACGAAGAGCCGTTGAAGCTTTTCTGACACGACACGTCTATACAACTGCCCGTACAATCGCTGCTTTGTTAGCTGCCTAAGCAAGGATTCTGCATGCAAGCCGCCAACCCGCGTCGCGGGTACATTCTGGGCCTTAGCGCCTACATCATCTGGGGCCTGTTCCCGCTCTACTTCAAAGCCATCGCCGAAGTGCCGGCAGTGGAAATCATCATCCACCGGGTGCTGTGGTCGGCACTGTTCGGCGCGCTGCTGTTGATGGTGTGGAAGCATCCCGGCTGGTGGCAGGAACTGCGCGACAACCCGAAACGCCTGGCGATTCTCGCGCTCAGCGGCACCTTGATCGCGGCCAACTGGCTGACCTACGTGTGGTCGGTGAACAACGGCCGGATGCTGGAAGCGAGCCTCGGTTACTACATCAACCCACTGGTGAACGTGCTGCTGGGCATGCTGATTCTCGGCGAACGCCTGCGGCGCATGCAGTGGCTGGCGGTCGGTCTGGCAGCGGTGGGTGTGGCGCAGCAGGTGTGGCAGGTGGGCAGTCTGCCGTGGGTGTCGCTGGTGCTGGCGCTGACCTTCGGTTTCTACGGGCTGATCCGCAAGCAGGCGCCGGTCAAGGCGCTGCCGGGGCTGGTGGTGGAAACCTGGATGCTGGTGCCGATCGCCCTCGCGTGGCTGCTGTTCAATCCGACCGCAACCAGTGCCCAGGCCGAGTTCTGGACCACCTCCGAAGCCTGGTGGCTGGTGGCGGCCGGTCCGGTGACGCTGGTGCCGCTGGTGTGCTTCAACGCGGCGGCGCGGCATCTGCCCTACACCACCCTCGGTTTCCTGCAATACCTGGCGCCGACTTTGGTACTGCTGCAAGCCGTGCTGCTGTTCGGCGAGCACTTGTCGTCCAGCACGCTGATCGCTTTCATGTTTATCTGGGCCGGTCTGGCGGTGTACAGCGTCGATGCGTGGCTGAGTCTGCGCCGGCGCAGCTGATCAAAAAACGCACAAACCTCCACAGGCCACGGTTCTCGTGGCCTGCATCGTTCCTTCCCAAGGTTATCCACAGCGTGATCCCCGCCGTTTGTGCGCAAGTCACTGAATGCTGGCGGTTTTTTGATCAATCTTCGCCAAGCCACGGCGGACGTGGTCTGGCGCTCAGTCTCTACAGGTTATCCACAGGCAGGTGCACGTTTAAACTGGATAACCCGATCCGTTCTCAGGGATCGGTGCGCAGCACCAGTTCCACCATCAAATCATCGGCAAGGGTTTCCAGGCGCGATTGCAGCACGTCCAGCGACAGGGTCAGCGGCACCGCCAGAATCGCCTCGGCGTGAAACAGCGGTTCACTGCTCATCGGCGCTGGACGCACTTCGGTCACCAACCTTTCGAGGTTGACGCCCTGCTCGCTCAACAGCCGGGTGATATCACGCACGATGCCCGGGCGATCATTGCCCACCAGCTCCATGGCGATCGGTTTCCAGGTGCAGGCCTGCTCGATGCCGCTTTCGGCCACCAGCACGCGAATTCCCTGAGCCGACAAAGCTTGTAGGGCATCGACTAATTCGTCGTAAGCCTCCGCCGGCACGCCCACCCGCAGGATCCCGGCGAACTGCCCGGCCATGCGTGACATGCGGCTTTCCAGCCAGTTACCGCCATGTTCGGCGATGCATTGGGCGATGCGCTCGACCTGCCCGGGCTTGTCCGGTGCGAAGACGGTGAGTACGAGGTGATCCATGGCGCAGCCCTCTTGTCATGACTTTTGTTATAGAAAAGCAAGTATAGGCAAGCGTTCGACAGACGCCTCAGACGCTCGAAATCACAAATCGTGTACAACTTTTTATATTTAACTGGAACAATCCATTGGTTTTTTGAGAACATCCCGTTCCGCGCCGTGACCGCAATGCGTCATGGGGTCGCAGAACGACGTAATTAGTCTGATTTTCACAACCGCAACTCATCATGTAGTATGCCGCAGCGCGCACTACATAACGCTGGATCGATGTCTGCCCAAGGCACGTTCGCAACCCTGAAAGCCCCGTCAGCAAGGCCCCCAAGCCGTTGATTGGTCCCAGCCCAGCCGCCAGCGATGGCATGTACTGGTCGAGAGGTTTGTGGTTTAAATGGCCAGAGGCTTCATTGTTAAATTGAAGAGCTGAAAAGCGAAATAGCTGAGCAGAGTGAGGCAAGCAATGACTGAACACGTTCAAGTCGGTGGCCTGCAGGTCGCCAAAGTCCTGTTCGACTTCGTGAACAACGAAGCCATTCCCGGTACCGGCCTCACCGCCGACAAATTCTGGGAAGGTGCCGACAAGGTCATTCACGACCTGGCGCCGAAGAACAAAGCCCTACTCGCCAAACGCGATGACTTCCAGGCTCGTATCGATGGCTGGCACCAGAGCCGTGCCGGTCAGCCGCACGACGCCGTGGCCTATAAAGCCTTCCTGCAAGAGATCGGTTATCTGCTGCCAGAAGCGGCTGATTTCCAGGCAACGACGCAAAACGTCGATGACGAAATCGCCCGTACCGCCGGCCCGCAACTCGTGGTTCCGGTGATGAACGCCCGCTTCGCCCTCAACGCCTCGAACGCCCGCTGGGGCTCGCTGTACGACGCCCTGTATGGCACCGACGCCATCAGCGAAGCCGGCGGCGCGGAAAAAGGCAAAGGCTACAACAAGGTGCGTGGCGACAAAGTCATCGCCTTCGCCCGTGCGTTCCTCGACGAAGCCGCGCCACTGGCAACCGGCTCCCACGTCGATTCCACCGGCTACAAGATTGCTGACGGCAAACTGGTCGTCACCCTCAAGGGCGGCAGCACCAGCGGCCTGCGCAACGAAGCTCAACTGATCGGCTTCCAGGGCGACGCCAATGCGCCGATCGCGATCCTGCTGAAAAACAACGGCCTGCATTTCGAAATCCAGATCGACGCCAGCACCCCGGTCGGCCAGACCGATGCCGCCGGCGTCAAAGACATCCTGATGGAAGCGGCGCTGACCACCATCATGGACTGCGAAGACTCCGTGGCTGCCGTCGATGCCGACGACAAGGTTGTGATCTACCGCAACTGGCTCGGCCTGATGAAGGGCGACCTGGCGGAATCCGTGTCCAAGGGCGGCCAGACCTTCACCCGTACCATGAACCCGGATCGCACCTACACCAAGGTCGACGGCAGCGAACTGACCCTGCACGGCCGTTCGCTGTTGTTCGTGCGTAACGTCGGTCACCTGATGACCATCGACGCGATCCTCGACAAGCACGGCAACGAAGTGCCGGAAGGCATCCTCGACGGTCTGGTGACTTGCCTGGCGGCGATGCACAACCTGAGCGGCAACACTTCGCGCAAGAACACCCGCACCGGTTCCGTGTACATCGTTAAACCGAAGATGCACGGCCCGGAAGAAGCGGCGTTCACCAACGAGCTGTTCGGTCGCATCGAAGACGTGCTGGGCCTCAAGCGCAACACCCTGAAAGTCGGGATCATGGACGAGGAGCGCCGTACCACGGTCAACCTCAAGGCCTGCATCCAGGCCGCCAGCGAGCGCGTGGTGTTCATCAACACCGGTTTCCTCGACCGCACCGGCGACGAAATCCACACTTCCATGGAAGCCGGCCCGATGGTGCGCAAGGCGGACATGAAGGCCGAGAAGTGGATCGGCGCCTACGAGAACTGGAACGTCGATATCGGTCTGAGCACCGGCCTGCAAGGTCGTGCGCAAATCGGTAAAGGCATGTGGGCAATGCCCGACCTGATGGCCGCGATGCTCGAACAGAAAATCGCTCACCCGCTGGCCGGCGCCAACACTGCCTGGGTTCCGTCGCCGACCGCCGCTGCGCTGCACGCGCTGCATTACCACAAGGTCGACGTGTTCGCCCGTCAGGCCGAACTGGCCAAGCGTGCCCGCGCTTCGGTCGATGACATCCTGACCATCCCGCTGGCGGTCAACCCGAACTGGACCCCGGAGCAGATCAAGAACGAACTGGACAACAACGCCCAGGGCATTCTCGGTTACGTGGTGCGCTGGATCGACCAGGGCGTGGGTTGCTCGAAAGTGCCGGACATCAACGACGTCGGCCTGATGGAAGACCGTGCGACGCTGCGTATCTCCAGCCAGCACATCGCCAACTGGCTGCGCCACGGCGTGGTGACCGAAGCGCAAGTGATGGAAAGCCTCAAGCGCATGGCGCCGGTGGTGGACCGTCAGAACGCCAACGACCCGCTGTACCGTCCGCTGGCCCCGAACTTCGACAGCAACATCGCCTTCCAGGCGGCGGTCGAACTGGTGATCGAGGGCACCAAACAGCCGAACGGCTACACCGAGCCGGTCCTGCACCGTCGTCGTCGCGAGTTCAAGGCTGCGAACGGCCTGTAACCTGCGCTGATGCGGTACATGAAAAAGCCCTGATCTTTTGATCAGGGCTTTTTTGTTTGCGCCGGATTGGCTAGGGCTCGATGCCCAGCTCATGCTTGACCAGTCCAAGCAATTTGGCGGTATCAATCGGCTTGAGCAAAAAGTCCACCACGCTCAAATGCATCGCCGCAATCGCGTCCTTCACGTCCGCATCGCCCGAGACAATGATGATCGGCATCGCCGCCCGTACCGACTCGCGCACCTGCCGGATCAGGTCCAGCCCGCCGACATTGCCCATCCGCAGATCGGTGATCACAAGACCGATGGAGGGTTTTTCCTCGAGCATCTTCAGGGCGGACTCGCCGCTGGCCGCGGTCAGGCAGCGAATGCCATCCAGTGCCAGGATCTCCGACAACAACTCGCGGGCATCCTTGTCGTCGTCGACGATCAGTACCCGCTGCGGTGGCAGGTCGGGTTCCAGCATGACGGCGCTGAGCGCTTCCCGCTCGGCGTCGCTCAAAATATCGTGGTCGGACATGGCGTTCTCTACGTTTTCAAATCGATCCCCTGGCACAGTGGTCAGACATCGCTGGGCAGAGCTTCAATGTGCACTTCGTCGGATTTTTTTCCAAGGGGCGAACCGAAGAATTTCCGACTGATTTTGTAGGGCATATCCGAAAACTCCCCAACGGCATGCCCAACCTAGACTTACGTCCAATGGGCACCCCGCGCGATGGGGTCGACCATGGCTGCAACGATCCGACAACAACAATTCGAAAAAGACTGCGGTAATGGTTATGAGTAAAGCGGACGCCTTCACCCAGGCAGGGAAAACCGCGGTGTTGCAGAACATTCAGGGCACTTTGCAATTCCTCCAGCGCTTCCCCCCATTCAATCAAATGGAACATGCCCACCTGGCCTATCTGGTGGAGCAATGCCAGCTGCGCTTCTACGGTCAGGGCGAAAGCATCATCAAACCCGCCGACGGGCCGGTCGAACACTTCTACATCGTCAAGCAAGGCCGGGTGGTCGGCGAGCGGCCGCACACGGCCAAGGGCGGCACCGAAACCACGTTTGAAATCACCACCGGCGAGTGTTTTCCCCTCGCGGCGCTGCTCGGCGAACGGGCGACTCGCACCGAGCACCTGGCCGGCGAAGACACCTTCTGCCTGCAACTGAACAAACTGGCGTTCATCAAGCTGTTCGCCCTCTCCAGCACCTTCCGCGATTTCGCCCTGCGCGGGGTCAGCAGCCTGCTCGATCAGGTCAATCAGCAAGTCCAGCAGAAAGCCGTGGAAACCCTCGGCACCCAGTATTCGCTGAACACCCGCCTCGGCGAATTGGCCATGCGCCATCCGGTGACCTGCAGCCCCTCCACCCCACTGCGCGAAGCGGTGAAGCTGATGCACGAACAACAGGTCGGCAGCATCGTCGCGGTGGACGAGCAAAAGGCGCCGCTGGGGATTTTCACCCTGCGCGACCTGCGCCATGTAGTGGCTGAAGGGGTTGGCGATTTCAGCGAGCCGATCGAACGCCACATGACCCGCTCGCCGTTCTATCTGTCGCCGGATCACAGCGCCTTCGACGCCGCGATCGCCATGACCGAACGGCACATCGCCCACGTGTGCCTGGTCAAGGATCGACGCCTGTGCGGTGTGGTTTCCGAGCGGGATCTGTTCTCGCTGCAACGGGTCGATCTGGTGCACCTGGCGCGGACCATTCGCAGCGCCCAGCGGGTCGAACAACTGGTGACCCTGCGCGGCGAGATCGGCCAACTGGTGGAGCGCATGCTCGCTCACGGCGCATCGTCGACCCAGATCACCCATATCATCACCCTGCTCAACGATCACACCGTGTGCCGGGTGATCGAACTGACCCTCGCCGAAAAAGGCGACCCCGGCGTGCCGTTCAGCTGGCTGTGCTTCGGCAGCGAAGGCCGGCGCGAGCAGACGCTGCACACCGATCAGGACAACGGCATTCTGTTCGACGCACGGGATGCGGCCCATGCGGCGGAGATTCGCGGCAAGCTGCTGCCCATCGCCCAACAGATCAATAACAGCCTGGCGCAATGCGGCTTCACCCTGTGCAAGGGCAACGTCATGGCCGGTAATCCGCAGCTGTGTCTGTCCCGCGCCGAATGGGCCCGACGTTTTGCCGCGTTCATTCGCGAGGCGACGCCGGAGAACCTGCTGGGCTCAAGCATTTATTTCGACCTGCGGGTGGTCTGGGGTGATGAACAAGGCTGCGAGCAGTTGCGCCGGGGGATTCTCGATCAGGTCGCTGATAACCGACTGTTCCAACGGATGATGGCCGAGAACGCCTTGCGCAACCGTCCACCAGTAGGACGTTTCCGCGAGTTCGTGCTGACGAAAAAGAACGGCGAGAAAGCCACGCTGGACCTGAAAATCCAGGGCCTGACCCCGTTTGTCGACGGCGCCCGCCTGCTGGCGCTGGCCCATGGCATCGATGCCAACAACACCCTCGAACGCTTCCGCCAGCTTGTGGATAAAGAAGTCATCGACCGGCTGGATGGCGCCGCGTACGAAGAGGCGTATCACTTCATCCAGCAAACGCGCATGCAACAGCATCAACTGCAGACCCGGGAAAACCTGCCGTACTCGAACCGGGTCGATCCCGACAGCCTCAATCATCTGGACCGGCGCATCCTGCGTGAATCCCTGCGCCAGGCTCAGCGCCTGCAAAGCAGCCTGACCTTGCGGTATCAGCTATGAGCCTGTTTTCGTGGCTGCGTCCGGCCAGCCCCGTCGTGCCGGACGACCTGCAGCAACGCCTGACGAAACTGCCGGCCATCGGCGAACTGCGTGAATGCAGTCTGCGCGAACAACGCTGGGTGGTGCTGGATCTGGAAACCACCGGACTGAACCTGAGCAAGGATCGGGTGCTGTCGATTGGCGCGGTGGTGATCGAGGACGGCGCGATCGACTTCAGCCAGCAGTTCGAACGCACCTTGCAATGTCGTGAGCTGAAACTCGGCCCGAGCGTGTTGATTCACGGTCTGGCACCGAGCGCGATTGCCGCCGGCAGCGAGCCCACGGAAGCGCTGGTCGAGCTGCTGGAGTTTATCGGCGACAGTCCGGTGCTGGCGTTTCACGCTTCGTTCGACCAGCACATGCTCGGCCGCGCACTGAAGGAACATCTGGGGCACAAGTTGCAGACAGTGTTTCTCGATGTGGCGCAGATCGCCCCGCTGGTTTGCCCGCAGGCGCATATTCGCGAGGCGGGGCTGGACGAGTGGATCGACTGGTTCAAGCTCGAAGTCTTCGAGCGCCACCATGCAAGTGCCGATGCGCTGGCCACTGCGGAACTGGCGCTGATCCTGTTCAGCCGGGCACGCCAGCAACAGATCCACAGTCCGCTGAATCTGCAGCAACGCCTGAGTCAGTGGAAACGCCGCCAGCAGACGCATTCGTTCTGAATCCGGGTTGTCGCCCGACAACCCGACCGGTGGCCAATTGCTAACCATTCCCACCTCTGCCACAATCGCGAACAATTCTCGTTAGTTAACACTTCCCAGTCGGTGTCGTCGTGTCTTCAGCCCAAAGCCCTCACAGTGAGCTCGTCGGTGCGTTGTATCGCGACCACCGCGGCTGGCTGCTGGCCTGGCTGCGCCGCAACGTGGCTTGCCCGCAACGCGCCGAAGACCTGAGCCAGGACACCTTCGTCCGCCTGCTCGGCCGCGATGAACTGCTGACGCCTCGCGAACCCCGGGCGTTTCTGGTGGCGATCGCCAAAGGCTTGTTGTTCGACTACTTCCGCCGGGCGGCGCTTGAACAGGCGTATCTGACCGAACTGATGCTGATCCCCGAGGGCGAACAGCCGTCGGTCGAAGAACAGCAACTGATCCTCGAAGACCTCAAGGCCATCGACCGCATGCTCGGCAAGCTGTCGACCAAGGCCCGCGCCGCTTTCCTCTATAACCGCCTCGATGGTCTAACCCACGCCGAGATCGCCGACAAACTCGGCGTGTCGGTCCCGCGCGTGCGTCAGTACCTGGCCCAGGGCATCCGCCAGTGCTACGTCGCGTTGTACGGTGAGCCGACATGAGCCCGGCCAGTTCCCGACCGGTCCCGGCCCATGTGCTGGATGCGGCGATTGCCTGGCAATTGACCCTCGATTCCAGCACGCCGCTGGAGCGCGAAGAGTTCGCCAAATGGCACGCGGCCAATGAAGAACACGCTCGCGCCTGGCGTCAGTTGGGCATGCTCGACCAGCGTTTCAGCGTGGCCAACGGTCCGGCACGCACCGCGTTGCTGCAATCGCGCGAAGGCATCCGCCGTCGGGTGCGCAAGCTGGGCAGCGGGCTGGCCAGTGTGGTGGCGGTGGTCGGTCTGGCGTTGTTTGCCGGCGAGCGTTATCTGCCACTGGATTACTGGCTCGCCGATCAACGCACCGCCACCGGCGAACAGCGCACCGTGCGTCTGGCCGATGGCACCGTGCTCAACCTCAATACCCACAGCGCGGTGGATGTCCGCTTTGATGAGAAGCGGCGGCTGATCGTGTTGCAGGAAGGCGAAATCCTCGTCGAAACCGGTCACGGCGATGCGCGGCCGTTCATCGTCGAAACCGCCGAGGGCAGCATGCGCGCCCTGGGCACGCGGTTCCTGGTCAAACGCGAAGACGCCGGCACGCGCCTGAGCGTGTTGCAGTCGGCGGTCGCGGCGCATCCACAATCCGATCCCAAGGAACAGATCCTGCGCGAAGGCCAGCAAGTGCTGATCCGCAACAACGGTCTGGATTCGGTAGTGGCGCTCAACCCCGGCGCCGATGCCTGGACCCGCGGCATGCTGGTGGTGGACAACGCGCGCCTTGAAGACCTGGTGCATGAACTCGGCCGCTATCGTCGCGGCCATCTGGGTATTGCGCCGGAAGTCGCCGACCTGCGCATCACCGGCAGCTTCCCGCTGCACGACACCGACAAGGCGCTGAACGCCCTGTTGCCGACCCTGCCGGTGCAGATCGAGCAGCACACGCCATGGTGGGTGACCGTGGCCAAGGCGGATCCGAAGCCCTGACATTCAGCGCTGCCTGAGCAATCACTGTCGCGAGCAGGTCGCGACAGAAACACCCATCACACCCCATGAAAACGGACTTTCTGCTGACTTGTGCAGCCATGTCGTTCGTTAATCGAAATTATTTTCATCCAGCCCTATCACTTTTCGAATCTCGTCCGGCACACAGGCAATTGAGAAATATTTCCATTCAGGAGCCGCCGTATGTCCCGTTCGCTAGACACCTTGTTGCGCCCCAGTTTGCTGGCGGTCGCCATTGCCCTCTGCACCCCGCTGGCCAGCAGCCAACTGATCGCCGCTGAACAGGCGTCGAGCGTACGCGCCTACAACCTGCCGGCGGCTCCGTTGTCGACCACCCTGAACCAGATCGCCAGCCAGGGCGGCCTCACGCTGTCGCTGAACCCGTCGCTGGCGGCGGGCAAGACCTCGGCGCCGGTCAACGGCCAATATGACGCGGCCGGCGCCCTGCGCGCGGCCCTGCGCGGCACCGGTCTGCAGCTGGAACAGAGCAGCGCCGGCACCTACACCCTGGTCGCCGTGCCGGAAGGCGTGATGGCCCTGCCGGAAACCTCGGTGATCGGCGTGGAAAACTATGAAAGCGCCTGGGGCCCGGTCGAAGGCTACACCGCCACCCGCACCGCCGCCGGCACCAAGACCGACACCGCGCTGGTCGAAGCACCGCGTTCGATTTCGGTCGCCACTCGCCAGCAAATGGAAGACCGTGGCGTGCACAGCCTCGATGACGCCGTGCGCTACATGCCGGGTATCACCGCCAGCAGCTACGGCAGCGACACCCGCGCCGACTGGCTGCGCGTTCGCGGTTTCGAACCGACCCAGTTCCTCGACGGCCTGCCGCTGCCAAAAGGCGTGTACGCCAACCCGAAACAGGAAACCTGGAACCTCGACCGCCTCGCCCTGCTGCGCGGCCCGGCCTCGTCCGTCTACGGCCAGACCCCGCCGGGCGGCCTGCTGGACATGGTCAGCCGTCGCCCGAGCGATGTGCAGAGCAGCGAAATCCAGCTGCAATACGGCAGCGACAACCACCGTCAGATCAACTTCGCCAGCACCGGCAAGATCGACGACGCCGGCCAGTTTCTCTACGGCCTCAGCGGTGTGGTGCGTGACAGCGGCACCCAGGTCGACCACGTCGACAACAAGCGCTACAACATCGCGCCGAGCCTGACCTGGAACATCGACGACGACACCAAATTCACCCTGCTGACCCAATTCACCCGCGACGATACCGGCATCACCAGCCAGTTCCTGCCGGTGCAGGGCACCAAGATCGACATGCCGTTCGGCAAAGTATCCCACCACAAGAATCTGGGCGATCCGGACTGGGAATACTACGACCGCACCTATTACGCGCTGGGCTATGCCTTCGAACATCGCCTGAACGATGTGTGGCAGTTCAAACAGAACCTGCGCTACACCAAGTCGGATCTGTCGTTCCAGGGCATTACCGTCGGCTCGTATCCGTTCACTCAAGTGGACAATGACGGCAACGTCGGCCGCTCGACCACCATCGTCGACGAAGACATCAGCCAGTTCGCCGTGGACAACAACTTCCAGGCCGACTTCGCCACCGGCGACATCCGCCACACCCTGCTGCTGGGTCTGGATCACCAGCGCAGCAACACCAACTACACCTCGATCTTCGGCAGCGCGCCGGACATCAACGTGAACAACCCGATCCATGGTCAGCCGATCGTGCGTCCGGCGCGCTCCACCGCGTTCTATGACTACAACCAGAAGACCTACCAGACCGGCCTCTACGTCCAGGACCAAATGGCCCTGGATCAATGGCGTCTGACCCTCGGCGGTCGTGAAGACTGGGTGCACACCGGTACGAAGTTCATCAACAAGGCCGATGCGACCAACACCGACCGCGACAAGGCCTTCAGCGGCAACGCAGCGATCAGCTACGTGTTCGACTCCGGTTTCGTACCGTACCTGTCGTACGCCGAATCCTTCCAGCCGACCAGCGGCGCCGATGCCTCTTCGACCGAATCGCTCAAACCGACCGAAGGCAAGCAGTGGGAACTGGGCATCAAGTACCAGCCACCGGGTAGCAAGACTCTGCTGACTGCGGCCGTGTATGACCTGACCCAGAAAAACGTTTCGGTCAGCTCGTTCGTCAACGGCGTATCCATCACCAGCCAGACCGGCGAAGTGAAGGTCAAAGGCCTGGAGCTGGAAGCCGTCTCCGACGTCACCGACAACCTGAAGGTCATCGCCGCGTACACCCTGGCCAAGTCCGAAGTGCAGAACGGCGCCGACAAGGGCAACCGCCTGCAACTGATGCCGAACCAGCAAGCCTCGCTGTGGGCCGATTACACCTGGCACAGCGGCGTGCTCGACGGCTTCGGCATCGGCGCCGGCGCGCGCTACACGGGCAACACTTACGGCGACAAAGCCAACACCTGGCTGGGCAAGGCGGACGCCTACACCGTGTTCGACGCCGCCGTGCATTACGACCTCGGCCGTCTGGACAACAGCCTCAAAGGCGCGTCGCTGGCACTCAACGCCACCAACCTGCTGGACAAGGACTACATTTCCACCTGCGACAGCTTCTACTGCTACTACGGCGACCAGCGCAGTGTCGTCGCCAGCGCCACCTACAAGTGGTAAGCGCCTGAGCTGAAACAGGCCCTGCAACCAGGCCGTCCCTCGTGGACGGCTTTGGTGTTTTTGAAGGTCATGAAATGAAAAGTAAAACAATTCGTCGCTGGTCCTTCGTCCACACCTGGACCAGCCTGATCTGCACCGTGTTTTTGCTGCTGCTGGCCCTGACCGGCCTGCCGCTGATTTTCCATCACGAGATCGACCACCTGCTGGGCGACGCGCCCGAGTTGCGGGTGATGCCGGCGGACACGCCGCATCTGAACCTCGCGCAACTGGTCGAAGCGGCGGAAAAGCATCGGCCCGGTGAAGTCGTGCAGTACTTCGGTTTCGAAGACGACGAGCCGAATGCCGTGCTGACGATCATGGCCAAGACCGCCGGCACCGAGCCCAATTCCTCGCACACCTTCATGCTCGATGCGCGCACCGGCGAAGCCCTGGAAATGCCTTCGGCCAACGGTGGCCTGATGCTGTTCATCCTGCGTCTGCACGTCGATATGTTCGCCGACCTGCCGGGCAAGTTGCTGCTGGCGTTCATGGGGTTGCTGTTCGTGATCGCGATCGTGTCCGGCACGGTGTTGTACCTGCCGTTCATGCGCCGCTTGAAGTTCGGAACCGTGCGCCAGGACAAATCCACCCGCCTGCGCTGGCTCGACCTGCATAACCTGATCGGCGTGGTCACCTTGACCTGGGCGCTGGTGGTTGGTGTGACCGGCGTCATCAGTGCCTGCGCCGATTTGCTGATCGCCGCGTGGCGGGCCGAAGCCCTGACCACCCTGATCGCGCCCTACCGCGATGCTCCGCCGCTGACGCAACTGGCCCCGGCCACCCGGGTGCTGGACATCGCCGCAACCGTCACACCGGGGATGAAACCGGACTTCATCGCCTTCCCCGGCACCCGCTTCTCCAGCGAACACCATTACTCGGTGTTCATGAAGGGCGGCACTCACCTGACTTCGCACCTGCTGACCCCGGTGCTGATCGACGCCAGCACCCTGCAAGTCACGGCGGTGGCAGAACGACCGTGGTACATGGACGCCATGGGCATGTCGCAGCCGCTGCACTTCGGTGACTACGGCGGCATGCCGATGAAAATCCTCTGGGCCACGCTGGACGTGCTGACCATCATCGTCCTCGCCAGCGGCGTGTACTTGTGGGTGGTCCGGCGCAAGGCCGCGAAACCGGTACTGGAAACGGCGGAGGCCTCTGCATGAAGCCGCGTCAGTCGAATTTCTGGAAGGTCTTCAGCACACCGCTGGTGATCGCGCTGCTGAGTGCGGCGGGCCTGTTCGCGGCGCTGCTGGGCGACGGGATCTGGGATGGTTTGAGCTGGGTGGGTCTGGGCATTCCGGCCGCCCTTGGCCTGCGCGGATTGCTGCAACGCCGCTGAACGGCTTGAGCCTGACGGGCAACGCGCTATGCTGCCCGTCTTGCCCTTGACCGAGACCCTGCCAATGTCCGCTCCCAGCATGACCCTGTTCCACAACACCCTGTCCCCGTTCGTGCGCAAAGTCATGGTGCTGTTGCACGAGACCGGCCAGCAGGATCGCGTCGCGCTGCAGGACTGCGTACTCAGCCCTGTCAGCCCGGACGCCGCCCTCAACGCAGACAACCCGCTGGGCAAGATCCCGGCCCTGCGCCTGGCCGACGGCAATGTCATCCATGACAGCCGGGTGATCCTCGATTACCTCGACCACCAGCACGTCGGCAACCCGCTGATCCCCCGCGACGGCTCGGCCCGCTGGCGGCGCCTGACCCTGGCCTCGATGGCCGACGGGATCATGGACGCCTCGGTCATGGTGCGTTACGAGCAAGTTTTGCGCGCCCCGGAAAAGCACTGGGACGAATGGCTCGAGGCCCAGCGCGAGAAGATCCGCCGCGCCCTCGCCCTGCTGGAGCGCGACGCGATTGCCGAACTGACCTGCCACTTCGACGTCGCTTCGATCAGCGTGGCCTGTGCCCTGGGTTATCTGGATCTGCGCTTCCCGGATCTGGGCTGGCGTGACGCCAACCCGCAACTGGCCAACTGGTTCTTTGAAGTGAGCCAGCGGCCGTCGATGATTGCGACGATGCCGAAGGCTTGACGCACCGGGCGGGAGGCAACGAGGCAAAGATCAGCGTCATCAACACCTCAGCCTCCCGCTGCTCCTCACGCAACCCCACGAACCGGCTCATTGCACCGCTCCGATATCGAATTCCAGCGGTTTGGCCGGTTTCTGCCCGATCCCGTACCAGTCCAGATTGCGGGTCAGCACCATGAACACACCGAGCAGACCGAACAGCAGCAGCGAGCCCATCAGCAGCGCGTAATCCTCGGCGCTCAGCAAGCCGTAGAGCAAGCCGTACAAAGCCGCCAGCCCCGCCGAAAAACTCAAGCCATGCCGCACGCTGCGCAGCACGTGGCAGACGTAGAACCCGATCAACAGCACACAACCGCTGGCCGACAACAGATACGCCAGGGCAAAACCGATGTGCTCCGACAACGACAGCAGCAACAGATAAAAGAACGCCAGCGCCACACCCACCAGCGCGTATTGCACCGGGTGCACTGCCAGGCTTTTCAGCACTTCGAACAGGAAGAAACCGGCGAACGTCAGGACGATGAACAGCAGCGCATATTTGATCGCCCGGTCACTCTTTAGATACTGATCCACCGGATCGATGAAGCTCACGCCGAAACTGCGCCCGTTGAACGCCTCGCAATCATTACCCGACACGCAGCGGCTCATCGCCTCTTGCAAATTGGTGGAGAAAAACGAGGTCTGCCAGTCGGCGGTGAAACCCTGATCGTTGATCTCGCGCTTGGCCGGCAAGAAGTTGCCGATGAAGCTTGGGTGCGGCCAGTTGGCAGCGAGGTTCACGCGGCTGGTCTTGCCCACCGGCAGTACCTGCAACGAGCCGGTGCCTTGCAGGCGCAGGTCGAAGCCGAAGGCCAGTTCGGTGGTTTTGCTGGTGTCCAGCGTCGGCAGCGTCACTCGCACACCCTCGCCCAGCCAGCCGACCTGAGTACCCGGAACGAAGTCCAGGCGTTGCGCGCCAAGCTCCAGCTTCAGCGCATTTTCGATACCGCGAATATCACTGATGCCGACCGCCAGGAACGGCGCATCGAAGGTGTAATCGACAAAGTCTTCCTTGATCCCCAACTGCGCCGGCAGCGAGAAATGGCCGCTGATACGGTTGTCGGCATGGAACAGCCGCGCCTCGTATATGCCCCGGGCGCGCAGTTCGGTCTGCACCTGGCCGTCGAGTTCAAAACGCTCCGGGAGGAAATACAGGCGCCCGCGTTCTTCGCCGATTTCCTGATAGCGCTCGTCGCTCTTCTCTTTGGTTTTCCAGGTGCGCACCACCTTGCGGTATGGCACAACCATCACCGGCCCGCTAAGTTGCTGGCTGTAGCTTGAGCTTCTGGCAATGTCTTCCAGCACACCGTCACGCAGTTGCTGGCGATCATCGATGATGCCGTCGATCATCAACAGCGGCACCAGCAACACCAGGATCAGCAGGGCAATGGCCCCGAGTTTTATCGTCAGACTTTTGTTCATGGGACTCTCCCTGTTTCGATGGGCAGAGTCTGCAAAGGGGATGTGGGGGTTTTGTGGGAGGAATGTGGAGTTTGTGTGGAGACTACAACTGCAGAACGACTTCCACCCCGCCTTCGACGTTACCGATGCGCATTGAACCACCGTGCAACTTGACCACCTCTTCGACGAAGTTGAGCCCGAGACCGGTGCTTTTGCGCCCACTGTCGGGGCGTGGCAAAGAGTAGAAACGCTCGCTCAAACGGGGCAAGGCATAGTCGGGAATCGGCGTGGTTTCGTTGAACAGACGAAGCTCGACCTTCTCGCCGATCCGCTCGGCACTGAAGCGCAGCAAACCGTTTTGCGGCGTGAAATCCAGCGCATTTTCCAGCAGATTGCCCAATGCCTGACGCAGCAGAAACGGCTCGCCGATCAACGCCAGATCCGGCGCGATGGTTTGCTCGATCCGCAGTTGCCGGCCTTCGATGCGTGCCATCTGTGCCTGTAGCAGCTCGCTCAGCAGCGCCGCCAACGGCACGGCGACACGCTCCTCAAGGCCCTGCCGCTGTTCAACTTGTGCAAGGTTCAGCAGGCGCTCGATCAACTGCTGCATGCGTGCACTTTCACTGTCGATGTTGCCGACAAAGCGCAATCGCTGATCCGCCGGCATCTCGCCCTGCAACAACTCGGCGGCACCGCGAATCGCCGCCAGCGGACTCTTCAATTCATGGGTCAGCGTGTGTACATAACGCTCGACGTAGGCCTTGCCTTCGAGCTGGGTGCGCATCTGTTCCACGGCGGTCGCCAACTGCTCCAGCTCGCCGCCGCGATAATGCGGCACCGCCACCCGACGGCCCTCGCTCACGGCCTGGGCGTAAACGGTCAAGCGGTGCAACGCGCGGCTCAGCCACCACGACAGCACGGCGCCGAGCAGCAGGCCGAGGCCGATCAATCCGGCGCCGTACCCGAGCAAACGGCGTTCGGTGCGATCGACATAGGGTTGCAGTGAACTGTTGGGCTTGGCCACGGTAACCACGCCGATGATCGCGCCGTTGTCGCGGATCGGCGCGCCGACGTGCATTACCGAGGAGTTCGGGTCATTCGGGTCACTGCGGCTGGAGCGTGCGCCGTATTCACCGCGCAGGGTCAGGTAGACGTCGTTCCAGCGCGAGTAGTCCTGACCCACGGCCAGACCGCTGGAGTCCAGCACCACGATGCCCTTGGCGTCGGTGACGTAGATGCGGTGGTTGACCTGGTTTTTCGCCAGGCCCCAGATCGTCGCCTTCGGCTGGCGCTCGCCATAGGCACGGAGCAGTTCCGGCCAGCGATTCTGGTTGAGGGTGCCGGCCTTGAAATCGTCCCGCAGGATTTCCGCCATCAGGTTGGCCGTATCGACCAGGGTTTCTTCGGTGGACTGGCGCACGCCGGGGCGGATTTCTTCCATCACAGTGTTGAGCACGAAGTACCCGGTGAGGCCGATGAACAGCACGTACACCAGGAAAATCCGCAGCCCCAGCGACATCAGCTGTGCCCCGGGCTGTAGCTGTAGCCGAGGCCGCGATGGGTCTGGATCGGCTCGGCCTCGGCGCGCACCAGGCGCAATTTGGCGCGCACGCTTTTGATATGGCTGTCGATGCTGCGCTCGTAACCGGCATCCGCCGCCACGCCCAGCGCATCGAGCAGTTGCTCGCGACTAAACACCCGCTCGGGTTGTTCGAGCAGGCATTGCAGCAGACGGAATTCGTGGCGGGTCAGGCTCAGGGGCTGGCCGCGATAGCTGATCTGCACACGTTCGGGATCGATGCGGAACAGCGCCGAGGAGGCTTCGATGACCGGACGTGGTGCCATGCGCTTGAGAATCGCCCGGACCCTCGCCGCCACTTCCCGCGGTGAAAACGGTTTGACCACGTAATCGTCGGCGCCGATTTCCAGGCCCACCACGCGATCGATCTCGGCGTTGCGCGCGCTGAGAAACAGCACCGGCACTTCACTGAACCGACGCAGCTGTTTGCAGGTTTCAAAGCCACTGATGTCCGGCAGGCCAATGTCGAGGATGATCAGATCCGCCGGAGTCTGGCGCTGATGCTCCAGCGCCGCCGCGCCCAGGCTCAGCCAGGTCGTGGTGAAGCCCTCGCCCTGCAAGGCAAAAATCAGCGTGTCGGCAATCGCCGCTTCGTCTTCGACAATCAGGATATGAGGCATGGCGTCCGAGCCTGTGGGTTAAGTGCGCGAACGGTGCCCCAAGCCCGGCGTTACGTCAATGAGACCACTTGGTTTAGCAGTCCGGCTTATCCGCTGTGAAGCGCCGAGCCGGGTTCACGGCCGCGCCGAACTCGCGCAGGGCCTTGGCACCGATCAGCAACGGGTAGTTGAAGTTGCTGCGGTCGGTCAGGTTGACCTCCACGGTACGCTTGACGTCGCCCAGGCACAGCTCCAGATCGACCACCGGGCGCTTGGCCACTTCGGTGCTTTCGCCCTCGTCTTCTTCATCCGAGCGACTCTTGATCTTGCTGATCCGCGCGACCTTGTGTTCGTACACCTTGTTGCTGGCGTCCTTGGTGGCCAGACGGAAACGCACCCAGTCTTCGCCGTCGCGTTTGAACGTCTCGATGTCCTTGGCCGACAGCGAGGCGGTCAGTGCGCCGGTGTCCATCTTGGCCTTGAGCACTTCACCGCCGATTTCCGGCAGCGCGATGTATTCGTAACGACCGTACAGCGTCGGTTCGGCGGCGAGCACCGGCAGGGCGACGAGGGAAAGCAGTGCAAGGAGGGATTTCACGTAAGGGGCTTCCTTGGGAAATGGGGGCGTCAGACGCGAGATTTTAGACCGTTGTTTACTTGATCGTTCCCGGCAGGTTATCGCGCCACAGGTGAAACATTCGTCACCGGCGGATTTGGCCTGCCGGCCGAAGCCACTTATCATGGCGCGCCCATCCGTTTTCCAAGAGTTGCTTATGCGCCGCCTGCTCACCGGCTGTTTCGTCACCCTGCTGCTGTTGTCCAACACCCTCGTGCTGTTCGGCCCGCTGATGGTGTTCGCCCTGCTCAAGCTGATCCTGCCGGGGCGCTTTCGCGACTACGCCTCGTGGGCGGTGATGTGGATCGCTGAAACCTGGGCGGAAATCGACAAGCTGATCTTCCGCCTGTGCATCCCCACCCAATGGGACATTCGCGGCGGCGAAGACCTGCGCAGCGACACGTCCTACCTGGTGATCAGCAACCATCAGTCCTGGGTCGATATCCCGGCGCTGATCCAGACCCTCAACCGACGCACGCCGTTCTTCAAGTTCTTCCTCAAGAAAGAGCTGATCTGGGTACCTTTCCTGGGCCTGGCCTGGTGGGCGCTGGATTACCCGTTCATGAAGCGCTACACCAAGGCGTTCCTGGCGAAGAACCCGGAGCTGGCCGGCAAGGATCTGGAAATCACCAAAGCCGCCTGCGAGCTGTTCAAGCGCCAGCCGGTGACAGTGGTGAATTATCTGGAAGGCACGCGTTACACCGCCGCCAAAAGCACTCAGCAGCAGTCACCGTTCAGCCACCTGCTCAAGCCCAAGGCCGGCGGCGTGGCGTTCGTACTGGCGGCGATGGGCGAACAGCTGGACGCGATTCTCGATGTGACCGTGGTTTATCCACAGCACAAGATTCCGGGGTTCTGGGACCTGATCAGCGGCAACGTGCCGCGCGTGATCATCGACATCCAGACCCGCGAGCTGGATCCGGCCCTGTGGCAGGGTGATTACGAAAACGATCCGGTGTTTCGCGAGAAGGTCCAGAACTGGGTCAACCAGCTCTGGACTCTCAAGGATCAGCGCATCGCCGAACTCAAGGGCGAGCGCCGCTGAGTCAACCGTTGGTGCCGGTGCCCCAGATGCTGCCCAGGCTTTGCAGCAACGAACCGCCGACACCCTGCTGACCGAGGTATTGCAGGAGGATCGGGGCAAACTGGCCGACCATCCCGCTGTCCATGCCCAACGCACCGAAGGCGTTGTTCAGGTCATTGGTGTCCTTGACGTTGCCCAGCGCATTTTCCAGCCCGGCGGACTTGCCCGAAGAGCCGAGCAAACCGCTCAACGCCGCCAGATTACCGCTGCCGCCCGACAGTTTGTCGATGCCCGGCACTTCCTTGGCCAGCTCGGAATAATCCGTGTTGCTGAGCTGGTTTTTCGCAAGCCCCAACATCGCACTGGTGCCGCCGACCGCTTGCTGCGGCGTGACATTCAGCGCGCTCAAGGCACTCAACAAACCGGCGGTTTCCGACGTCGGCGCCGCAGCAGCAGCCTTGTCCCCGCCTTGCATGCCCGATACAGCACCGGCCACGTCATTCAAACTGAAACCGGCAAACACCGGCCCTGCCGCCAGGGTCAGGAGCGATGCCAGGGCAAAACCGCGTGAAATCTTCATTCAGACATCCTCTTGTGGCGTGAAGACCGCCCGGATACGGGCGATCAAACTGCCGGTTTGACCGGGCAGGCGGCAGCATGTTCCGGCGTACACCCCGATATTCACATCCTGTTTGTGAAGGAAGCGTGACGCGCTTCCAGCCAAAGGACCGCTCCGTTATTTCTCACCTTCATAAAAAGACGGGCGTTGATGCCGAAAGGATTTCATTACCTGTCAGATATGACAGTTACCGAATCATCGGGACTGGAATACGGTGGAGTGGCATCAATGATTCGGAAACAGCGAGGGTCAGGCGCCAGCCATTTGAATGGGAGATACGGCGATGGAAAAGCAATGCGTAGAGCGCAATGAACTGCTTGATCCGGACATCCCGCCGATCATCTTCTGCATCAGTCCGGACGATCCGATCATCAAACATATCAAAGAGGGGCAGAAGGTGACCTATGACCTTGTGCGTGGTGATAACGGTCAGTTTTATGCAGTCGACATCAGACTGGCTCAAGACGAGGGCTCGGCCGAACTTCCCAATACACTGACTCAATGAAGCGTTAACCAATCAATTAATCGAAGCAGGAAGTACGAACATGTCGAATCGTCAAATGGGTACAGTCAAATGGTTTAACGATGAAAAAGGCTTTGGTTTCATTACTCCACAAGGTGGTGGTGATGACCTTTTTGTTCATTTCAAGGCCATTGAGTCGGATGGATTCAAAAGTTTGAAAGAGGGACAGACTGTTAGTTTCGAAGCAGAAAAAGGAGCCAAGGGAATGCAGGCAGCGAAAGTCCGTCCTGAGTAGTCGTTGCTCCGCTGACATCCGATACAAAAACGGCGCCCGAAGG
This sequence comes from Pseudomonas sp. GM25, assembly GCF_000282255.1. Lineage (NCBI taxonomy): Bacteria > Pseudomonadati > Pseudomonadota > Gammaproteobacteria > Pseudomonadales > Pseudomonadaceae > Pseudomonas > Pseudomonas sp. GM25. Next base: position 93,921 of record NZ_AKJQ01000078.1, on the reverse strand, counting down.
CGCCGTTTTTTTATTTGTGAGCGCTTACGCCGCACTGAACAACTTGTGCGGATCAATCACAAACTTCTTCGGTACGCCTGCATCGAACTCGCCGTAGCCTTCCGGCGCCTGGTCGAGGCTGATGACCTGCACGCCCACCACTTCGGCGATGTTGATGCGGTCCCACATGATCGCCTGCATCAGCTGGCGGTTGTATTTCATCACCGGGGTTTGCCCGGTGTGGAAGCTGTGGGATTTCGCCCAGCCGAGGCCGAAGCGGATGCTCAGGCTGCCCATTTTCGCGGCAGCGTCCACGGCACCCGGATCTTCGGTCACGTACAGGCCCGGGATACCGATCTTGCCGGCTACGCGCACCACGCCCATCAGCGAGTTGAGTACGGTGGCCGGAGCTTCGGATTTGACGCCGTCGTGGCCATGACCACGGGCTTCGAAGCCGACGCAGTCCACCGCGCAATCCACTTCAGGCTCGCCCAGCAGCGCGGCGATCTGCTCGTGCAGCGGGGTGTCTTTCGACAGGTCGACCACTTCAAAACCCTGAGCCTTGGCGTGGGCCAGGCGGATGGTGTTGACGTCGCCGATGATCACCACCGCCGCGCCGAGCAAACGGGCCGAAGCAGCAGCGGCCAGACCGACCGGGCCTGCGCCGGCAATGTAAACGGTGCTGCCCGGACCAACACCAGCGGTAACGGCGCCGTGGTAACCGGTCGGCAGAATGTCGGAGAGGCAGGTCAGGTCACGGATTTTCTCCATGGCCTTGTCGCGGTCCGGCAGTTTCAGCAGGTTGAAGTCGGCGTACGGCACCAGCACGTACTCAGCCTGACCGCCGGTCCAGTCGCCCATGTCGACGTAACCGTAGGCACCACCGGCGCGGGCCGGGTTGACGGTCAGGCAGACGCCGGTGTGTTGCTCCTTGCAGGAACGGCAGCGCCCGCAAGCCACGTTGAACGGAACGGACACCAGGTCGCCGATTTTCAGGTTCTCGACGTCGGAGCCTTTTTCGATCACTTCACCGGTGATCTCGTGGCCCAGAACCAGACCGGTCTGCGCCGTGGTACGGCCGCGCACCATGTGCTGGTCGGAGCCGCAAATGTTGGTTGAAACCACACGCAGGATGACACCGTGCTCGATCTTCCTGCCGCGCGGATCCTGCATTTTCGGATAGTCGATTTTCTGTACTTCGACCTTGCCAGCGCCGAGATACACCACACCACGATTGCCAGACATGCTTTCACCTCGCTGTTGTTTTTATGGAACCGCGCCGCCCAGGCAGGCAGCGCGTTAAGTGCTCGGGTTATTGCTTGTTGGTTTTGCGTTGTTATGACTTAGAGAACGACGGTGCGATTGGCGTTCAAAAACACCCTCCGCTCAATGTGATACCCCACGGCCCGGGCCAGGGTCAGGCCTTCGATGTCGCGGCCCTTGGCGATCAGGTCTTCGGGGTAATGACTGTGATCCACCGCCTCGACGCCCTGGGCGATGATCGGCCCCTCGTCGAGGTCGTTGTTGATGTAGTGCGCGGTGGCGCCCACCAGTTTTACGCCCTTGTTGTAGGCCTGGTGATACGGCTTGGCGCCCTTGAAGCCCGGCAGCAGCGAGTGGTGAATGTTGATCGCCTTGCCATCGAGCTTGCGGCACAGCTCCGGCGACAGCACCTGCATGTAGCGGGCGAGGATCACCAGTTCGGCACCGGCCTCCTCGATCACCTGCCACACCTGCCGTTCCTGGGCCGGTTTGTCGTTCGGGTCGAGGGGGAAATGGTAGTAGGGAATCTGGTGCCAATCGGCCAGCGGCTTGAGGTCCGGGTGGTTCGATACCACCGCCGCCACGTCCATCGACAACTGGCCGATGCGCTGACGGTAGAGTAAGTCGTTGAGGCAGTGATCGGCCTTGGAAACCATGATCACCACTTTCGGCCGGTAGTTCGGCGCGGTCAGCTCGAAGATCATGCCGAACGCCTGACCACGCTCGGCGAGGCCGGCGCGGAAGGATTGCTCGTCAAAACCGTCGGGCTGGCGGAATTCCACACGAATGAAGAACCGGCCCGAGAGCCGGTCATCGAACGAGTGGTGCTCGGTCACGTAGCAACCCTGCTCGAACAGAAAACGCGTCACCGCGTCCACGGTGCCGAGAACGCTGGGGCAGTCGGCGGTCAGAATCCATGTATCCGGGGCGCGGCTCATCGTTTTCTCCTGATCAGGCCTGAACGCTAAGGCCGTATTCGGCGGACGCATCCTGCAACCACAACCACCAGTAATCCGAAAAACTGCGACGGATCAGCAGTTCCCAGGTGTCTTCGGCGGTATGGCGAATCATCAGCTGCGACTTGGCGAACACCGTGCCCACAGCCTTGCCGACCGGGAAGTTGTTCGGGTGCACGTCGTAGCTGGTGGATTTCATCAGCACCTGACGCACGTTCGGGCCGCTCAATTCCAGCACTTGCTGGCCGCCGCTGACGTTGACGATTGCGATATGCAGTTCGCCCAGCGCTTCGCGCAGTTTCTGCTCGGCGGCAAATTCTTCACCGCTCGGCACGATCAGCAGCCACTCGTCCGGGCCCATCCATTGCAGGCTGGTTTCACCTTTGACGATCACACTCAGAGCGCCCGGCAACTCGATGCCCAGCGCCTTGTGCACGCCGGCGGCGAACGCGGCATCGTGGCCGTCGCCACGGATGGTCAGATGACCGAGGAGTTTCTTCTCGCGCACGGTCACGCCGGCGGTCTTACGGCCCTTGCCGACCAGGCTGGCGAGGTCGGCGTGATGCAGCGACGACTCGGCCTTGGCCCCGGTGGTCGGGCGTTGTTGGTAAACGTTGGCTGCGGTCATAAAGCACCCTTCCTGAATTCGGTGTCGCTCCCGCGCCAGGCGCGGGAGCGATCAATTAGATGTTCTGGCGATCGCCCTTCGGATCAAAGAACACCGAAGAAACGATTTCCGCCTCGATCACGCTGCCGTCCGCCAGCGGTGCGAACACCCGCTCGCCCAGACGCTTCAGGCCGCCCTTCACCACGCCCATGGCAAACGAATAGCCGAGGGAGTTGTGCGCATAGCTGGAGGTCACGTGGCCGACCATGGTCATCGGGATCGACTGCTTGGTGTTGAACACCAGCTGTGCACCTTCCGGCAGCCAGACGTTCGGATCGATCGGCTTCAGGCCCACCAGCTGTTTACGCTGGTCGCGCACGCAGTCTTCACGGTTCATGCCGCGCTGGCCGATCCACGAGAACGGTTTGGTGCGACCGACGCACCAGCCCATGTTCAGGTCGTCCGGCGTCATCGAGCCGTCGGTGTCCTGGCCGACGATGATGAAGCCCTTCTCGGCCCGCAGGACGTGCATGGTCTCGGTGCCGTACGGCGTCAGGTTGTACTGCTTGCCCGCCTCGACGATTTTTTCCAGCACCCCCATCGCGTAGTCGGCCTGGACGTTGACTTCGTACGACAGCTCACCGGTAAACGAGATGCGGAACACCCGCGCCGGCACACCGCCGACCAGACCTTCTTTCCAGGTCATGAACGGGAACGCTTCATTGGCCAGGTCGATGTCGGTCACGGCGCTGAGCAGCTTGCGGCTGTTCGGGCCGGACAGGGTCATGGTCGCCCAGTGGTCGGTGACGGAGGTGAAGTAGACCTTCATCTCTGGCCATTCGGTCTGGTGGTACAGCTCCAGCCATTGCAGCACGCGAGCCGCGCCGCCGGTGGTGGTGGTCATGACGAAGTGGTTGTCGGCCAGACACGCCGTCACACCGTCGTCGAAGACCATGCCGTCTTCCTTGCACATCAGGCCGTAGCGGGCCTTGCCCACATCGAGCTTGGTCCAGGCGTTGGTGTACACGCGGTTGAGGAACTCGCGGGCGTCCGGGCCCTGGATGTCGATCTTGCCCAGGGTCGAAGCGTCCAGCAGACCGACGCTGTCACGCACAGCCTTGCATTCGCGTTTGACGGCGGCATGCATGTCTTCGCCGTTTTTCGGGAAGTACCACGGACGTTTCCACTGACCGACGTCTTCGAACTCGGCGCCGTTTTTCAGGTGCCATTGATGCAGTGCGGTGTAACGCACCGGTTCGAAGATGTGCCCGCAGTGACGGCCGGCTACCGCGCCGAATGTCACCGGCGTGTAGTTCGGACGGAACATCGTGGTGCCCATCTGCGGGATGGTCACGTTCAGCGAACGGGCGGCAATCGCCAGACCGTTGACGTTGCCGAGCTTGCCCTGATCGGTGCCGAAGCCCAGCGCGGTGTAGCGTTTGACGTGCTCGACCGATTCGAAACCTTCGCGGGTCGCCAGTTCGATGGCGGCGGCGGTCACGTCGTTCTGCAGGTCGACGAATTGCTTCGGCGCCCGTGCAGTGGCTTTTTCGTGCGGCACCTGGAACAGCGCCAGCGTCGGTTCTTCAAGACGGCTCAGGGCTTTCGGCAGGACCGCTTCGACGTTCTGGAACCCGGCTTCGGACGCAGCACGCACGCCACCTTCAAAACCGTCAGCCAGGGAATCGCCAAGACCGTAGACGCCGTTGATGCCACCGACGCACACGCGTTTCTGCGGTGCCTCGCCCGGTACGAAACCGAGGATGTCTTCGCGCCAGATCGGCTTGCCGCCGAGGTGCGATGCCAGGTGAACCACCGGGCTGTAACCGCCGGAGCTGGCGATCAGGTCGCAGTCGAGCCATTCGCCCGGGCTGGTGACCTTGTGGCCTTTGACATCGATCGCCGCCACACGGGCAGCGGTGACGTGCTTGCTGCCACGGGCCTCGATCACGGCGCTGCCGGTGAGGATGCGAATGCCTTTGGCGCGCGCTTCTTCAACCAGTGCGCCACGAGGATTGCTGCGGGCGTCGGCAATGGCGACGACTTGCAGGCTGGCGTCGAGCCAGTCCAGCGCCACGCGGTAGGCGTGATCGTTGTTGGTCGACAGCACCAGTTTTTTGCCCGGCGCTACGCCGTAACGGCGTACGTAAGTCGAGACTGCGCCGGCGAGCATGTTGCCCGGCACGTCGTTGTTGCCGTAGACCAGCGGACGCTCGTGAGCGCCGGTCGCCAGCACCACACGCTTGGCGCGGACACGGTGGATGCGCTGACGCACCTGGCCGATCGGAGCGCGGTCGCCGAGGTGATCGGTGAGGCGTTCGTGAATGGTCAGGAAGTTGTGGTCGTGGTAACCGTTGACCGTGGCGCGCGGCAACAGCAGCACGTCCGGGGTGTTCTTCAATTCGGCAACGACACTGGCAACCCAATCCACCGCTGGCTTGCCATCGAGGCTTTCGCGGGAGTCGAGCAGGCTGCCGCCGAATTCTTCCTGTTCATCGGCGATGATCACCCGCGCACCGCTGCGTGCAGCAGCCAGTGCTGCGGCCAGACCGGCCGGGCCGGCGCCGACGATCAGCACGTCGCAGTGCTGGTTCATGTAATCGTAGGTGTCCGGATCGTTCTCGGTCGGCGAGCGGCCGAGGCCGGCAGCCTTACGAATGTATTTCTCGTAAGTCATCCAGAACGATTGCGGGTACATGAAGGTTTTGTAGTAGAAACCCGGCGGCATCAGCTTGCCGCCGACCTTGCCGAGAATCCCCATCATGTCGTTGTTGACGCTCGGCCAGCCGTTGGTGCTGGTGGCGACCAGGCCCTGGTACAACGCCTGTTGCGTGGCGCGCACGTTAGGAATCTGGGTGGCTTCGGTAGCACCGATCTGCAGCACCGCGTTTGGCTCTTCGGCACCGGCGGCGAAGATGCCGCGCGGACGCGAATACTTGAAGCTGCGGCCAATGATGTCGACGCCGTTGGCCAGCAGGGCTGCGGCCAGCGAGTCGCCTTCAAAACCTTTGTAGGTCTGGCCGTTGAAGGTGAAGCTCAGCACTTTGTTGCGGTCGATCCGTCCACCGTTGGACAGGCGATTGGTCTGGCTCATACCTTCTCTCCCAGCGCCGTCGTGGCTGTTTTCGCAGTGTCAGCCTTGTCGGTGAATTGCGGCTTGGTGCCGATCTTGTAGGTTTCGAGAATCTCGTAGGTCACGGTGTCGCGGGTGACGTTGAAGTACTGGCGGCAACCGGCGACGTGATCCCACAACTCGTGGTGCAGACCGCGCGGGTTGTCGCGGAAGAACATGTAGTCGCCCCACTCCTCGTCGGTGCAGCTTGCAGGGTCCAGAGGGCGCGGGATGTGCGCCTGGCCGGATGCGTGGAATTCCTCTTCGGAGCGCAGTTCGCCGCAGTGAGGACAGAAGATGTGCAACATAGGGATTTCTCCTGTTAGTGGGCGACGGCCGCAGCGCCGTGTTCGTCGATCAACGCACCGTTGTGGAAACGGTCGATGGAGAAAGGTGCGGCCAGCGGGTGCATTTCACCCTTGGCCAGACTCGCGGCAAACACGTTGCCCGAGCCAGGTGTGGCCTTGAAGCCACCGGTGCCCCAACCGCAGTTGAAGAACATGTTCGGCACCGGGGTTTTCGAAATGATCGGGCAAGCGTCCGGCGTGGTGTCGACGATGCCGCCCCACTGACGGTTCATGCGCACCCGCGACAGCACCGGGAACATCTCGACGATGGCCTGGATGGTGTGCTCGATCACCGGGTACGAACCGCGCTGGCCGTAGCCGTTGTAGCCGTCGATACCGGCGCCGATCACCAGGTCGCCCTTGTCGGACTGGCTGATGTAACCGTGCACGGCGTTGGACATGATCACGCTGTCGATAATCGGTTTGATCGGCTCGGACACCAGCGCCTGCAGCGGGTGCGATTCGATCGGCAGACGGAAACCGGCGAGTTTCGCCATATGCCCGGAGTTACCGGCGGTGACCACGCCGACGCGCTTGGCGCCGATGAAGCCCTTGTTGGTTTCAACACCGATGCACACGCCGTTTTCCTTGCGGAAGCCGATCACTTCAGTCTGCTGAATCAAGTCCACGCCCAAGGCATCGGCGGCACGGGCAAAGCCCCACGCCACGGCATCGTGACGGGCCACGCCGCCGCGACGCTGAACGGTTGCGCCCATCACCGGGTAGCGGGTGTTTTTCGAGCAGTCGAGGTACGGAATTTCGTCCGCGACTTGCTTGGCGTTGAGCAGTTCGCCGTCCACGCCGTTGAGGCGGTTGGCGCTGACCCGACGCTCGGAATCACGGATGTCCTGCAAGGTGTGGCACAGGTTGTAGACGCCGCGCTGGGAGAACATCACGTTGTAGTTCAGGTCCTGAGACAGGCCTTCCCACAGTTTCATCGCGTGTTCATACAGGTGCGCCGACTCGTCCCACAGGTAGTTGGAGCGAACGATGGTGGTGTTGCGCGCGGTGTTACCGCCGCCCAGCCAGCCCTTCTCGACCACGGCCACGTTGGTGATGCCGTGCTCTTTGGCCAGATAGTAGGCCGTCGCCAGACCGTGCCCGCCGCCGCCGACGATGACTACGTCATAGACCTTTTTCGGGGTCGGCGTGCGCCACATGCGCTGCCAGTTTTCGTGGTGGCTGAGGGAGTGTTTGAAGAGGCCGAAGCCCGAATAGCGTTGCATAGTCATGTACTCCAGAACGCTCAGCGATAAACCGGGAAGTCAGCGCACAGGGCCGAAACCTGCTGGGCGACGTTGGCCTCGACATCGGCATCGCCGAGATTGTCGAGGATGTCGCAGATCCAGCCGGCCAGCGTCACGCACTGGGTCACCTTGAAGCCGCGAGTGGTCACCGCCGGGGTGCCGATGCGCAGGCCGGAGGTCACGAACGGCGACTGCGGGTCGTTCGGTACGGCGTTCTTGTTGACGGTGATGTGCGCGCGACCGAGGGCGGCGTCTGCGTCCTTACCGGTGAGGCCCTGACGGATCAGGCTGACCAGGAACAGGTGGTTGTCGGTGCCGCCGGACACTACATCGTAGCCACGTTTGATAAATACGCTCGCCATCGCCTGGGCGTTGTCGATCACTTGTTGCTGATAGGCCTTGAAGCCAGGCTCCAGCGCTTCCTTGAAGCACACGGCCTTGCCGGCGATGACGTGCATCAGCGGGCCGCCCTGGGCGCCGGGGAATACCGCGGCGTTGAGCTTCTTCTCGATTTCTTCGTTGGACTTGGCCAGGATCAGCCCGCCACGCGGACCGCGCAGGGTCTTGTGGGTGGTGGTGGTGACCACGTCGGCGTACGGCAGCGGGTTCGGGTACAGACCGGCAGCCACCAGACCGGCAACGTGGGCCATGTCGACGAACAGCAGCGCACCGACCTTGTCGGCGATCTGACGGAAGCGTGGGAAGTCGAGGGTTTTCGAGTAGGCCGAGAAACCGGCGACGATCATTTTCGGTTTGCACTCGACGGCCAGACGCTCGACTTCGTCGTAATCGATCAGGCCAGTCTTGGTGTCGATGCCGTACTGCACGGCGTTGTACAGCTTGCCCGAGGACGAGACCTTGGCGCCGTGGGTCAGGTGACCACCGTGGGCCAGGCTCATGCCGAGGATGGTGTCGCCTGCTTGCAGCAGGGCCAGGTACACGGCGCTGTTGGCCGAAGAACCGGAGTGCGGCTGGACGTTGGCGTAATCGGCGCCGAACAGTTGCTTGGCGCGTTCGATGGCCAGGGCTTCGACCTTGTCGACGTGCTCGCAGCCACCGTAGTAGCGCTTGCCCGGATAGCCTTCGGCGTATTTGTTGGTCAGGCCGCTGCCTTGCGCTTCCATCACGCGTTTGCTGGTGTAGTTCTCCGACGCGATCAGCTCGATGTGATCTTCCTGACGTTGCTCCTCGGCATTCATCGCCGCCAGCAGTGCATCGTCGTAACCCTGGATCTGGTCTTGCTTGCTGAACATCGCGTCTCTCCCAGCGGCATCTGTGCGCCATTCGTCTCGGTAAGGCACGGCGTTCAGCCAATGCCCTTTGATGCGATGGTATGGCCGGCGCAGGGAGGTCAAATGCCTACGGACGCCACGCAAAGGTGCGTTTACGACATGACGGCGGCGACGGACTCAAACAAGCAGCTGGCGCAAGGCCAGAAGAACCACGAAATGCGCGGGATAGAGCGCATACGCCCAGCGCCGCATGGGTGGCGCGTGGAGGTAAGTGGCGTGTCGCAACAGGAACATTCCGAGCAGTGGCGCGATCAGGCAGGTCGCAATCCCGAGGATGGCGACCAGGTTACCGAACTGGGCGGATTCGTAGAGCACCCGCCACTGATTCGCCGCCAGACACACCAGCCCCGGCAGCAGGCTGAAATACCAGGGTTTGCGAAACACCAGCAACATCGCCAGCGGCAGGAGGACGCCGAACAGACCGAACATCAGTCGCTCCGGGAACAACGCCGCCACCAGCAAGGCACCGACACTCAGCAGTCGCGAAATCAGCGCTGGATCCTGCCAGCCCCGCGCCACCAGCAAGCCCAGCGCCAGCGTGGGCATCACGTTCAAGGTGTCGGGCTCGGGAATGTACAAACGATAGGGAATCTCGCTGAGCAGGCTGAACAGTAACAACCAGCCCAGATAGCGCCATTCGGTCTTGCGCGCGCCGTCCCGTGCCAGATTCGCCGCCATCGCCAGGCAGAACCACGGGAACGCCAGCCGTCCCGGCACATACAGCCAATCGGCGCCGATCCCGACATATCGCAGGTGATCGAGCAGCATGCTCAGCAGCGCCAGCCACTTGAGCAGATCGAGTGCGCCGTCGCGCTGGCTCAGGTGCATAATCGGCTCGCATCCTTGTAAAGTTCTGACAGCGACATCCCGTGTGCTCCCCGGATGATCTTCGGTACAGTGCGCACCATCATTGACCCCACGAAGCGCCACAAGCGCCTCGATCACGGAAGCCGGCCATGACCGACAAGAGCCAACAATTCGCCAGCGACAACTACTCCGGTATCTGCCCCGAAGCCTGGGCTGCCATGGAACAGGCCAACCACGGCCACCAGCGCGCCTATGGCGACGATGAGTGGACAGCACGCGCCTCCGATTATTTCCGCAAGCTGTTCGAGACCGACTGCGAAGTGTTCTTCGCCTTCAACGGCACCGCCGCCAACTCCCTCGCGCTGTCGTCGCTGTGCCAGAGTTACCATAGTGTGATCTGCTCGGAAACCGCCCACGTCGAAACCGACGAATGCGGCGCGCCGGAATTCTTCTCCAACGGTTCGAAACTGCTGATCGCCGGCACCGAAAACGGCAAGATCACCCCGGCCTCGATCCGCGAAGTCGCACTCAAGCGCCAGGACATTCACTACCCGAAACCGCGCGTCGTGACCCTGACCCAGGCCACCGAAGTCGGCAGCGTCTACACCCCGGAAGAAGTCCGCGCCATCAGCGACACCTGCAAGGAGCTGGGCCTGAACCTGCACATGGACGGCGCGCGTTTTTCCAACGCCTGCGCATTCCTCGGCTGCTCGCCGGCGGACCTGACCTGGAAGGCCGGCGTCGACGTGCTGTGCTTCGGCGGCACGAAAAACGGCATGGCGGTGGGTGAAGCGATCCTGTTCTTCAACCACAAACTGGCCGAAGACTTCGATTACCGCTGCAAACAGGCCGGGCAATTGGCCTCGAAAATGCGCTTCCTGTCGGCGCCGTGGGTCGGCATCCTGGAAAACGACGCCTGGCTCAAATACGCCCGCCACGCCAACCACTGCGCACAACTGCTGGCCGAACTGGTCAGCGACATCCCGGGCGTGGAGCTGATGTTCCCGGTTCAGGCCAACGGCGTGTTCCTGCAACTCTCGGAACCGGCCATCGCCGCGCTGACCGCGCGCGGCTGGCGCTTCTACACCTTCATCGGCAAGGGCGGCGCGCGCTTCATGTGCTCGTGGGACACCGAGGAAGAACGCGTACGCGAACTGGCGCGCGACATCCGCGAAGTCATGTCGGCCTGATCGCCTCCACGTGGCGCGGGAGCCTTCTCCCCCGCCACCGCTCCTCCCTCCTCACGTTTCAGCTCCATCGTCTACATTGTCTGTCGAGCCATCGCTCACATAACAATAAGCAGGAGCTTGCGCATGTCGCTAAAAGGCAAAACCTTGTTCATCACCGGCGCCAGCCGTGGCATCGGGCGCGAGATTGCGCTGCGGGCTGCACAGGACGGGGCCAATATCGTGATCGCGGCCAAGAGCGCCGAGCCGCACGCCAAGTTGCCCGGCACCATTCACAGCGTCGCCGCTGAAGTCGAAGCGGCCGGCGGCAAGGCTTTGGCGCTACAACTGGATGTGCGTGATGAAGACGCGGTGCGTCAGGCGCTGGCTCAGGCCAATGAACATTTCGGCGGGATCGATGCGCTGGTGAACAACGCCGGGGCGATCAAGTTGACCGGTGTGCAGCACATCGAACTCAAGCGTTTCGACTTGATGCACCAGATCAACACCCGCGCGGTGTTGCTGTGCAGCCAGGCAGCCCTGCCCTATCTGAAAAAGTCCTCCGGGCACATTCTCAACCTGTCACCGCCGCTGAATCTGGCCAGCAAATGGTTCGCGCAATACAGCCCCTACACCGTGACCAAGTACGGCATGAGCATGCTGACGGTGGGGATGAGCGAGGAATTCGCCAACTATGGGATCAGCGTCAATTCGCTGTGGCCGCAGACCATGATCGCCACGGCGGCGATTGAGTTTCAGTTGGGCAATCGTGAGTCGTTCAAACATGCGAGGACGCCGGCGATCATGGCGGATGCGGCGCATGTGATTTTGAGCAGTAGCGAGCGGCGGATTACCGGGCGGTTGTTGATTGATGAGGAGATTTTGCGGGAGAGCGGTGTGACGGAGTTCGATCATTACCGCTTTGAGCCGGGGAGTGATGCGAAGTTGATGACGGATTTGTTCGTCGACTGAACGACAAACCTGTGGGAACGAGCGCGCTCGCTCCCACAGGTTTCATGCCGGCATCAGTACTCGATCCGCACATCCCCCTTCGGCACACTGCAGCAAGAAAGAATATACCCCTCCGCCTCGTCGTCCTCGGTGATCCCGCCGTTGTGATCCATCTCCACTTCGCCGCCCAGTTTGAGCACCTTGCACGTCCCGCAGATCCCCATGCCGCAGGCTTTCGGGATCATCAGGCCAACCTTCGCGGCCGCCGCATGCACGGTCTCGCCCGGGGCAACGCGGATGCTCTTGTCCGATGAGGTGAATTCCACCAGGTGCAGGTCCGCCGCCGGCACTTCCGGTGCTTCCGCTGCCTGTTCCGCCTGCTCCACCGCATCGGCGCGGGCTTCCGGTGGCGTGGCGCCGAAGGATTCCTCGTGATAGCGCTTCATGTCGTAGCCGGCGTTTTCCAGCAGGCGCTTGACCGCCGTCATGTACGGCGTCGGGCCGCAGCAGAAGACTTCGCGCTCGAGGAAGTCCGGCACCATCAGTTCCAGCATCTTGTGGTTGAGGTAGCCGCGATAGCCGGCCCACGGCTCGCCCAGCCCGTGTTTCTCGCAGATCAGGTGCAGGCTGAAGTTGTCGATCCGCGACGCCATGTGTTCCAGCTCGCGGTGGTAAATGATGTCTTTCGGTGAGCGGGCGCTGTGGATGAACGTCATGTCGACGTTGCCGTTGGTGTCGTAGAACCAGCGCGCCATCGACATGCACGGCGTGATGCCGACACCGCCGCTCAGGTACAGCACTTTCGGGCTCGGGAAATCGATGGCGTTGAACAGCCCGACCGGCCCGTGCACCGCCAGCTCCTGGCCTTCGTGCAACGTGTCGTGCAGCCAGTTGGACACCTTGCCCCCCGGCACCCGCTTGATGGTCACCGAAAAGCTGTACGGCACCGACGGCGAACTGGAGATGGTGTACGAACGCATGATCGGCTGGCCTTCGATTTCCAGCTCCAGGGTCACGAATTGCCCGGGCTTGAAGAAGAACAGGATCGGCTGGTCGGCCATGAAACAGAAGGTGCGCACATCCCAGGTTTCCTGGATGACTTTGACGCAACGGACGATGTGTCGGCCATTGGCCCAGGTCTGGGTGGTGACCGGATTCAGGAAGCTGTTCGACATGCTGTTCTCCACGGCCGACTGTCGGCCTTCATGTGGCGATTCTGCGTATAGCGAGAACGCCCCGTTTACCTATCCGCGACATTGACATACTTATCGCGACCAGCCCCCAACCACCGGGGGTTGCGCGTCGGGAACAGATTGCACCATGTCGCCCATGGATAAGGTTCTCGCCTGCGCCGGCCCCACACTCGCCCCAACACAAACAGATTCTTTACACCTTGCGTAGCACCCCTTAGCCGCACACCCGATCAGCCACTTTCGCGGCCACGCAGATGGCCTTGAGGATTACATCGATGGACACCGCAAAAATCAGCCTGGGCGACCCGCTGGAACCCGCACGCAAGGCCACCGCACAAATGCTGCAGGAGCGCGAGCGCACCTACTCCCTGCCGCAGCCGTTCTACAGTGACGAGCGTCTGTTCGATATCGACATGCAGGAGATCTTCCACAAAGAGTGGTTGATCGCCGGCATGACCTGCGAGATCCCGGCCAAGGGCAACTACATCACCCTGCAGATCGGCAAGAACCCGATCATCGTGATTCGCGGTGCCGAAGGCGTGGTGCACGCGTTTCACAACGTCTGCCGCCACCGTGGCTCGCGCCTGTGCACCAGCGACAAGGGCAAGGTCGCCAAACTGGTCTGCCACTACCACCAGTGGACGTATGAGCTGGACGGCCGCCTGCTGTTCGCCGGCACCGAAATGGGCGCCGACTTCGACATGAAGCAGTACGGCCTCAAACCGGTGAACGTGAAGACCGCCGGCGGCTACATCTTCATCAGCCTGGCGGAGAACCCGCCGGCCATCGATGACTTCCTGTCGACCCTGAACCACTACATGGAACCGTACGACATGGAGAACACCAAGGTGGCGATTACCACCACCTTGATGGAGAAGGCCAACTGGAAACTGGTGCTGGAAAACAATCGCGAGTGCTACCACTGCGGCGGCTCGCACCCTGAATTGCTGAAAACCCTGCTGGAATGGGACGACGTCACCGACCCGCGCGCCGATCAGGCGTTCAAGGATCACGTCGCCGCCTCCGCCGCTGCCTGGGAAGCCGAGAAGATCCCTTACGCCCACGCCAGTTTCGGCCTGCGTAACCGCATCGTGCGCATGCCGCTGCTCAAAGGCACCGTGTCGATGACCATGGACGGCAAACAGGGCTGCGCCAAGCTGATGGGACGGATCAAGAACCCGGACCTGGGCTCGATGCGCATCCTGCACCTGCCGCACTCATGGAACCACTGCATGGGCGACCACATCATCGTGTTCACCGTGTGGCCGATCAGCGCCCAGGAAACCATGGTCACCACCAAGTGGCTGGTGCACAAGGATGCGGTCGAAGGCGTGGACTACGACGTCGAGCGCATGCGCCAGGTGTGGGATGCGACCAACGATCAGGACCGTCGTCTGGCCGAAGAAAACCAGCGCGGGATCAACTCCACCGCTTACCAGCCGGGCCCTTACTCCAAGACCTATGAGTTCGGCGTGGTCAACTTCGTGGATTGGTACAGCGAGCGGATGTTGAGCAACCTGGGGGCCGAGCCTGCGCCGTACCTCAAAGGCGTGCCAGTCCAAGGCTAACAGCAAAAGCATCGCCAGCAGGCTGGCTCCCACAGGAGATTTCTGTGCACCAGAGATCCAGTGTGGGAGCTAGCCTGCTAGCGATGTCGTCATCACTGTCATCACATCACTTCGATGACCACCTCACACTGCCATCCTCACCAATAAACTCCTCGAAAATCTCCTCCCCCACCAACCTGATCTTCGCGTACCCGTTCAACACCCGCAGCGGATAGTCCGGATCGTTCGCATCCTTCGTCTCCGAAAACAGCACCCGCGAATGTCCGTTCAGCTCGCTGGTGGTGCCGTAGGGAATCGCCCCGTGCCCGGCACAACGCGCATGCAGCCCACCCTGGGTGGCATAGACGATGCCGTTATGCAGATGCCCCCAATACCAGTAATCCGGCTCACGCCCCAGCGCATCGCACACCGGTTGATACAGCGCAGTCTTGTTGTGCCCGGTGATATCGAAGCCCTGATGGTGGCTGAGCACCATGAGTTTCTTGCGTTTCGGCAGCCCTTTCATCCACTCGATCTGCGGTTTGTTCAGGGTGCCGTCCATGTACAGGTTCATGACGTCCGAGGCGTACGCCGTGTCCAGCCCGACAATCAGCCAGTCGTCGTTGATCAGGGCAAAGTAGCTGGTGCCCTGCTGCCCCGGAAAACGCGCGGCCAGTTCCTTGAAATAGCCGTGGGCGCCGCTGTACATCTCGTGGTTGGAATTAAGGGTGAACGAGCCGTGGGTGCCCATCGGCCAGCCCGCCATGTCGGTGTCTTCCTGAGAGTGGGTGCCGGCGTAATAAACATCCCCCAGGTGAATGGTGAAGTCGGCATTGGCCAGTTGCATCTGGTTCGCCACCGACACCGCCGGCGCATGGCTGTTGAACGGCCCGGTGCCCCAGTCGCCGGCAATCGCCAACGTGACTTCGCGCTCCATTTTCACCAGCGCCGGATCGGTGCCGAAGGTCGCGTGCTGGCGCAGGTTTTCGATCCACTTGAGCAGCGCCTCGCTCCACAGCAGATCCAGCAGCTCCCATTTGCGACAGCCCAGCAGCGTGCCGTCCTTGAGCACCTTGGTTTGCAGTTGATCGGGCGATTGCGGCAGCGGCGTCGCGTTGCCGATGCGCAGGATCGACAGGCCGTGGGACAACTCCCACGGCACCGCCGGCTCGTCGTCCGGCAGCTCGCCGTGCTTGAGCACGTATTGCGCCTGATCGTGACCGCGCTGGAGCAACTTGATGATGGCCTCGAATTCCTTGGGTTCGAGTTCGCTGATGAGTTTCATCCAGGCCATTTCGATGCGCGTGAACAAGCCGTGCAGGCGTACCTTGACCTTGTCGTATTCGTGTTTCAGATGTCCGACCGCTGACATGACGTAATCCTCTATCCGTAAGGGTTCACAGGGTTTTCATGAATTCGATCAGCGCACGCTTGTCGTCGTCCGACAGCGTCGTGCCGTACAGGTGACCACTGTTGTGGTTGCCTTCCAGGCGCGTGTCGTAGGTGAAGTCCGCCGAAGCTTTGGCCTGGGCGCCACTGGTCACGAAGCCGACGTTGACCGGGTCGTAGACATCGGAGCCGGTGATGAACACCTGCGGACGTTTTTCCGGCGGTTGCAGCAAGTCCCACAACGTCGGCACCGAACCGTTGTGCAGGTACGGCGCGCGCAGCCAGATGCCGTCGGTGGGCGTGTTGCTGTAGCTCTGGGTCTTGCGATAGGCGCCGAAATCGAACGGCGGTTTCTTGAAGGTGTGGAACGCCGCCACCAGCCCGGTGGTGAACGAGTTCAGCCGGTGCGGATCGGTGCCGAGCTGGTCGATGTTGGTAGTGACCTGCCCGGTGTCGGTACGCCCGAAATCATGACAACTGGCACAATTGGCCTCCCACACCGGTTTGCCCTGAGCGACCTTGGCCTGATCCAGTGCCCACGGCCACGCCGGCGCCTTGTGCCCGAGCAGCCAGTTGGTCACCCGGTTGAAACTCGGCGGCAGCACCGATTCCGGCGTCGCGCCCACGGCCATCGCGGCGGCGTAGTTGCGCTCGTGGATCTTGTTGTTATTGCCGTCCCAGTGCAGGTACATCGATTCCCTGGGTTTCTGGTTCCACACTTGCGGCAGGTCGACGGTGCCGATGGTCGAGTCATCCGGGAAGCCGAACACCACCATTTTCGTCGGGTTGAAAGTATCGGTGCGCCCCGGTCCCTGTTGCGGCCTTAGCTTCTGCCAGGCGTAGGCCTGCTTCTGTTTGAGCAGCGCGGTCTTGGCCATCGGGATGATCAGGTAGCGGTTGTAGATCTTCTCGAAGAAGCCCAGCTGGAACTTGCTATTGATCGCCGCCATCACGGCGTCGGTGGTGAATTTCGGGTCGCTGGCGCAATCGTAGGCGAACCACTGGAAGGCTTGCAGTTGCAGCGTGTTGGCCGGTGCGCTCGGTACATTCACCGCGACGTCGCTGGCATTCGCCCGGTAGGAACCGGTGTGGCACAGCGCGCAGTTCGGCTCGACGGTCGGGTAACCGATCTGTCGCTTGGCCATGCCGATCGGCAGGTCCTTACCGTTCTCGAACAGGAACCCGAAGACTTCCCAGCCACCAGGTTTCGGCAGTTTTTCCGGGCACATCTGCGGCAATACCGAGAACAGGTAATAGGGAATCCGCGCTTCGATACCCAGGCCAATCGCGGCGTATTTGTAGTGGTCTTCGTCGGAGGCGTAATCCTGCTCCGGTACCACGCGCAGCATCTGATACCAGGTCTGGTAACCGATGAACGCCAGCAGTGCCACAACGATCAGCGTGCCGACCTTGAACGCGTGACTCTGCCACTGCCGCGCCCATGCCGCCCGCCACTCGTGCCAGCCGTCACAGAGCAGCGCCAAGGGTCGGTTTTCAGGCGTGGTGCCGAGGTACAGCAGGATGCCGAGGATCAGGAAAAAGCTCAGGTCACCCATCAGCATCGGCACGAACACCGAACCCTGGCTGCTGGTGTTGATCAGGTAGATCCAGAACGCCACGGCGATCAGCCGCGTCAGCACGCACAACCAGGAATGCACCACGTAGCGCGGCGCGTTGAAGCCCGACGGCATGTAGAACACGCTGATGCCCACCAGCAGCATCCCGGCGTTTTCCAGCCACGGGTCGGAGAGTTGCGGCGGCAGGCCGACCACCGATGTCAGCAACCCCGGCGCGAACAGCGCCGGGATCGCGAACACCATGTTCATCGCAATGCCGAGCCAGATGAAGCGTTGAAACCAGCGGATGTAGCTGTCCATGTCATCCATTTCCTTGTGCAGACCGGAGAGGTGTAGCGCCCGATAACCCGCCATCGCTGGCAGGCCAGCGCCCACAAATGCGCATCGCATTCCAATGTGGGAGCGAGCCTGCTCGCGATTGCAGTCGACTCGGTTGCGAATCAACCGAGGGCTGTTTTCTCCAGGTGTTCAAGGATGATCGGATACACATCGACCACCGCGTTCTTGCCGAACATGCAATCGATGTGGCCGTACCCCGGCACCACATGCCGGCTGTAGCGTTCCGGGCCGTGTTTCTCGCAAACCCGCTGATAAGTCTTGAGCGTGCTTTCCGGCAGATAACACTGGTTGTCCGCACCGCTGATAAAGCAGATCGGCATGATCAGCCTGTCGAAGTGCGGCATGTACACGTCGTGCCCTTTGAAATCCACCAGATGCCCTTTGCGCACGATCAGCGCCAGGTGCTCGAAGGTCTCGATGTTCGACTCGCCGAACAGCTCGTGCAGGTTGTCATGCAGCGTCTCGTTGAGGGTGTCGTGGCGATACAGCGAGGCGTACATGAAGGTGATGCGGTGGCACACCGGGTTGGTGCAATAGCCTTGGGCTTCGATCCGCGCGTAGCCGTTGAGCGCCTTGTCGTAGAGCCGGTTGAACCAGTTCTCCTTGCTGTCGGCGTAGGCAGTCATCGATTTGATGCCGATGGCGTCGAGCATCCCCGGCAAGTGCAGACCGGCCTTCAGCCCCGTAGCGGTCGCGACCACTGTGTCGGCAGCGATCTGCGAACAGACCACCGAACGCACACCCTGCAAACCGGCGAGCAGCGACATGAAGAAGGTCGTGGCGCCGTAGCAATGCACCACGCATTGCACATCCTTCGCGCCGGTCTGTTGCTGGATCTGCCCGATGGCGGCCTTGAAGTCGTATTGGGCAATCTGGTCGCCGTTCCATTCCTTCTTGCTCGCTGGCAGCAGGATGCTCACCCGGAAATCCAGCAGCCACACGTCGTAATCGTGCTTGCACAGAAATTCGAGCAGGTTGGTCTGGATGGTGTCGGTGGAAAAGATATTCGAGCCCACACCCAGACCATGTACCAGCATCACCGGACCTTTGCTGCCGGCCTGATAACGGGTCAGGCGTAACTGCACGCCGTCTTCGGTGGGGAAGAAATGCACGGCAGGCGTCGGCGCATCCAGTGGCCGTTTCAGCCGTGGCGGCGCATCGGGGTTGAAGTATTTGTCACCGGCAAACACCCCGCCGTAACTTTCCCAGAGAATCCCGGCGAAGAACTTGCCGAACCGCGCCAGCCCTTCGATGCGCTCACGCTCGTTGCGCGCATTGAGGACTTTCATGGTGGTCATCTGCTTGGCGAAGTCGGTCGGTTTGATGTGCATCACCCCGGAGCCGATCACCTCGCCGGTCTTGTCCGGCCCGCGATACAGCGTCACGTAGAGGGTGCTGGTGTCGTGCCAGATGTTCAGCACGCCGTTGTCTTCCGGCACGGTCTTGAAGGCGCTGAAGAAATAGTCGTGGCCGTCCTCGGCGGTCAGTTTCATGTCGTATTTCATGTGGCGCGTATCGACCTGCTGCTCGAACTGCTCGAACAGGTTGAACACGCCGTTGCTGGCGGTCAGCGGTTCTGGCGACAGCGCCGGCGCGATCACCGTGCCGACGATGGTCGCGGCGTGTTCCGGCTCCTTGATCATCCGGTTGAGGTCGTTGGCGGTGATGGTCAGGGTGAAGTCGATCGGCGAGTTGTCCGCCTCGCCGCGTTTGGCGGCAGCTTCATAGACTTTGAGGTCGGTGCTTTGCGCGGCGGTGAAAGCGCGAGAGAAGTAGCCCTTCATGGTTTCGGTGAACTGCACGCCGAGGGTCGGCGGAGCGGTCTGTTTGCGCGGTGCCGATGGCAGCGTGTAGTCGATCGTCCAGCCACGATCGGCGGCCAGCAAGCCCATGTTGCGCTCGCTCACGGCGGAGATGGTCAGCAGCGGGTTGACCGCCAGTGACGTCGGGATCACCGCGCCGTCGGTCACGTAGAGGTTGGCGTAGACATCGGTGCCACTGGCGCCACTGAACACCTGGCCCTTGTGGTTGACCACGCCTTGCGCGGCGTCTTCGCCCATCACGCAACCACCCAGCGGATGTACCGAAACGATGCTGTGCTTGAGCAGCTTGGTCCAGATCGGATTCTCGACCCAGATCCCGCCCAGGGCCTTGGTGCTCTGGTACAGCCGCTCGTTGCCGATCTTGAAGTTTTCCTGCTCGCCGACGCCCGGCCAATCGATGCGCAGTTGATCCTTGCTGTCGAGGACCATGCGTCCCTGACCGCTGTCGTGGCTCATGATCAGGTAAGTCTGCATGTTGTGCAGCGCGCCGTGATACGGGCCGCGCAGGAAGCTTTCGGCTTCGCGTTCCTTGTACTTCACCTTGCCGCTGAAGCTGTCGTCGGTGGGCTTGCCGATCATCTCGGCGAACCCGGCCATCGCCGGCACCAT
Source organism: Pseudomonas sp. GM25 (assembly GCF_000282255.1). Taxonomy (NCBI): domain Bacteria; kingdom Pseudomonadati; phylum Pseudomonadota; class Gammaproteobacteria; order Pseudomonadales; family Pseudomonadaceae; genus Pseudomonas; species Pseudomonas sp. GM25. Next base: position 73,717 of record NZ_AKJQ01000078.1, on the reverse strand, counting down.
CGGCCGGCCGAGTGCGCCGGGGATCGAACCTTCCTCGATGACCATGCGACTGCTGCGGTCACCCTCGGTGCGCATGTCGATGATCGAGGTGATGCACGGGCCGACCGGTTGCATTTCCTTGGCCGAATGCGCGCCGAAACCGATGCCGTTGATGGTCTGCTCGCAGTTATGGCCAAAGCCGAGGATGTCGCCGTTGCCGCTCATGTTCTCGCCGAGCTGGCCGGACATCACCAGGCCCTTGTCCCGCGAGCGCAGCAGAATTTCGGTGGAGCCGAGGGTACCGGCAGACACCACGACGATGCCGGCTTTCACGAACAGCGTCGGCGCGTCGAACTTCTCGCGGCCGCTGTCCAGATACTGGAAGTGCACGATCCAGCCGTTGCCGTCGCGCTCCAGATGCCGCACCTGGGCCTGGCAGAAAATCTCCGCGCCGTGATTGGTGGCGTCCGGCAGGTAGTTCATCAGCGTGGTGTTCTTTGCCTTGTTGTTACAGCCCGAAACGCAGTCACCGCAGTGGTTGCACGGCAGCTGCTCGACGCCGACGTGATTGAGGTTGTTGGGCAGTTTGTCGAAGGTCACGTTGATCGGCGGCTTGTAGAAGTGCGCGCCTTGCTTGAGGAAGTCTGCGGATTTTTTGTTGGCATCAAGCTTCGGCAGGTTCGGCGCGGTGCTCGGGTAGGGATTGGGTTTGAGCATTTCTCGGGCTTTTTCGTAACCCGCCTTGAGCAAGCCGTCGTGGTCCTCGCGTACCGCCAGGGGCCAGCGCGGATCCTGGAACACATCCACGGTCGGCTCCAGGGAGACGTTGGCATTGATCAGCGACGTGCCGCCGAGGCCGCAACCGACCACCACGTTCTGCTGCGCGTTGACGTGCAGATCGAACAATCCGGTGCGCGAGCCGATGTGGCCGTCCGGATCGTGTACCTGCAATTCCTCGGTCGCGGCGATCATGGTGTTGGGGTATTCGCCGGGCTGGATCTCCCGACCGCGTTCCAGCAGACAGACCTTTTTACCGGCCCGGGACAGGCGCGACGCGGCAATGCCGCCGCCGTACCCGGAGCCAATGACGATCACGTCGTAATGTTCCTTGATGTCGCTGATGGGCGTTGCGATCCGTGTCATGAGGTGGTTCCTCTCTCAGGCAGATGGGGCAACTCTGCGGTTGCCTGCAATCAATGGGCGAACGGGCACCTGGCCTCCGGGAAATCCCGACGGCAGTACAACGGTTTAGGCAGGAATCAAGCGCTACAGGCGGGCGTGCTGATTGGCGGCACGACGCAACGTGCGCTTTCGCGGCGAAGGTGCCGGCAGCGCGCGGAGCGTGCAGGGACTGAGGGGTAAGCGGTGTGGCTGGGTATCCATCACGCGTTCTCCCTGAACCAGATGTGGATAAGTGACGGCTGTCCTTGTGCCATTGCAGTGAAGACAGGCACCGGATCGAAGTCAAGGCAGCCTCTTAGAACTGTATGAAATCTGATCAATTGCCTTTTGGACTAAGCCCGCCGGGGGTTGTAGGGTTTGGCGAACAAGTTATCCACATAGACACCCACAGCTAATGGGGACAACTGTGGATGACCTGGAAAAATAATCGGGATTATGCGAAGAAAAACCGTGACTTATCCAGAAGAAGGGTTTCCATTAGCGATTGATTATTTTTTAATCAAGTCGCTACACAGCACGGACTACGTGGCCTGCAGAGGATGGCGAACACCTTATCCACAGAAGCGCCAACAGAGTTCGGGGGTAACTTGGCGGGCGCTGTGGAAAAACGCTGGAGGCGTTGATAAATGGGGGTTTGCGTGGGGATTGGCGGGTTAAAAGGCTGAATTGAGCGTTTTTTGATCAGATCTTTGTAAGCCACGGTTTATATGGCTCTTAGCGGATAGCGAACATCTTATCCACAGAAGCGCCAACAGAGATTGGGGGCAAGTCTGGGAGTTATGCTGGGGAAAAACTCAGAAAAAACCGCGAGTTAGGCTGGTTGTTTTTTGATCTGATGGCTGGAGAGCTTGATTGGCATGGGGTGCAGGGAGGGGCGAACACGTTATCCACAGATCCGCCAACAGGGATTGTGGGTAAACCGCCCTCTCCCGAAGGGAGAGGGTCAGCAAAGGTTTCAGCGGACAACACCTTCTTCGATCAGCAGCTTGAGAATGGCTTCAGCACCGGCCTGCGCCGTCACGCCCTTGAGCACTTGCCCCCCACCCCCACTGGCCTTGGCCGTCGCCGCCTTCATCCGGTCCGCCCCGCTCTTGGCCTTGATCACCTTCAGCCGCTTTGGCCGAGGCTTGGCCGGTTGCAGGGTCGCCACCGCCAGCAATTCGTCATCCACCACTTCCACGTCTTTAGCCTGAAGAGCTCCACGCCGCGCAGGTCCGTAAGCACTTTGCCGAGGCTTGGGCGCTGCGTTATCCACAGTCGCCAGAAACGGCAGGCGCACCTTCAACCGGCGGCGCTGCCCACGGGGCAAGGCTTGCAGCACCAGCGCCGAGCCGTCGTTGATCGATTCGACCTGTGCCAGCCCCACCACCAGCGGCCAGCCCAGGCCTTCGGCCAGCAGGAACGGCAGCATCCCCGAACCTTCGCCGGTTTCCGCCTGGCTGCCGGTCAACACGACCTGGGCGCCAGCATCCCGCAGATACTCGGTCAACGCCGGCAGCGCATCGGCACCCTCCGGTTGTTCCAGCACATGCATCTGCGCAAGCCCCATGCCCAGATAGGCGCGCAGCGCCGGTTCGGCGATGTCGCCGGCGTGCAGCACTTGCAGATTATCCCCCGCCAGTTGCAGGCCGAGTTCCACCGCGCGGGCGTCCTGATCGGCGCGGCGCGGGCGGCCGGAGGTCGGGTGGGCGCCGATTGAAACCAGACTGATGATCTTTGTGCTCATAACCGTTCCTTAAGCCGCATCGCGCTTGGCTTCGTTGCGGTAGGCCTCTACCGCCGCGATCAAGGCCTGAAGAATTTCCGCGCTTTCGCCGATCACCGACAGGTCGGCACGCTTGATCATGTCGCAGCCCGGATCGAGGTTGATCGCCACCACCTTGTCGCAGGCTCCGATGCCTTGCAGGTGCTGGATCGCTCCGGAAATCCCCACGGCCACGTAAACCCGCGCGGTGACCCAGGTGCCGGACGCGCCGACCTGCCGGTCGCGGGCCATGAAGCCATCGTCCACCGCCACCCGCGAAGCGCCTTCGGTGGCGCCGAGGGCGGCGGCGGTCCTGTGGAAAAGCTCCCAGTCCTTGACCCCGTTGCCGCCGGAGAAAATGAATTCGGCTTCGGCCATCGGAATCGCCGCCGGATCCACCGCCACCGCACCCAGATCTTCGATCCGCGACAGGCTGCGCGCGACGGGTGTGGATAACTCCACCGGCAGCGCTTCGTGACGGGTTTCGCTGACCGGTTCCGCACATTCGGCAGACGCCAGAATCAAACGTGCCACCGGGCGGGCCAGATCCTGCAACCCGGCACCGGCGCGGCCGATGCACTCCTGATCCTTGACCTGCCACACCCGTGTCGCCGGGCGCTCGCCCAGTGCGGCGGCAAAGCGTCGACCGAGTTCGCCGCCACCGCTGCGGCTGTCCGGCAGCAGCCAGTGACGCGGGTTGAACTGGTTATCCACAGCCCGCAAGCCCTGGATCCGTTGCTCCGGTGCATAACCGCTGAACTCTTCGCCTTCCAGCACCAGCAAGCGGTCAACGCCCGCCGTGGCGAAAGCATTTTCCTTGTGCTCGCCGAACACCACCGCCAGTACCGCGCCGTCGCTGCCGGCCAGTTGATGGGCCAGGCCGAGCAGGTCGCGGTCGTGGCTGCTCAAGCGGCCGCCGACCATGTCCGGGACCACGCTGATGTAGAACGCCGGGGCCGGCACCTGATGCAGCGGCAATTGCACTTCGACCGCTGCCGAACGCTTGACCGCCCCGCCCTGCTGGGCGCCGCTGCGGTCAATGCGCTTGATGCCGTTCGGCCCGATGAAGCCGATGCCGTGCAGGTTCTTGCGGATGATCCCGTTGGGCCCCATCCAGCTGTGTTGCGCCGGTTGCATGGCCGCGTGCAGCGGGTGCAGGCGGTTGCGTGCGATCCATTCGGCGCGGGGGTCGCGGCGGATAATGTCGCTCATCAGTGGGCCTCCGCAGGTTCACGTTTGGCCGGGGTGGCAGGCTTGTTCGGCGCGGCGTCTTCGAGCAGCGCGTCGGCCACCAGTTCGGCGATGTCCTTGATCAGCGGACGCGGTTCGACCACGCCTTCGAGCATTGCCGTGCACTGTGGACAACCCACGGCCACCAGCTCGGCGCCGGTCTCGCGGATGTCTTCCATGCGCATGTCGGGGATCCGCTGCTTGCCCGGAATGTCGGTGATCGGCGCCCCGCCACCGCCGCCGCAGCAGCGCGAACGGAAGCCGGAACGTTGCATTTCCTTGATCTCGATGCCGAGGGCGCGCAGCACTTCGCGCGGCGCCTCGTACTCACCGTTGTAGCGGCCGAGGTAGCAAGGATCGTGATAGGTCACGCTGTTGCCTTTGTGCTGACCGAGGTTCAGCGCGCCGGCCTGGATGATTTCCGCCAGGTAAGTGCTGTGGTGCTGCACGAGGTAGTTGCCATCGAACGCGCCATACTCGTTTTTCAGCACGTGGAAACTGTGCGGATCGCAGGTGATGATGCGGTTGAAGCTGTATTTGGCCAGGGTCTGGATATTGCGTTTGGCGAGCAACTGGAAGGTCGCTTCGTCACCAAGACGTCGGGCCACGTCGCCGCTGTCACGCTCTTCCAATCCGAGCACCGCGAAGTCGACCTTGGCCGCTTTCAGCACTTTGACGAACGCACGCAAGGTGCGCTGGTTGCGCATGTCGAAGGCCCCGTCGCCGACCCAGAACAGTACGTCGGTGGACTTCTTCTCGCTGAGCAGATTGAGGTTCAGGTCCGCCGCCCAGTTCATCCGCCCGCCCGGGGCGAAACCGCCCGGGTTGTCGGTGGCGATCAGGTTTTCCAGGACTTCGGCGCCCTTGTTCGGGGTCGCGCCTTTTTCCAAAGTCAGGTGACGGCGCATGTCGACGATGGCATCGACGTGCTCGATCATCATCGGGCACTCCTCGACGCAGGCGCGGCAGGTGGTGCACGACCACAAGGTTTCGGCATCGACCAGACCGTTGACGATCGGTTGATGCGGATTGCCGCTGTGTTCGCCCACCGGTTTGCCGGGATACGGACTGCCGGCGAACTTGGCGTCGGTGCCGCCGGCGAGGCCGACGACCATGTCCTGAATCAGCTTTTTCGGGTTCAGCGGCTGGCCGGCGGCGAATGCCGGGCACGCGGCTTCGCACTTGCCGCACTGCACGCAGGCATCGAAACCGAGCAACTGGTTCCAGGTGAAATCCTTGGGCTTTTCCACACCGAGCGGCGCGGTCGGATCATTCAGGTCCAGCGGTTTCAAACCGGTGGAACGGCCGCCACCAAAACGTTCGGCGCGACGGTGCCAGGCCAAGTGCAACGCACCGGCGAAGGCGTGTTTCATCGGGCCGCCCCAGGTCATGCCGAAGAACAGCTCTGACACGCCCCACAGCACACCGATCCCGAGAATCGCTGCAAGCACCCAGCCGCCGAAGTTCTCCGGCAGGATCCCGGCCACCGGCAAGGTCACCAGGAAGAACGACGCCGAGAAAGCCAGCAGGCTTTTCGGCAGGCGCATCCACGGGCCTTTCGACAGCCGCGACGGCGGGTTGAGCCGACGCCGATAAACGAAGATCGCCCCGACGAACATCACCGCCGTCATCAGCAGCAACGCGTAGCCGAGGATCCGGTTATGCAGGCCGAAACCGTGCACCAGAATCGCCAGCACGATCGACGCCACCGCACCGCCCGCCGTGGCGACGTGGGTGTTGGCGATGTATTTGTCCCGCGCCACCACGTGGTGCAGATCGACCATGTAACGCTTGGGCATGGCGAACAGGCCGCCGATCAGATCGACCTTCGAGGCCCGGCCCCGACGCCACATGGCCACCCGCCGCAACGCCCCCAGCACCGCGAGGGCCAGGGCTGCGAACAACAGGATTGGAAGAAGGGTGTTCAACATGGTGAAGCTCCCACCAGTACAGCCTGGAGAAACACGTTCGGCGTGTTCCTGTGGGAGCGAGCTTGCTCGCGAAAGCGCCGGGTCAGTCGATGCAGAGGTGACTGACAGAATGCATTCGCGGGCAAGCCCGCTCCCACAGGGTCATGTGCAAACCTTTAGAAGTCTTTGCACAACCGCAGGGCGTCATAGATCGCAGCATGGGTATTACGCTGCGCCACGCAGTCACCGATGCGGAACAGCAAGTAACCGTCGCCATTGCTGCTCAACGAAGGTTGCGGCTGGATCGCGAACAGCGCCTCGACGTCGATCTGGCCCTTGTTGCGCGAGCCGTCCTTGAGGGCGTAGTAGATTTCTTCGTCCGGGCGCACGCCGTTCTCGACGACTACCTGATCCACCACCCGCTCCTCTTTGGCGCCGGTGTATTCGTTCTCCAGCACAGCGACGAGTTTGTCGCCTTCGCGGTAGACCTTCTCCAGCATCATGTCGCCGGTCATGATCACTTCTTTCGGGTACATGCTGCGGTAGTAGGTCGGGAACGACGTACCGCCGATGGCCACGCCCGGCTTGATGTCGTCGGTGACGATCTCGACCTGGCTGCCCTTGTCGGCGAGAAAGTCGGCCACCGACATCCCGGTGAACTCGCAAATGGTGTCGTAGACCAGCACGTTCTTGCCCGGCGCAACCTTGCCGTCGAGCACGTCCCAGCTGCTGACGACCAGCCCTTCAGCGGCGCCCCAGTGTTCGTTCTGTTCCAGGTACGGGTGACCGCCGACCGCCAGCACCACGATGTCCGGACGCAGGTCCATGATGGTGTCGGCGTCCGCCGCTGTGCCAAGGCGCAGGTCGACTTTCAGCCGCGCCAGCTCCAGCTGGAACCAGCGGGTGATACCGGCAATCTGGTCACGCTGCGGCGCTTTCGATGCGGTGGTGATCTGCCCGCCGATGAATTCCTTCTTCTCGAACAGGGTCACGTCGTGGCCACGTTCGGCTGCCACACGGGCCGCTTCCATCCCCGCCGGGCCGGCACCGACGATCACCACCTTGCGTTTCGGCCCGGTGGATTTCTCGATGATGTGCGGCACGCCCATGTATTCACGGGAGGTCGCGGCGTTCTGGATGCACAGCACGTCCAGACCCTGGTACTGGCGGTCGATGCAGTAGTTGGCGCCGACGCACTGCTTGATCTGGTCGATCTGGCCCATCTTGATCTTGGCGATCAGGTGCGGGTCGGCGATGTGGGCGCGGGTCATGCCGACCATGTCGACGTAACCGCCCTCCAGAATCCGCGTGGCCTGGTTCGGGTCCTTGATGTTCTGCGCGTGCAGCACCGGAACCTTGACCACTTCCTTGATCCCGGCCGCCAGGTGCAGGAACGGCTCCGGCGGATAACTCATGTTCGGAATCACGTTGGCCAGGGTGTTGTGGGTGTCGCAACCCGAGCCGACGACGCCGATGAAATCGAGCATGCCGGTGTCGTCGTAATACTTGGCGATCTGCTTCATGTCTTCGTGGGACAGACCGTCCGGGTGGAACTCGTCACCGCAGATGCGCATGCCGACGCAGAAATCGTCACCGACTTCGGCGCGCACGGCTTTCAGGACTTCCAGACCGAACTTCATCCGGCCTTCAAAGGTGCCGCCCCATTCGTCGGTCCGCTTGTTGACGCGCGGACTCCAGAACTGGTCGATCATGTGCTGGTGCACGGCCGACAGTTCGACGCCGTCCAGGCCACCGGCCTTGGCGCGGCGAGCCGCTTGCGCGTAATTGCCGATCACCCGCCAGATCTCTTCCGGCTCGATGGTCTTGCAGGTGGCGCGGTGCACCGGTTCGCGGATACCCGACGGCGACATCAGGGTCGGCCAGTGGAAACCATCCCAACGGGAGCGACGGCCCATGTGGGTAATCTGGATCATGATCTTGGCGCCATGCTTGTGCATGGCGTCGGCGAGGTTCTGGAAGTGCGGGATGATCCGGTCGGTGGACAGGTTCACCGAACTCCACCATTGCTGCGGGCTGTCGATCGCCACCACGGACGAACCCCCACAGATCGCCAGGCCGATGCCGCCCTTGGCTTTCTCTTCGTAATATTTGACGTACCGTTCGGTGGTCATGCCGCCGTCGGTCGCGTAGACCTCGGCGTGCGCGGTGCTGAGCACGCGGTTGCGGATGGTCAGTTTGCCAATTTGAATTGGCTGAAACATTGCTTCGAAAGCCATGGCGGGTTCCTCGACTTACAACGGCTTGACGGTGAACAGGCCGTCGTCGTGGCCTTCTTCGGAGCCACCGTAAACCTGCTCGGCCACGGTGCGGATCTTGCTGCCGCGAGCGGCAAGGATCTGGTCCATTGCACCGGCAAACCAGCCGGTGAACATGTAGTCGACCTTGCGCCCGACCTTGCCGTAGACGTAGACGAACGCCGAGTGTTCGAGCTTGACGCTGCAGGTGCCTTTATCGAGGTCGATGTCCTGGATCTTGAACAGGCCCCAGCCGCGCTGCGACAGGCGCTTCATGTAGTGTTCGAACACCGCGACGCCTTCCAGACCGTGGCACTCGGCTTCTTTTTCACACCAGTGCCAGGCGGATTTGTAGCCGGCCTTGTAGAGGATCTCGGCATAGGCGTCAGCGCCCAGTACTTCCTCGATGCCCATGTGGTTGTTGACGAAGAAATGCCGTGGCACATACAGCATCGGCAGGGCGTCGGAGGTCCAGACACCGGTCTCGCTGTCGACTTCGATTGGCAATTGCGGGGCGATCTTGGCCATGGAAACTTAACTCCAGAAAAATTTTGGTGTTGCCCCCGACGCGGACGGCCGGGGGAAAGTATTCGGGAAGCGGCGGCTTACTCGCCCCAGACGTCTTTCAAGACGTTGACCCAGTTTTCGCCCATGATCTTGCGCACGACTCGTTCGGAGTGGCCGCGCTTGAGCAGGGTTTCGGTCAGGTTCGGGAACTCGCCGACGGTGCGGATGCCCAGCGGGTTGATGATCTTGCCGAAGTTGGTCAGACGGCGGGCGTAGCCCTTGTCGTGGGTCAGGTATTCGAAGAAGTCCTGACCGTGACCCTGGGTGAAGTCGGTGCCGATGCCGATGGCGTCTTCGCCGACGATGTTCATGGTGTATTCGATGGCTTCGGCGTAGTCGTCGATGGTCGAATCGATGCCCTTGGCGAGGAACGGCGCGAACATGGTCACGCCGACGAAACCGCCGTGGTCGGCAATGAACTTCAGTTCTTCATCGGACTTGTTGCGCGGGTGCTCCTTGAGCCCCGACGGCAGGCAGTGGGAATAGCACACCGGTTTTTTCGATTCGAGGATGACTTCCTCGGAAGTCTTGGAGCCGACGTGGGACAGGTCGCACATGACGCCGACACGGTTCATCTCGGCGACGATTTCGCGACCGAAACCCGACAGGCCGCCGTCACGTTCGTAGCAACCGGTGCCCACCAGGTTCTGGGTGTTGTAGCACATCTGCACGATGCCGACGCCGAGCTGCTTGAACACCTCGACATAGCCGATCTGGTCTTCGAACGCATGGGCGTTCTGGAAGCCGAAGAGGATGCCGGTCTTGCCCTGCTCCTTGGCCTTGCGGATGTCGGCGGTGGTGCGGACGGGGATCACCAGATCGCTGTTTTCACGAATCAGTTTCTGGCTGGCAGCGATGTTATTGACCGTGGCCTGAAAGCCCTCCCACACCGACACGGTGCAGTTGGCCGCCGTCAGACCGCCCTTGCGCATGTCTTCGAACAGCTCGCGGTTCCATTTGGCAATGATCAGACCGTCGATAACGATGCTGTCGGCGTGTAATTCGGCTGGGCTCATCAGGCGTCCCCTTATTGGCGATTCATGCGCCGAATCGTCTGCCGGCGCTTTGGGGCCAGCATATGCCTCGGTGCGCGACCAGCCGGGTGCAAAAACGACAGGGGAATTGCCGAAAGCGTCAATCCGCGACAAAGGGTCGCCAACCGGTCCGACCGGCCACCTGTTCAAGCCCGCGAGCTTGAGCCAGAATCTGCCGCATCCCGGAAACACCACTGGATTAGAGCGGCGACATCAATGAAATCGATCTTCCTGGCCCTGGCCCTGATTGCGACCGGCGTACACGCCGCCGAAGAGTCCGACAACAACCCGTGCGACGCGGTGGAAAACGACATCCAGACCCTGGAATGCTCGACCTACAGCCGCACCACCGCCGAGGACCTGCTCAAGGACAACTACGCCAGCCTGAACGAGCGCATGCAGACGACCTACGGCAAGAACCCGGCGCAACTGGCCGACATCACCGCCAAACTCAAGGCTGCCCAGCAACAATGGCTGAAAACCCGCGACGCCGACTGCGCCGTAGAAGCCTTCCCGGCGACGGACGGCAGCAAGGCGTTCAAGATTGCGCAGAATGACTGCGTGGCGCGGATGAGTGACGAGCGGTCGGAGTTTTTGGAGTCGATTGGGCAGGAGTGAGGGCTTGAGCTGTAAGCTGCACCTCTTCAGCCAATCAAGGGATTCACATGAACATCTGCGGTATCGAAATCAAAGGCAGTGAAGCGATCATCGCCGTGGCGTCCCTCGACGGTTCGGTGCTGAGCCATGTCGCTCTGAACACCAAGAAAATCGCGCTGGACGATGACGACGAGGCGGCCAACGTCAAACTGTTCGCCGCTCAGGTGGCGTCGTTCGTGCGCGAGAACTCGATTGATCGCATCGCGATCAAGAAGCGCAGCAAGAAGGGCGAGTTTGCCGGTGGGCCGACCACGTTCAAGATCGAGGGCGTGTTTCAGTTGCTGGACGGTTGCGAGGTGACGCTGCTGTCGCCGCAGACGATCAATGCCCAGGCCAAGAAGCACAATTTCGAGCTGCCGGGCACGCTGAACAAGTATCAGCATGAAGCCTACAAGGCAGCGTGCTCGGCATTGGTGAAGAAGTAACTAGCGCGCTTTACGCGCGCTCAGCCAGTCGCCGAAGGACTTGTCTTCCAGCGCATAGCCACCACGGCTCGACTTCCACACCAGCTCCTTGTCGCGCAGGGCATCGATACAGGCCTGAATGGTCTGGGTGCCCGGCACCACGTCGCTGCCCAGGTTTTCCAGCGCCTTGCCGACTGCCATGAGTGTGCTGTCGGTGAACGGTGCAAAAGGCTCGTTGTTCTGTGAGCGCTCCACCATCACCTCCAGCACGGCGCGCTGAGGGATGGTCAGTGCGTTCCAGGCGCTCTCGAACTCAGTCCACACGCCTGCGCGCAACAATTCGGCACGGCTTTGCAGCAGTTGCCCAAGATTGCTGGCCTCGCCCAGCTCCAACGCGACTTCGCCGATGATGGTGCGCAACATTTCCGGGCGCCGCCCCACCAATTCAAAGGCGTCGTCGATATCGGCCGCACTGAACTGGTTGGTCTCGGCCAGATGGGCGTTGAGATGCAAGGTATACGCTTGGGTGAATTCTTTTCCCAGCAACGGAAAGGGCGTGATGCTCGAGCCGAAAAACGGTTGGCTCTTGCCCAGCACCAGATGGGCGAGTTTGTCGCGATTGGAACCGGTGAACACCAGATGCAAACCGCTGCCCTCGCCTTCACGTCCCTGGTTGAGCTGATCCCGTGCAGCCTTCAGGGCAAACATCGCATTGATGCCTGCGGCGGTGGTTAGCGCGTGCTGGGCCTCATCGATCACCAGTACTACGGATTTTTCAGCAGCGCTGTGGAGCAGTTCCAGCGCTTGCGTCAGGGTCGCGCCCGCCGGCAGTTGCGGCTTGGTGAAATCCCAGGACAAGGTGCGCAGAAAGCTGAGTTTTTCGATGCCGATATTCTTCGCCAGTTTGCGGATGCCCTTTTCAAAGGGGACCAACGCGCCTGCAATGGCACTGGCAATCAAGTCAGCAGGGTCTTTTTCCTTGTCGGCCCACAGGTCGACGTAAACCGTCAGCCAGCCTCGGGCCTGGCATTCCGGGATCAGGTCCTCGCGCAGAAAGGTACTTTTGCCGGTGCGACGCGGCGCTGCCAGAAAAAGGCCGGAGGTGAAATCCTGCAGACCTGCACCCACCAGACCATCGGCAACGCTGCGGGCCAGAGCGGGGCGGCGGAAGACGAAGCCGTTGTTTCGGGACATGGTTTTACACTCAATTATTCAAACGACTGTAATTTATACCTGAAAGTATAATTAACTATAATCGTCCGTCAAACGGCCTCCCGTTGCCGATCCTCCCGTGGACACCGGGCAAACTTCGCCCGGTAGCTGCGGGTGAAATACGACGGTGATTCGAACCCGCAGGCGATGCTCACTTCGAGCACGCTCATGTCGGTCTGGCGCAGCAGCTGTCGGGCCTTCTCCAGTCTCAAGCGCAGATAGAAATTGCTTGGCGTGTCGTTCAGGTGCAGGCGAAACAGGCGCTCCAGTTGCCGCCGCGTCACCTTGATCGATTCCGCCAGTTCCAAAGTCGTCAGCGGCGGTTCGCTGTGCTGTTCCATCTCGCCGATCACATGCACCAGCTTCTTGTTGCTGATGCCGTAACGCGTGGCGACTTCCATGCGCTGGTGGTCTTTGCGCGGACGAATCCGCCCCAATACAAACTGCTCGCTGACCTGGATCGCCAGTTGCGGACCGTGGGCCTGGGCGATCAGGTCGAGCATCAGGTCGATGGAAGCGGTGCCGCCGGCCGACGTGATGCGTCGGCGGTCGATCTCGAACAGCTCCTGGGTGACGCTGAGCTGCGGATAAGATTCCTTGAAGGCGTCGATGGCTTCCCAGTGCAGCGTCAGGCGATGGCCATCGAGCAGGCCGGCCTCGGCGAGGACGAAGCTACCGGTGTCGATGGCGCCGAGGGTCACGCCTTCGTTGTCCAGCCGTCGCAGCCAGTGCTCCAGCGCCGGGGTGGCGAACTTCAGCGGTTCGAAACCGGCGACCACCAGCAACGTCGCCCCTTTTTTCAGCGGCTCCAGCGCCGCATCCGCGTTGACCGACATTCCATTACTCGCCAGCACCGCCCCGCCATCGGCGCTCAAGACGTGCCAGCGGTACAGCTCGCCGCGAAAGCGGTTGGCCACTCGCAGCGGTTCGATCGCAGAGATGAAACCGATGGCGGAAAAACCCGGCATCAACAGAAAGTAGAAATCCTGGGACATGGCGCGCACTCGGTTAGCGGGTAGCGTGCAACGTTGATACGCCAGTTGTCGGCGGCATTCAAGGGGACAGGTCGCTGCAGTGCAAGAGCTGGTCGCCGCAGTGCGTTTTTGCGGGGGCATTGCTGCGTAATTTGAGCATCACCGGCACGACAGATGCCGGAACCCACAATAACGACCTGCCGAGGAACCCGACATGAAACGACTGATCAGCAGCTGTGTTCTCGCACTCAGCGGTACCGCGTTTTTAAGCGCCAGTGTCATGGCGGCCGATTCCGCATCGTGTCAGAACGTGCGCATGGGCGTGGTGAACTGGACCGACGTGATCGCCACCAGTGCCATGGCCCAGGTTCTGCTCGACGGCCTCGGCTACAGCACCAAACAGACCAGCGCCTCTCAGCAAATCGTCTTCGCCGGCATCCGCGACCAGCGTCTGGATCTGTTCCTCGGCTACTGGAACCCGCTGATGACCCAGACCATCACCCCGTTCGTCGACGCCAACCAGGTCAAGGTGCTCGAAGCGCCAAGCCTCAAGGACGCCCGCGCCACCCTCGCCGTGCCGACCTATCTGGCGGACAAGGGCCTGAAAACCTTCGCCGACATCGCCAAGTTCGAGAAAGAACTGGGCGGCAAGATCTACGGCATCGAGCCAGGCTCGGGCGCCAACACCCAGATCAAGGCGATGATCGCCAAGAACCAGTTCGGCCTCGGCAAATTCCAGCTCGTCGAATCCAGTGAGGCCGGCATGCTCGCCGCCGTCGATCGCGCGGTGCGCCGCAAGGAAGCCGTGGTGTTCTTCGGCTGGGCGCCGCACCCGATGAACGTCAACGTGCAGATGACTTATCTGACCGGCAGCGACGACGCCCTCGGCCCGAACGAAGGCATGGCCACCGTATGGACCGTCACCGCGCCGAAATACGCCGAACAATGCCCGAACGTCAGCCGCCTGCTGAGCAACCTGACGTTCACCGCCGAAGACGAGAGCCGAATGATGCAGCCGCTGCTCGATCACAAGGACGCTTTCGAATCGGCCAAGCAATGGCTCAAGGATCACCCGCAGGACAAACAGCGCTGGCTCGAAGGCGTCACCACTTTCGATGGCAAACCGGCGGCTGAAAACCTCCAGCTCACCAGTAAATAAACCGCAACGAACGAACCACTTCGCAGCCCTTCACGGGCTGCGAACAGACCCATCACGCCTGAAGGAAAACGCACCATGAACCACGACGTCATCATCACCTGCGCACTCACCGGTGCTGGCGACACGACCGCCAAGAGCCCTCACGTGCCGGTCACCCCGAAACAGATCGCCGCAGCCGCGGTGGAAGCGGCCAAGGCCGGCGCCACGGTCGTGCACTGCCACGTCCGTGACCCACAGACCGGCAAGTTCAGCCGTGACGTCGCGCTGTACCGCGAAGTCATGGAGCGCATCCGCGAAGCCGACGTCGACATTATCGTCAACCTCACCGCCGGCATGGGCGGCGACCTGGAAATCGGCCCGGGCGAGAACCCGATGGAGTTCGGCCCGAACACCGATCTGGTCGGCCCGCTGACCCGTCTGGCCCACGTCGAAGAACTGCTGCCGGATATCTGCACACTGGATTGCGGCACCCTGAACTTCGGCGACGGCGACACCATTTACGTCTCCACCCCGGCCCAACTGCGGGCTGGCGCCAAGCGCATCACCGAGCTGGGCGTGAAGGCGGAGCTGGAGATTTTCGACACCGGTCACCTGTGGTTCGCCAAACAGATGATCAAGGAAGGCCTGCTCGATAACCCGCTGTTCCAGCTGTGCCTGGGCATCCCGTGGGGCGCGCCGGCCGACACCACCACCATGAAAGCCATGGTCGACAGCCTTCCTGCCGACGCGGTGTGGGCCGGGTTCGGCATCGGCCGGATGCAGATGCCGATGGCCGCGCAAGCGGTGCTGCTTGGCGGCAACGTGCGGGTCGGTCTGGAAGACAACCTGTGGCTGGACAAAGGCGTGCTGGCGACCAACGGCCAACTGGTCGAACGTGCCACTGAAATCCTCAGCCGCCTCGGCGCCCGCGTGCTGACCCCGGCTGAAGGTCGCAAGAAGATGGGCCTGACCCAGCGCGGCTGAAATCACCCTTTCCCCCGGTGGGCGGGCCATTGACGCCCACCGTTTTTTTGCCTCATTCCAGGAAGTGACCATGAGCTTTATCACCGAAATCAAAACCTTCGCAGCACTGGGCAGCGGCGTCATCGGCAGCGGCTGGGTCGCCCGCGCCCTCGCCCACGGCCTTGACGTGGTGGCCTGGGACCCGGCGCCGGGTGCCGAAGCGGCGCTGCGCAAACGCGTGGCCAACGCCTGGGGCGCGCTGGAGAAAAACGGTCTGGCGCCGGGCGCGTCGCAGGATCGCCTGCGCTTTGTCGCGACCATTGAAGAGTGCGTGCGCGATGCGGATTTCATCCAGGAAAGCGCCCCGGAACGCCTCGAACTGAAACTGGAGCTGCACAGCAAAATCAGTGCAGCGGCCAAGCCGAATGCATTGATCGGTTCCAGCACCTCGGGTCTGTTGCCGAGCGAGTTCTACGAGAGCTCGACCCATCCGGAACGCTGCGTGGTCGGTCACCCGTTCAACCCGGTTTACCTGCTGCCGCTGGTGGAAGTGGTCGGCGGCAAGAACACCGCGCCGGAAGCGGTTCAAGCGGCGATGAAAGTCTACGAATCCCTCGGCATGCGCCCGCTGCATGTGCGCAAGGAAGTGCCGGGCTTCATCGCCGACCGCCTGCTCGAAGCGCTGTGGCGCGAGGCGCTGCACCTGGTCAACGACGGGGTGGCGACCACCGGTGAAATCGACGATGCGATCCGCTTTGGCGCGGGGCTGCGCTGGTCGTTCATGGGCACTTTCCTGACTTACACCCTGGCTGGTGGCGATGCCGGCATGCGCCACTTCATGTCGCAGTTCGGCCCGGCGTTGCAGTTGCCGTGGACGTACCTGCCGGCACCGGAACTGACCGACAAGTTGATCGACGATGTGGTGGACGGCACCAGCGATCAGTTGGGCCGGCACAGTATTTCGGCGCTGGAGCGCTATCGTGATGATTGCTTGCTGGCGGTGCTCGAGGCGGTGAAGACCACCAAAGAGAAGCATGGAATGAGTTTCAGCGAGTAATCGCATATTGATCGTTCCCACGCAGAGCGTGGGAACGATCGTGCCCGGAGATAAACATGCCCACCCTCACCACCTACCAAACCCGCATCATCTCCGACTGGGTCGACTACAACGGCCACCTGCGCGACGCCTTCTATCTGCTGATTTTCAGCTATGCCACCGACGCCCTGATGGATCGTCTCGGCATGGACAGCAACAACCGCGAAGCCAGCGGTCACTCGCTGTTCACCCTCGAGCTGCACCTCAACTATCTGCACGAAGTGAAGCTCGATGCCGAAGTCGAAGTGCGCACGCAGATCATCGGCCACGACCAAAAGCGCTTGCACCTCTATCACAGCCTGCACCTGGCCGGCGGTGACAAAGAGCTGGCCGGCAACGAACAGATGCTGCTGCACGTCGACCTCGCCGGGCCGCGTTCCGCACCGTTTACCCCGGACACCCTGGGCCGCCTGCAAGCCATCGTCGCCGAGCAGGCCGACCTGCCCGCGCCTGCTTACATCGGCCGGGTCATCGCCCTGCCCCCAGCCCGGTAAATTCATCCATCGCAAGGAGCCACCATGCACACCGCCGCTGCAGTTGCCGATTTCCGTACTTATCCGTTGATCAGCGCGCTGAACGGCGTGCAGAACCTGGCGGATCGCGTCCTGATTGAATGGGCCGACGGGCGTGTCAGCCCGTTCCACCACGTGTGGCTGCGCGACAACTGTCCGTGCCCGCACTGCGTCTACAGCGTCACCCGCGAGCAGGTGTTCGAGATCGTCGACGCGGCGCAGGATCTGTCGCCCTCCGCCGCGCATATCGACACCGATGGCTGCCTGCGCATCGACTGGCAGGACGGCCACCTCAGCCGCTTCGACGCCGGTTGGCTGCGAGCCCACGCCTATGACGACGAATCCCGCGCCGAACGCCTTGCCGCCAAACCTAAACCCTTTCTGTGGCGCAGCGATTTGCAGTTGCCGGTGTTCGACTATGCCACCCTGATGAACGACAACGCCGCACTGCTGCAATGGTTGCTGGCGGTACGCGACATCGGCCTGACCCAGGTGCGCGGCGTACCCACCGAACCCGGCTCGCTGAAGCTGATCGCCCAGCGTATTTCGTTCATCCGCGAGAGCAATTTCGGCGTGCTGTTCAACGTGCAATCCAAGGCCGACGCCGACAGCAATGCCTACACCGCTTTCAACCTGCCCTTGCACACGGATCTGCCGACCCGCGAGCTGCAACCGGGGCTGCAATTTCTGCATTGCCTGGTGAACGATGCCGAGGGTGGCGAGAGCATTTTCGTCGACGGTTTTGCGATTGCCGAAGCGTTGCGTCAGGAGGATCCCGCGTCGTTTCAGGCGCTGTGCGAGATCCCGGTGGAGTTTCGCAACAAGGACCGCCACAGCGACTATCGCTGCCTCGCGCCGGTCATCGCTCTGGATGCCTTGGGCCGGGTCGCAGAAATCCGCATGGCCAACTTTCTGCGCGGGGCGTTCGACACGTCTGTGGAGCAAATGCCCCTGCTGTATCGCGCTTACCGGCGCTTCATCGCCATGACCCGCGAGCCACGCTTCCGGGTGATGCAGCGGCTCAATCCGGGCGAGCTGTGGTGCTTCGACAACCGCCGCACCCTGCACGCGCGCAATGCGTTCGACCCGGCCACCGGGGCCCGGCATTTTCAGGGCTGCTACATCGACCGGGATGAATTGCTGTCGCGGATTCTGGTGTTGCAGCGCTAGGCCGCATCATCGTAATTCGCAGGCAAAAAAAGCCCCGATACAAGCCGTGACAGGATCGGGGCGAGGGTACTGTTGAGGAGCTGCCGTGGCGAGGGTGACCAAACCTTCGTGAAGCGAGCTGGGTCCAGTGTGCCCACTCCCCTTGCCGGCAAGTTAGCCGAAAACGACATGCTCATAGCCAATGTGGACACTGCGATAAATCGCCCTTGCCGTGCCTGGGCAGGCCTACCAGAATCGAGCCACGACCTCCGTTGCCGAAGAAGGATTCGCGTCATGATGTATGCCGATTTGATCGATCAGGAAGACCTGTTGGGCCAGCTCAAGTCGTTGGGATTCGAAGTACCGTCGGGCTCCACCGCACAGCAGGCCTGCGAGTGCGCGGTGCGGGGGCTGGACGATGTGCGGGCCAACACGCTGCGCACCATGGTCAAGCAGATGTACACCAGCAGCGCGAGCATCCAGCCGACCGTGCGCGAAGCCATCGACAAGCAGTTGCTGCCGGCACTGGCGCAGTACCAGCAAACCCGCGCCTGATACCTGACCGAAAAAAGATCGCAGCCTGCGACAGTGCCTTTCCTGAAGGCGCGTCGCAGGCTGCGATCTTTCGTTTTAGAGACGCACGCTGGCGAAGGTCGACTCATTGCGTGCCTGGCTCAGCGCCGACATCGGACCGGACAGCGGCGACATCACGATGGCCTGCGGCAGCGGCATCATCGCCACCTGCTGGGTGGTGTTGGAGCCGACGCGCTCGTCACGCGGCGGAATGCCGAAGTATTCGCGGTAGCACTTGGAGAAGTGCGGTGTCGACACGAACCCGCAGACCGACGCCACTTCGATGATCGACATCGGCGTCTGCTTCAGCAGTTGCCGCGCACGGATCAAACGCAGCTTGAGGTAGTAACGCGACGGCGAGCAGTGCAGGTATTTCTGGAACAGGCGCTCGAGCTGACGACGGGACACGGCGACGTACACCGCCAGTTCGTCGAGGTCGATCGGCTCTTCCAGGTTGGCTTCCATCAACGCGACGATTTCCTGCAGTTTCGGCTGGTTTGTGCCGAGCATGTGCTTGAGCGGCACACGCTGGTGATCCTGCTCGTTGCGGATGCGTTCGTAGACGAACATTTCCGAGATCGCGGCAGACAGTTCACGGCCGTGATCGCGGCTGATCAGGTGCAGCATCATGTCCAGCGGCGCGGTGCCGCCGGAGCTGGTGAAACGGTTGCGGTCGAGGGTGAACAGACGGGTGCTCATCGCAACGCGCGGGAAAGCTTCCTGCATCGCCGCCAGACATTCCCAGTGCACGCTGCAATCGAAGCCGTCGAGCAGGCCGGCGCAGGCCAGGGCCCAGCTGCCGGTGCACACGGCGCCGAGGCGGCGCGACTGACGCGCCTGGCTTTGCAGCCACGAGACGTGTTCACGGGTAACGGTGCGTTGAATGCCGATCCCGCCGCACACGATGATGGTGTCGAGGGCCGGGGCTTTGTGCATGGAGGCGTCGGGGGTGATCTGCAGACCGTCACTGGCCCAGACCTGGCCGCCATCGACAGTGAGGGTGGTCCAGCGATACAACTCGCGACCGGACAACTGGTTGGCCATGCGCAGGGGTTCGACTGCGGAAGCCAGGGAAATCAGCGTGAAATTGTCCAGCAGCAGAAAGCCGATGGATTGAGGCGCACGGTTCTGGGGTTGAGCCCCGGAGTTGAACGACGTCATCGCGGTATCTCCTCACACAAAGCGGGTGATGGCCTCAGGCGGAGGCTCTTGTTATTGCCATCGTTCTCTTGCGTGAGACGGGCTTTGTTATGACAGAGCAATTGCCATGCCTAAATTTGAATGGCTGTTCAATAACTCCTGAAAACGACGTCGCGACGCGTCTATACAAGCGCTCCGACGAAAGGTAATTCGAAGTGCCATCAGCGGCCGCGAATGCCCTGCTCCGATGCGTGTGAGCAAATCGGTAGCACTTGTGGGAACTGGCCTGCGCACGATTGTCCTACAGTGTCACCGCAGGCACGGGTGACGGACGGTAGCGCCTGTGAATCAGGCGCTGGAGGTGGGAAAGACTCTTATCTGATAGCGACGCGCCAAAAGGTGGCGCGTTTTGATTCCGGTGTGCACTTAACGCGCAGTTTTGACTGGTCCGGCTTCATCGCCAGCAGGCTGGCTCCCACAGTTTTTGCGAACGCCGCAAATCCAGTGTGGGAGCCAGCCTGCTGGCGAAAGGAGGCAACTCGGAATCAGCACTCCACCGCGCTGACCGCCAACCCGCCCCGCGATGTCTCTTTATATTTGTCATGCATGTCGGCGCCGGTATCACGCATGGTGCGGATCACCCGGTCCAGCGAAATAAAGTGCTGACCATCCCCGCGCAGGGCCATCTGCGCCGCATTGATCGCCTTCACCGCCGCAATCGCATTGCGCTCGATGCACGGCACTTGCACCAGGCCACCCACCGGATCGCAGGTCAGGCCGAGGTTGTGTTCCAGGCCGATTTCCGCCGCGTTGCACAATTGCTCGGGGCTTGCGCCAAGGATTTCCGCCAGCCCTGCCGCCGCCATTGCACAGGCCGAACCGACCTCACCCTGACAGCCGACTTCAGCGCCGGAGATCGAGGCGTTCTTCTTGCACAGAATCCCCACCGCCGCCGCTCCGAGGAAGTAATCGACCACGTTGGCGTCGGTCACCGCCTCGCTGAATTTCATGAAGTAGTGCAACACCGCCGGAATGATCCCCGCCGCGCCATTGGTAGGCGCCGTAACCATGCGCCCGCCGGCGGCGTTCTCTTCGTTCACCGCGAGGGCGAACAGGTTGACCCACTCCATCGCGCTGAGCGTCGAGCCGATCACGTTGGGCTTGTTCAATTCCTGAAGACTACGGTGCAACTTCGCCGCGCGGCGGCGCACGTTGAGGCCGCCAGGCAGGATGCCTTCGTGCTTGAGGCCCTGCTCGACGCAATCCTGCATCGCCCGCCAGAGTTTCATCAGGCCGGCGCGGATTTCCTCTTCGCTGCGCCAGACCTTCTCGTTGGCCATCATCAATTCGGCCACGCGCAGGTTGTGGGTCTTGCACAGCTCCAGCAGCTCCACCGCGCTGGAAAAATCGTAAGGCAACTCGGTGCGATCCAGATCCACCACGCCGCTGGAGGCCTGCGCCTCGTCCACCACAAAACCGCCGCCGACCGAATAGTAGGTGTCGCGATGCAGCTCGCCGTGATCGCCTTCGGCAACCAGGGTCATGGCGTTGGGATGGAACGGCAGGTTCTCGTCGATCAGGCGCATGTCCCGGCCCCATATAAAGGGCACCGACAAACGACCGTCGAGCAACAGCGTGTGGGTTTCACGCAAGGCCTGGATCCGCGGGCCGATCTGCGACGGGTCGATCGCGTCCGGCCACTCGCCCATCAGGCCCATGATCACCGCGTTGTCGCTGCCGTGACCGACACCGGTGGCCGACAGCGAACCGAACAACTGCACCTCGATGCGACGCACCTGCTCCAGTAGGTGTTTGTCGCGCAACGACTCGACGAACAGGGCGGCGGCGCGCATCGGCCCGACGGTGTGGGAACTGGAAGGGCCAATGCCGATTTTGAACAGGTCGAAAACGCTGATAGCCATTGCTGCAGAGCTCCTGAGAGTGCCGGTCCGGGGCGTGAAGCGCCCGCTGGCGGAGCTGCTACGCTCAAGCTGCAATCCGCCGGAATGCCCGCATCATCGGGCTTTTCCCGGGTCGCTCGGCGTCTGACACCGACGCACTCATGCCCACTAACGCCGTGCCGGTTTCAGCCCGTGTTTTCGCCGTTTTTATGCGGTTCAGATGGCCAGACAGGGCAGAAAAAAGCTGTAAACGACGTCACTGACACTGGATGCGACCATCCCTGTACTGGATACGACGCACCCTGTAGGCGTCAGATTTTCACTGGTACATGATCGTATCGACTCGATTGCAAGGCGCTGCGGTAGAGCTGTCTCCAGAACGCCATCCAACCGCAACCCATAAGTGCGGTGGTCCAATCGGAACACTGCCAAAAAAAACACCAAGGAGTCCATTCATGAAAGGTTCCCCGTCGTTGTTGTTGGCCGCCATGCTGAGTCTGCCGTTACTGGCTCAAGCCGCAGAACCGGCGCAGTGCAGTACCGTGAACTTCTCCGATGTCGGCTGGACCGACATCACCGCAACAACCGCCACCACCTCCGTCGTGCTTCAGGCCCTCGGCTACAAGACCAAGACCACCATGATTTCCGTACCCGTGACCTACAAGTCGCTGGCCGACGGCAAGAACATGGACGTGTTCCTCGGCAACTGGATGCCGACCATGGAAAACGACATCAAGGCCTACCGCGACGCCGGCACCGTGGAAACCGTGCGCACCAACCTCAAGGGCGCCAAGTACACCCTCGCTGTTCCGCAAGCCTTGTATGACAAGGGTCTGCACGACTTCGCCGACATCGCCAAATTCAAGAAAGAACTCGACGGCAAGATCTACGGGATCGAGCCGGGCAACGACGGCAACCGCCTGATCCAGAGCATGATCGACAAGGATGCCTTCGGCCTCAAGACCGCCGGCTTCAAGGTCGTCGAGTCCAGCGAAGCGGGCATGCTGTCGCAGGTCGACCGCGCACAGAAACGCGACACCGCCGTGGTGTTCCTCGGCTGGGCGCCGCACCCGATGAACAAGCGCTTCAAGATTCAGTACCTGACCGGTGGTGACGATTTCTTCGGCCCGGATTTCGGCGCCGCCACCGTGGCGACCAACACCCGCAAGGGCTACGCCGAGGAATGCAGCAACGTTGGCCAACTGCTGAAAAACCTGGAGTTCACCGTCGACATGGAAAGCGAACTGATGGGCAACATCCTGGACGACAAGATGAAGCCTGACGCGGCCGCCAAGGCCTGGCTTAAAAAGAATCCACAGGTGCTCGATACCTGGCTCGCTGGCGTGACCACCATTGACGGTAAACCAGGCCTGGAGGCCGTGAAAGCCAAACTCCAGTAATCGCTTATGCCGGACGGCTCACGCCGTCCGGGCTGTTTATTTCCTTGCATGCGGACGTTCACTACCATGCTGATTGATCAGAAAATCCCTTTAGGCCAGTACATCGCGGGCTTCGTTGAATGGTTGACGCAACACGGCGCCAACACCTTCGACGCAATCGCCGTGACCCTGGAAACGATGATCCACGGCGTGACGTTTGCGCTGACCTGGTTCAACCCGCTGGTGCTGATCGGCCTCATCGCCCTGCTGGCCCACTTCATTCAACGCAAATGGGGCCTGACCGCGTTCGTGGTCGCCTCCTTCCTGCTGATCCTCAACCTGGGGTACTGGCAGGAAACCATGGAAACCCTCGCCCAGGTCATGTTCGCGACCCTGGTCTGCGTGGTCATCGGCGTG
The DNA here is from genome assembly GCF_000282255.1 of Pseudomonas sp. GM25. Taxonomy (NCBI): domain Bacteria; kingdom Pseudomonadati; phylum Pseudomonadota; class Gammaproteobacteria; order Pseudomonadales; family Pseudomonadaceae; genus Pseudomonas; species Pseudomonas sp. GM25. The sequence continues at coordinate 50,301 of NZ_AKJQ01000078.1, read as the reverse complement.
CCGCTGGGCATCGTCGCCGCGCACAAACCGATGTTCTACACTTTGATGAGGCCGGTACTCGATCTGATGCAGACCGTACCGACCTTCGTTTACCTCATTCCTACCCTGACCCTCTTCGGGCTGGGCGTGGTACCGGGCCTGATCTCGACGGTGGTGTTCGCCATCGCCGCGCCGATCCGCCTGACCTACCTGGGCATCCGCGATGTCCCGCAAGAACTGATGGACGCCGGCAAGGCCTTCGGCTGCTCGCGTCGCCAACTGCTTTCACGGATCGAACTGCCTCACGCCATGCCGAGCATCGCGGCCGGCATCACCCAGTGCATCATGCTGTCGCTGTCGATGGTGGTGATCGCGGCACTGGTGGGCGCCGACGGACTCGGCAAACCGGTGGTCAACGCACTGAACACTGCTGATATCGCCTTGGGCTTCGAAGCGGGCCTGGCGATCGTACTGCTGGCGATCATGCTCGACCGTATCTGCAAACAACCCGACGCCAAAGTAGGGGGTGACGCATGAGCATAATTCGCTTCGATAACGTTGACGTGATCTTCACCAAGGATCCGCGCGAAGCACTGAAACTTCTCGATCAAGGCTTGACCCGCAGTGAGATCCTGAAAAAGACCGGACAGATCGTCGGCGTTGAAAAAGCCAGCCTGGACATCAACAAAGGCGAGATCTGCGTGCTGATGGGCCTGTCCGGCTCCGGCAAATCGAGCCTGCTGCGCTGCATCAACGGTCTCAACACCGTGAGCCGCGGCAAGCTGTTCGTCGAACACGAAGGCAAGCAGATCGACATCGCGTCCTGCACCCCGGCCGAGCTGAAAATGATGCGCACCAAACGCATCGCCATGGTGTTCCAGAAGTTCGCCCTGATGCCGTGGCTGACGGTGCGCGAGAACATCAGTTTCGGTCTGGAAATGCAGGGTCGTCCGGAGAAGGAACGGCGCAAACTGGTCGATGAAAAACTCGAACTGGTGGGCCTGACCCAATGGCGCAACAAGAAGCCCGACGAGCTGTCCGGCGGTATGCAGCAGCGTGTCGGTCTGGCCCGCGCGCTGGCGATGGACGCCGACATTCTGCTGATGGACGAACCGTTCTCGGCCCTCGACCCGCTGATCCGTCAGGGTCTGCAGGATGAACTGCTGGAACTGCAACGCAAGCTGAGCAAGACCATCGTATTCGTGAGCCACGACCTCGACGAAGCGCTGAAACTCGGTAGCCGCATCGCGATCATGAAAGACGGCCGGATCATCCAGTACAGCGTGCCGGAGGAGATCGTGCTCAATCCTGCGGACGATTACGTGCGGACCTTCGTCGCCCACACCAATCCGCTGAACGTGCTGTGCGGTCGCAGCCTGATGCGCACCCTGGACAACTGCAAACGCATCAACGGTTCGGTGTGCCTGGATCCGGGTGGCGACTCGTGGCTGGATCTGGCCGAAGGCAACACCATCAAAGGGGCGCGGCAGAACGGTTCGGTGCTGAACCTGCAGAACTGGGCACCGGGGCAAGCCGTGGAAGGGCTGGAGCGCAAACCGACGCTGGTGGACTCGAACATCGGCATGCGCGACGCGTTGCAGATCCGTTACCAGACCGGCAACAAACTCGTGCTGCACGACAACAACCATGTGGTGGGGATTCTTGGGGACAGCGAGCTGTATCACGCGTTGCTCGGGAAGAACCTGGGATAAAGAGAGCAGACACAAAAACGCCGCGAGAGGATCGCGGCGTTTTTGTTTGCGTGATGATCGTTCCCACACTCTGCGTGGGAACGATCCTGAATCACAACTCAGCTATAGACACGGCCAAGGAGCTGCCGATGGCTTTCAAACTGATCGAGCACATCGCGCGTGATCTGATCCTGTGTGAAGCCCATCAGGTCGTAGTCCTGGCTGCCGTTGTGCAGGTACACCTCGGCGCGGTAGAAACGCTGGCGCGCTTCATCGGACTGGACCGACTCGCTCGGGGTCGCCAGGTAGCCGTCCAGGCTCACTTCGTAGACAAAAGGGTTGCCCTCTTCCATCTCGACCCGCACGCCCATGCAGCGCTTGGATTTACCCAGCAGCGTCTGCACTTCCAGACCCTGTGCACGCATCTGCGCAGCGGCATCTTCCAGCGCCGGGCTGACGTGTTTGTCCATGAAGCGCTGAACCACCGACTGGCTCGGTTGCAGATCCAGCTGGGTCAGGCGCTCGCTGAAACCACGACGACCGCGTTCAGCCAGTTGCGCCTGCTCCTGTTCGATCTGCATGTCCTGGCGCATCGCCTTGTGCAGGCCGAACATGAAGCACACCAGCACCACCGAGAACGGCAGACCGGCCAGCACCACCATGGTCTGCATGGCTTCGAAGTTACCGGCGAACAGCAGGCCGATGGTCACCAGAGTGATCACGACCGACCAGAAGATTCGCAGCCAGTGCGGGGCGTCTTCGTCGACGTTGCCGCCCTTGCAGGACAGGTTCGCCATCATCACCGCGCCGGAGTCGGCCGGGGTCAGGAACAGCACGAAACCAACGAAGATCGAAACACCGATGACGACTTTCGACGCCGGGTAGTGTTCCAGCAACTGATAGATCGCCATCGACGGCTGTTCCAGCGCCGTCTTGCCAAGCTCCACCGCGCCCTGGTTCATCACCAGATCCAGCGCCGAGTTACCGAAGATCGACAGCCACGCCAGGGTGAAACCCAGCGGAATCAGCAACACGCCAGCCACCAGTTCACGCACGGTACGACCACGGGAAATACGCGCGATGAACATGCCGACGAATGGGGCCCAGGAAATCCACCACGCCCAGTAGAACAGAGTCCACAGGCCCAGCCAGCGGTCGGACTTCTCGCTGTCGCCTTCATAGACGTACAGGTCGAAAGTCTTCAGCACTACGCCGTTGAGGTAGTCGCCGATGTTCTGCACGAAGCCGTTGAGCAGGTGCAGGGTCGGGCCGAACAGCAGGACGAAAATCAGCAGGCCGCTGAACAGGATGATGTTGAGGTTGGACAGACGACGGATGCCGTTTTCCACGCCGGACACGGCAGCGATGGTCGCCACGGTGCTCATCACGATGATCACGATCAGCAGGTTGGTGTTGCTGTGTTCCATGCCGAACAGGTTTTCCAGGCCCGAAGACACTTGCAGCGAGCCGATCCCCAGGTTGGTCACCAGACCCAGCAGGGTCACGAACATGCCGAAGCCGTCCACCGCATGACCGGCAGCGCCCTTGACCCAACGCTCGCCCACCAGCGGATACAGCGCCGAACGCAGTGCCAGCGGCTGGTTATGACGGTAAGCGAAATAGGCCACGGCCAGACCGACCAGCGCGTAGATCGCCCAGCCGTGCAGGCCCCAGTGCAGGAAAGTCAGCTGAACAGCCTGACGCGCCGCCATGTTGGTAGCGGACGCGCCTTCCGGCGGATTGAAGTAGTGATCCAGCGGCTCGGAGGCGCCGAAGTACAGCAGCGAAATACCGATACCCGACGAGAACAGCATCCCCGCCCAGGCGCCGTAGCTGAAATCCGGGGTGTCGTCCTTGCTACCCAGTTTGAGTTTGCCGTAGGAGGAGAACGCCAGGCCCACCACGAATACGAGGTAAGCGGCGATCACCACCATGTAGTACCAGCCGAAGCTGCGGGACAACCAGGCCTGAGCCACTCCCAGCATTCTGCCGGCCTCTTGCGGGGCGATGATCAGAATGGCGGTCAACAACAGAATCAGCGCGGTAGAGGTGTAGAACACCCAACCGTTGACCGTCACCTTCTCGGGCGGGGTCTTTATAAGCGAGGCAGAACTCATGGCACAAATGCTCCAGGCAGTGCGAGAGAAGAACACAAGGCAACACGGAACCCGACCAATCGGTTAGTTGGCAGCCGACCGGCGGGTGATATAAAGACACCCCGAAAAAAGCCCGAACCTGCAGAGATGGCATCGCGAATCGCCGTCGTGGCCGAGGCATGGACGTTCATCCGAAACCTGGCCTTGAGCGTCTTGCCCATTCAACACGTCCATCGAACGTCGAACCGCGCCTTGCCCCGCGCAGGTTTCGAGCATTTTCGGATGTCGGTTTATCGCCACTTACACGTAGGAAAAATCTGTAGGCAGCGACGATTTGTCGCAGATCTTATTCTTTGTTGATTGAACGTTCAATCAAAACAAAATAGACTGGCCCTCAATCCGATAGGCGTCATTCGCCCGTCGGAAGGCCTAAGGAGATGTGCAAGATGCCCAAGGTCGGTATGCAACCCATCCGCCGCCAACAACTGATCGAAGCCACATTGCAGGCGGTTGATCAGGTCGGAATGGGGGACGCCAGCATTGCGCTGATCGCCCGTTTGGCCGGTGTCTCGAATGGCATCATCAGTCACTATTTTCAGGACAAGAATGGCCTGATCGCCGCCACGATGCGGTATCTGATGACCGCCCTCAGCGAGAGCGTCACCGCGCGCCGTCAGGCGCTGGCAGACAGCAGCCCCCGGGCGCATCTGCAGGTGATCATCGAAGGCAACTTCGACGCCAGCCAGGTCAATGGCCCGGCAATGAAAACCTGGCTGGCCTTCTGGGCCACCAGCATGCACCAGCCGTCTTTGCACAGGTTGCAGCGGATCAACGATCACCGTCTGTATTCCAACCTGTGCTGCGAGTTCCGCCGTGTGTTGCCGCTCGAAGATGCGCGCACCGCCGCCCGTGGACTGGCAGCTCTGATCGACGGCTTGTGGTTGCGCGGCGCGCTGTCGGGAGACGCTTTCGACACTGCGCAGGCGCAACAGATCGCTTACGAATACATGGATTTCCAATTGGCCAAGCAGGTGAGCTAGAGCACAGAGAAAACGCTCGGCCCCTGAACTGTCACCGACCAGTGATGCCACAGCTACATGGCTCACCCGGTGATCAACGCCAACCACTAATGCACTTGCGAGGACACTATGGCCCGTTTCGAACTGCAAAAACTCTACATCGATGGCGCGTACTCCGACGCCGGCAGCGATGCCACCTTCGAAGCCATCAACCCGGCTAACGGTGAAGTCCTCGCACAAGTGCAACGTGCGACCAAGGAAGACGTCGAGCGTGCTGTGGTCAGCGCCGAAAAGGGCCAGAAAATCTGGGCCGCGATGACCGCCATGGAGCGTTCGCGCATCCTGCGTCGCGCCGTCGACATCCTGCGCGAGCGCAACGATGAACTGGCTGCCCTGGAAACCCTGGACACCGGTAAAGCCTTCTCCGAAACCAAGTACGTCGACATCGTCACCGGCGCCGACGTGCTGGAATACTACGCAGGCCTGGTACCCGCCATCGAAGGCGAGCAGATCCCGCTGCGTGACACCGCATTCGTCTACACCCGTCGCGAGCCGCTGGGCGTTGTCGCCGGTATCGGCGCGTGGAACTACCCGATCCAGATCGCCCTGTGGAAATCCGCTCCAGCCCTGGCGGCCGGTAACGCGATGATCTTCAAGCCAAGCGAAGTCACCTCGCTGACCACCCTGAAACTGGCCGAGATCTACACCGAAGCCGGCGTTCCGAATGGCGTGTTCAACGTCCTGACCGGCAGCGGCCGTGAAGTCGGCACCTGGCTGACCGAGCACCCACGCATCGAGAAAATCTCCTTCACCGGCGGCACCGACACCGGCAAGAAGGTCATGGCCAGCGCTTCGGCTTCGTCGCTCAAAGACGTGACCATGGAACTGGGCGGCAAGTCCCCGCTGATCATCTGCGACGACGCCGACCTGGATCGCGCCGCCGACACCGCCATGATGGCCAACTTCTACAGCTCCGGTCAGGTCTGCACCAACGGCACTCGCGTGTTCGTGCCGAGCCACCTGAAAGCCGCTTTCGAAGCCAAGATCGTCGAGCGCGTTGCCCGCATCCGCGTTGGCAACCCGGAAGACGAAAACACCAACTTCGGCCCGCTGGTCAGCTTCCCGCACATGGAAAGCGTGCTGGGCTACATCGCCAAGGGTAAAGAAGAAGGCGCCCGCGTTCTGTGCGGCGGCGAACGTCTGACCGACGGCGAATTCGCCAAAGGCGCGTTCGTGGCTCCGACCGTGTTCACCGACTGCACCGACGACATGACCATCGTCCGTGAAGAAATCTTCGGCCCGGTCATGGCGATCCTGACCTACGAAACCGAAGAAGAAGTGATCCGTCGCGCCAACGACACCGACTTCGGCCTGGCCGCCGGTATCGTCACCCGCGACCTGAACCGCGCGCACCGCGTGATTCATCAACTGGAAGCCGGTATCTGCTGGATCAACGCCTGGGGCGAGTCCGACGCAAAAATGCCGGTTGGCGGTTACAAGCAGTCGGGCGTCGGCCGTGAGAACGGCATCAGCTCGCTGAACAACTTCACTCGCATCAAATCGGTACAGGTCGAGCTGGGCGATTACGTCTCGGTGTTCTAAGACCCGAGTCATTTATTGCTCGCGAGGCCGCCTTCGCTGGCAAGCCAGCTCCCACAGATTGGATGTCGTCCACCCAATCTGTGGCAGCCCCGATCCCTGTGGGAGCGGGCTTGCCCGCGAATCGAGTGCAAAGCACTCGCCAGGCCTGACCTGACCAACTTCAAAGAGGGTGCATTCAATGTCCCAAGAATTCGATTACATCATCGTCGGTGCCGGCTCTGCCGGTAACACTCTGGCGACCCGTCTGACTGAAGACGAAGGCGTCACCGTCCTGCTGCTCGAAGCCGGTGGCCCGGACTACCGTCTCGACTTCCGCACGCAAATGCCGGCAGCCCTGGCATTCCCGCTGCAAGGCCGTCGCTACAACTGGGCGTACGAAACCGATCCGGAGCCACACATGGACGGTCGCCGGATGGAATGCGGTCGCGGCAAGGGCCTCGGCGGCTCCTCGCTGATCAACGGCATGTGCTACATCCGTGGCAACGCGATGGACTACGACGGCTGGGCAAAATTGCCAGGCCTGGAAGACTGGACCTACCTCGACTGCCTGCCGTACTTCCGCAAAGCGGAAACCCGCGATATCGGCCCGAACGACTACCACGGTGGCGAAGGCCCGGTCAGCGTGACCACGCCGAAAGCGGGCAACAACCCGCTGTTCCACGCCATGGTTGAAGCTGGCGTGCAAGCCGGCTACCCGCGCACCGAAGACCTGAACGGCTACCAGCAGGAAGGCTTCGGCCCGATGGACCGCACCGTGACGCCGAAAGGCCGTCGTGCTTCCACCGCCCGTGGTTACCTGGACGTGGCCAAGAAGCGTTCGACCCTGACCATCGTCACTCACGCCCTGACCGACAAGGTTCTGTTCGACGGCAAGCGTGCCGTTGGCGTGCGTTACCTGGTCGGCGCCGCTGAAGAGCGCGTCGAAGCCCGTGCCCGCAAAGAAGTCATCGTCTGCTCCGGCGCGATCGCTTCGCCGCAACTGCTGCAACGCTCCGGCGTTGGCCCGGCGAAACTGCTGGAAAGCCTCGACATCCCGGTCGTTCACGATCTGCCGGGCGTCGGCGAAAACCTGCAGGATCACCTCGAGCTGTACCTGCAATACGCTTGCACCCAACCGGTCTCGCTGTACCCGTCGCTGCTCTGGTACAACCAGCCGGCCATCGGTGCCGAGTGGCTGTTCAACGGCACCGGAATCGGCGCCAGCAACCAGTTCGAAGCCGGCGGTTTCATCCGTACTCGCGAAGAGTTCGAATGGCCGAACATCCAGTACCACTTCCTGCCGGTCGCGATTAACTACAACGGCAGCAACGGTGTGAAAGAGCACGGATTCCAGGCGCACATGGGTTCCATGCGTTCGCCGAGCCGCGGTCGCATCCAGGTCAAATCCAAGGATCCGCGCCAGCACCCGAGCATCCTGTTCAACTACATGGCCACCGAGCAGGATTGGCAGGAATTCCGCGACGGCATCCGCCTGACCCGTGAAATCATGCAGCAGCCTGCACTGGACGCCTTCCGTGGCCGCGAAATCAGCCCGGGCATCGAAGTGCAAACCGATGAGCAGCTGGACAAGTTCATCCGCGAGCACGCCGAAACCGCGTTCCACCCGTCCTGCTCGTGCAAGATGGGCACCGACGACATGGCCGTAGTGGATGGCGAAGGCCGCGTGCATGGCATGCAGGGTCTGCGTGTGGTCGATGCCTCGATCATGCCGATCATCACCACCGGCAACCTGAACGCGCCGACGATCATGATGGCCGAGAAAATCGCCGACAAGATCCGTGGCCGCCAGCCGCTGCCGCGCAGCAAGGCGCCGTACTACGTCGCTGGCGATGCACCGGTAAAAGGCAAGGCGCTACGTGATGTGAGTGCTGTTGCTCAGTAATTCAGCTACACCGCATCAAGGCTAATCGCGAGCAGGCTCGCTCCCACATTTGGAATGCATTTCAACTGTGGGAGCGAGCCTGCTCGCGATGAGGCCCTACCGATCACCACCTATCTCCCTGCTTCCTACAGTAAATCCCCCTACACCCCCTCTTCACTTGATCCTACCCCCTCGCAGGCCTACTCTAGTCCTCGCCCAATCGTTTCACCCCCTCCCCGCCGAATCCGCTTCGCCGTTTCTCCCATAACAAGGAGGTTTCCCTGATGTTCGATTTCCACCCCCAGCTCAAGCAGCGCTTCGCTGCCTTGCGCACGGGCGCCGAGTTTTTTTCCTTGCGGTATGTGCGCGAGTCCGGCCAGTACCTGTCGGTGCGCAAGAATGTCGCCGAACCGCCGAGCCTGAGCCGCGACGAAGGTGCGATGCTCACCGTCCGGGTCAACGGCGTCGAAGCCTACGCCGCAACCAATGACCTGTCGCAACAAGGCCTGCAAGCCGCCCTCGAGCGTGCCGAGCAGCAAGCCCGGCGGATCAAACCGCACGCCCTGCTCGACCTGAGCCAGCAGCCGGTGTCCAGCGACCGCGCCGACTACTTTTCACCCAATCTCGAACAACCCTTTCCGTCCCTGAGCGAATGCTTCGAGCTGCTCGGCGCGGAATCCGCCTCGGTGCCAAAGGATGAGCGCCTGGTGAATTGGGAAGTGAGCATCGGCATCACCCACGTCGAACAGATCTACCTGAGCAGCGCCGGCGCCGAATTGCGCCAGGCTCAACGCTTCGTCTACCCGGGCCTCGACGTCACCGCCTACGACGGCAACGACAGCCAGACCCGCAGCCTCGGCCGCGAGAACTTCGGCCAACAGGGCGGCGCAGACGTGATCAGCCGCTGCGGTTTGATCGGTGCCGGCCCGCAAGTCGCCGATCAGGCGCTGCAATTGCTGCTCGCGCCGAACACTCCGCAAGGCCCGCGTGATTTGCTGCTAATGCCCGACCAGATGATGTTGCAGATCCACGAATCCATCGGCCACCCGCTGGAGCTCGACCGGATTCTCGGCGACGAGCGCAATTACGCCGGCACCAGTTTCGTCAAAGCCTCGGATTTCGGCAGCCTGCAATACGGCTCGAAACTGCTCAACGTGACGTTCGATCCGGGCATTCCCGAAGAGCTGGCGAGTTACGGTCACGATGACGACGGTTCCAAGGCCAGCAAACAATTCCTGATTCGCGAAGGCCTGCTGGTCCGTCCGTTGGGCGGTGCACTGTCGCAGTTCCGCGCGGGTCTGGACGGCGTCGCCAACAGCCGCGCCTGCGGCTGGAACCGCCCACCGATCGACCGCATGGCCAACCTCAACATCGAGCCGGGCGACCAGCCGCTGGAACAACTGATCGGCGGCATCGAAAACGGCATCCTGATGAGCACCAACCGCTCATGGTCGATCGACGATGCCCGCAACAAATTCCAGTTCGGCTGCGAATGGGGCCAGTTGATTGAAAACGGCGAACTCAAGGGCGTGGTGAAAAACCCGAACTACCGGGGCATTTCCGCGCACTTCTGGAAGAGCCTGCGCGCCGTCGGTAACGCCGGCACCACTCAGGTGCTGGGCACGCCGAACTGCGGCAAGGGCGAACCGAACCAGGTGATCCGCGTCGGCCATGCGTCGCCGGCCTGCGTGTTCAGCAATGTTGATGTGTTTGGGGGAGACGCCTGATGAGTATTTCCAAGAACCCGTCCGAGGCGTTCAAGGTGCTGGTCAACTGGCTGCGCGATGCGGTGCGCGAGCCGGAACAGTTCACCCTGAGTTACGACGCCGAATCGTCGGCCTTCGTCCGTTTCAACCACGCCAAGGTGCGTCAGGCCGGGCAAGTGCAGCAAGCCGGTATCGGCCTGAAACTGATCGACGACGGTCGCCATGCCGACCTGCACATCACCCTGTCCGGCGAGCAGGCCACCGACCTGCAACGTCTCGCCGAAGGTTTGCAGCAACTGCGCGAAACCCTGCCGCTGCTGCCGCAGGACCCGTACCTGCTGCTCAACCACAACGGCTGGCAGAGCAAGAATGTGCAGGAGCATCCGCTGCCGGACACCGAGCAAGTTGTCGCTGAAATCGCTCAAGCGGCCGAAGGTCTGGATCTGGTCGGTTTCTACGCTGCCGGCCCGATCAGCCGTGGTTTTGCCAGCTCTTCCGGCGCATTCGGCTGGCATCAGGCCAACAGTTTCAACTTCGACTTCAGCCTGTTCCACGAGAACGGCGAAGCGGTGAAGGCCAGCTACGCCGGGCATGACTGGAACAGCGAAGACTTCGCCAAACGTATCCAGCAGGCTCGCGAACAACTCGAGTTCCTCGGTCGCCCGCTGCGCACCCTGCCACCCGGCCAATACCGCGCCTATCTGGCGCCCGCAGCGCTGGAAGAAATCATGGGCATGCTGTGCTGGGGCGGTTTCTCGGCGCAGTCGATTGCCAGCAAAAGCAGCCCGCTGCAGAAGCTGTATGCCGGCGATCAGGCGTTCAGTCCGCTGGTGTCCCTCGACGAAAAAGTCAGCGACTCGCTGAGCCCGGCGTTCTCCGGCGAAGGTTACCCGCGCAGCGATCTGCGGCTGATCATCGAAGGCAAAGCGGGTGATCAGTTGGTGGGCTCGCGCAGTGCCGCCGAGTACGGTCTGACAGCCAACGGTGCCGGCGGTGGCGAATCGCCGAGCGCGCTGAACATGGGCGCAGGCGATCTGCCGCAGGCCGAAATCCTGAAGCAGTTGGGCACCGGGTTGTACATCAGCAATCTGTGGTACCTGAACTTCTCCGATCAACCGGCGGCGCGACTGACCGGCATGACCCGGTTTGCCACGTTCTGGGTGGAGAATGGCGAAATTCAGGCGCCGGTCAGCACCATGCGCTTCGACGACAGCGCCTACAGCCTGCTGGGTTCGCAGCTGGAAGCGTTGACTGCCGAGCGCGAGCTGCTGCTGTCGGCGAGCACCTACAGCCAGCGCAATACCTCGTCGGCGCTGTTGCCGGGGGCGCTGGTGAGCCGATTGACCCTCACTCTCTGACCTGATCGTTCCCACGCTCTGCGTGGGAATGCAGCCCGGGACGCTCCGCGTCCCAGCCAAAAGCGGACGCGGAGCGTCCGTTGAGGCATTCCCACGCAGAGCGTGGGAACGATCAATCAACCAACAAGAGGTTCCATGCCCAACCGCCCGCCTCTCGACGCCATCACCGCCCGCTGGTTGCCGTGGGTCGTCGCCATCGCTTTCTTCATGCAGTCCCTCGACGGGACCATCCTCAATACCGCCCTGCCGGCCATGGCCAGGGACCTGGCCGAAGACCCGTTGCGCATGCAGGGCGTGATCATCGCCTACATGCTCACCGTGGCATTGCTGATCCCGGCCTCGGGCTGGATCGCCGACCGCTTCGGCACCAAGAAAATCTTCTTCGGCGCGATCCTGCTGTTCAGCCTCGGCTCGCTGCTCTGCGCCTTGTCCAGCAGCCTGAGCATGCTGATCGGCGCGCGCGTGATCCAGGGCCTCGGCGGTGCGCTGATGCTGCCGGTCGGACGCTTGGTGGTGCTGCGCGCCTACCCGCGCTCGGAACTGGTGCGGATCATGGGCTTCATCACCATTCCCGGCCTGCTCGGCCCGCTGATCGGCCCGACCATGGGCGGTTGGATGGTCGAATACCTGACGTGGCACTGGATCTTCCTGATCAACCTGCCGGTCGGCGTCATCGGTTGCTACGCGGTGTGGAAATTCATCCCCGACCTGCGCGGCACCGAGCGCACGCGTTTCGATAGCCTCGGTTTCCTGCTGTTCGGCGCGGCGATGGTGCTGATCACCATCGCCATGGAAGGCCTCGGCGAACTGCACCTGCCGCACCTGCGGGTGATGCTGTTGCTGTTCGGCGGCATGGCGTGTCTGGCGGCGTACTGGTTGCGCGCCGGGCACATTGAAAACCCGCTGTTCGCGCCGTCGTTGTTCAAGACCCGCACCTTCGCGGTCGGCATTCTCGGCAACCTTTTCGCCCGCCTGGGCAGCGGCGCCCTGCCGTTTCTGGTGCCGTTGCTGCTGCAAGTGGCGCTGGGGTATTCGCCGTCCCAGGCCGGGATGAGCATGTTGCCTTTGGCCGCTGCGGCGATGGTCGCCAAGTGGGGTGCGCGCCCGCTGATTGAGCGTCTGGGCTATCGCATCGTGCTGACCGGCAACACCCTGTTTCTGGGGATCATGCTGGCGAGCATGGGCCTGGTCAGCGAGCAGACGCCATATTGGCTGCTGCTGTGCCTGCTGGCGATTCTCGGGGCGATCAACTCGCTGCAATTCACCGCGATGAACACCGTGACCCTGATCGACCTCGACGACGCCAGCGCCAGCAGCGGCAACAGTCTGCTGTCGGTGGTGGCGCAGTTGTCGCTGAGCCTCGGCGTGGCGTGCGCCGGCGCGCTGCTCGGCGGCTTTACGGCAGAGATCGGGAATGACGGCGTTGAGACCGTGTTGGGCGCATTTCAGCTCACATTCGTGACCGTTGGGATCATGGCGATGCTCGCTGCGACCATTTTTTCTCAACTTTCAAAGAATGACGGACGGCGAGTCAGACGTCCGGAAGAGCACATCGAGTCTTAGGGCTATTGGCCACCGGACTGGTACACTGCGCGACATTTTGTTTTGCAGGCCAGTCCCGTGACCACCATCGCCACCGCTTTTAATACTTTGCCGCTGTCCGCCGCCATGCTGGCTAACCTCGACTCCCTCGGTTATGCCCAGATGACGCCGATCCAGGCGCAGAGCTTGCCGGTGATCCTCAAGGGGATGGACCTGATCGCCCAGGCCAAGACCGGCAGCGGCAAGACCGCCGCGTTCGGCATCGGCCTGCTGAACCCGATCAATCCGCGTTACTTCGGTTGCCAGGCGCTGGTGATTTGCCCGACCCGTGAGCTGGCTGACCAGGTCGCCAAGGAAATCCGTCGTCTGGCCCGTGCCGAAGACAACATCAAGGTCCTGACCCTGTGCGGCGGTGTGTCCTTCGGCCCGCAGATTGGCTCGCTGGAGCACGGCGCGCACATCATCGTCGGCACTCCGGGCCGCATCCAGCAGCACCTGCGCAAGGGTTCGCTGGTTCTCGACGGCCTCAACACGCTGATCCTCGACGAAGCCGACCGCATGCTCGACATGGGTTTCTACGACGCCATCGAAGACATCATCGAGCAGACCCCGGCCCGTCGTCAGACCCTGCTGTTCTCGGCCACCTACCCGGTGGGCATCAAACAACTGGCGTCGAAGTTCATGCGTGATCCGCAAACGGTCAAGGCCGAAGCGTTCCACGACGACACCCAGATCGAACAGCGCTTCTACGAGATTTCCCCGGAAGAGCGCATGAGCGCGGTAACCAAGGTTCTGCACCACTTCCGCCCGGCCTCCACCGTGGCCTTCTGCTTCACCAAGCAGCAAGTGCAGGAAACCGTCGATCACCTGACCTCCAAAGGCATTTCCGCCGTCGGCCTGCACGGCGACCTGGAACAGCGTGACCGCGATCAGGTGCTGGCGATGTTCGCCAACCGCAGTACTTCGGTACTGGTTGCCACCGACGTTGCCGCCCGTGGTCTGGACATCGATGCGCTGGACATGGTGATCAACGTCGAGCTGGCCCGCGATTCGGAAATCCACATTCACCGTGTTGGCCGTACCGGTCGTGCCGGCGAGAAAGGCATCGCGGTCAGCCTGGTCGCGCCGTCCGAAGCGCACCGCGCGCAAGCCATCGAACAACTGCAGAAAACCCCGCTGAACTGGGATCAGGTCGATAACCTCAAGTCCCAGGGCGGTGCCCCGCTGCAACCGCCGATGAGCACGCTGTGCATCGCTGGCGGGCGCAAGGACAAGGTGCGTCCGGGCGACATTCTGGGTGCACTGACCGGTGAAGCCGGCATTCCGGGCGCCCAGGTCGGCAAGATCGCGATCTTCGACTTCCAGTCCTATGTGGCTGTTGAACGCACCGTGGTCATGCAAGCACTGCAGCGCTTGAACAACGGCAAGATCAAGGGTCGTTCGCTGCGCGTTCGCGTCTTGTAAGCGGTCTACCATCCAAGGAAGATCCCCTGTGGGAGCGAGCCTGCTCGCGATGGCGGACTGTCAGCCAACAACTATGTTGCATGTGCCGACCTCATCGCGAGCAGGCTCGCTCCCACATTGGTTTCCGGTGAATTTGAATTTAGTGTGAGGACACCGTTTTGCGCTCTACCGAAGTCGTGATCATTGGCGCTGGCGCCGCAGGGTTGATGTGTGCGCTGACCGCCGCCGGGCGCGGGCGTCAGGTGATGCTGCTCGACCACGCGAACAAGGCCGGCAAGAAAATCCTGATGTCCGGCGGTGGGCGCTGCAACTTCACCAACATGTACACCGAACCGAGCAATTTTCTCTCGCAGAACGCACACTTCTGTAAATCCGCGCTGGCCCGCTACACCCAGTGGGACTTCATCGGCATGGTCGCCAAACATGGCGTGCCGTACCACGAGAAGAAACTCGGTCAGCTGTTCTGCGATAACAAATCCAGCGACATCCTCGGCATGCTGCTGGACGAGTGCGATCAGGTCGGCGTCAACCTGCACCTCGACACCTCGATCCAGACCATCGAGAAGGTCGAGGGCGGTTACCTGCTCGACACCACCCTCGGCCAGATCCAGTGCCAGTCGCTGGTGATCGCCACCGGCGGTCTGTCGATCCCGACCCTCGGCGCGACCGGTTTCGGTTATCAAGTCGCCAAGCAGTTCGGCCACGACCTGCTGCCAACACGCGCCGGTCTGGTGCCGTTCACCATCACCGATCAGCTCAAGGAGCTGTGCACCGAACTGTCCGGCACCTCGGTGGATTGTCTGGTCAGCTGCAACGATCAGAGCTTTCGCGAGAACATCCTGTTCACTCACCGAGGCCTGAGCGGGCCTGCGATTCTGCAGATTTCCTCGTTCTGGGAGCCGGGCGACACCGTCGAGATCAACCTGCTGCCGGATCACGACGCCGCGAGCTGGCTGCAACAGCAGACCGCCGAGCGTCCGAACAGCGAACTGAAAACCCTGCTCGGCGAAATCTTCACCAAGAAGATGGCCAATCTGCTGGCGGACAACTGGTTCGTCTCCAAACCGATGAAGCAGTACACCCACGCCGAACTGGCGGACATCGCCGAGAAACTGGGCAGCTGGAAAGTCGTCCCGGCCGGCACCGAAGGTTACCGCACCGCCGAAGTCACCCTCGGTGGCGTCGACACCCGCGAAGTGTCGTCCAAGACCATGGAATCGCTGAAAAGCCCGGGCCTCTACTTCGTTGGTGAAGTGCTGGATGTCACCGGGCATCTGGGCGGTTTCAACTTCCAGTGGGCGTGGGCATCGGGTTACGCGGCGGCGCAATACGTCTGATTCGAAGGCCGTGCGGAACACTTTTTGCTGTCAGATGTGATCGGCGCCATTGCGTCGGCGTCATTACTGGCTCAATTTAGCGGCATCGCCTCGGAAGGCCTTCGCACTTCATGTCCTCGACCTCGTTTCGTCAGTCTTTGCGGCGCCTGTGGGCGCTGGATAAATTCAGCTACAGCGTGCGGGTGTTCATCGCCCTGACCGGCAGCATGGCGCTGTGCTGGTATCAGGATGAAATGGGGCTGCTGATCCCGTTGTTCCTCGGGATCATCGCCAGCGCCCTGGCCGAGACCGACGACAGTTGGCAGGGCCGCCTCAACGCGCTGGCGGTGACGCTGGTGTGTTTCAGCGTTGCGGCGCTGTCCGTCGAACTGCTCTTCCCCTACCCCATCGTATTCGTCATCGCTTTGGCACTGGCCAGCTTCGGCCTGACCATGCTCGGTGCGCTCGGCGAGCGTTATGGCGCGATTGCTTCGGCGACGCTGATTCTTTCCGTCTACACCATGATCGGCGTGGATCAGCGCGGTGGCGCGGTCACGGATTTCTGGCACGAGCCGATGCTGCTGGTGGCCGGCGCCGCGTGGTACGGCCTGCTGTCGGTGCTGTGGCAGGCGATGTTTTCCAATCAGCCGGTGCAGCAGAGTCTGGCGCGGCTGTTTCGCGAACTGGGCTATTACCTGAAACTGAAATCCTCGCTGTTCGAGCCGATCCGTCAGATGGACGTCGAAGCGCGGCGACTGGAACTGGCCCAGCAAAACGGCCGGGTGGTAGCTGCGTTGAACAGCGCCAAGGAAATCATCCTGCACCGGGTCGGCAACGGTCGTCCGGGCTCGAAAGTCAGCCGTTACCTGAAGCTGTACTTCCTGGCGCAAGACATTCACGAACGCGCCAGCTCTTCGCACTATCCCTACAACGCCCTGGCCGATGCGTTTTTCCACAGCGATGTCTTGTTCCGCTGCCAGCGCCTGCTGCGCCAGCAAGGCAAGGCCTGTCGGGCGCTGGCCGAATCGATCCAGATGCGCCAGCCGTTTATCTACGACGCGAGTTTCGCCGAAGCCCTGAGCGACCTGCACGCTTCCCTCGAACACCTGCGCATCCAGAGCAACCCGGCCTGGCGTGGACTGCTCCGTTCATTGCGCGCACTGGCGGCCAACCTCGGCACCCTCGACCGTTTGCTCAGCGACGCCAGCAACCCCGATGCGCTGGCGGATGCCACCGACAGCAGCCTGCTCGACCGCTCGCCGCGCAACTTCAAGGATGTGTGGATTCGCCTGCGTACGCAGCTGACGCCGACCTCGCTGCTGTTCCGCCACGCCCTGCGTTTGCCGCTGGCGCTGAGTATCGGCTACGGCATGGTGCACCTGATTCACCCGTCGCAGGGTTACTGGATCATCCTCACCACGCTGTTCGTCTGCCAGCCGAACTACGGCGCCACCCGGCGCAAACTCGGCCAGCGAATTTTCGGCACGGCGATCGGCCTGACGATTGCCTGGGCGCTGTTCGATCTGTTCCCGAATCCGCTGGTGCAGTCGTGCTTCGCCATCGCCGCCGGCGTGGTGTTCTTTACCAACCGCACCACCCGCTACACCGTGGCGACCGCCGCGATCACGATCATGGTGCTGTTCTGCTTCAACCAGGTCGGTGACGGTTACGGGCTGTTTGTGCCGAGGCTGTTCGATACCTTGCTCGGCAGCCTGATCGCGGGGCTGGCGGTGTTCCTGTTCCTGCCGGACTGGCAGGGTCGGCGCCTGAACAAAGTGCTGGCCAACACCCTCACCTGCAACAGCATTTACCTGCGCCAGATCATGCAGCAATACGCCGCCGGCAAGAGTGACGACCTTGCCTATCGCCTGGCCCGACGCAACGCGCACAACGCCGACGCGGCACTCTCCACGACGCTGGCGAACATGCTGATGGAGCCGGGGCATTTCCGAAAGGAAGCCGACGTCGGCTTCCGCTTCCTGGTGCTGTCACACACCTTGCTCAGCTATTTGTCAGGCCTCGGCGCACACCGGGAAACCCAGCTGCCGGCCGAGGTGCGCGAGCACCTGATCGACGGCGCCGGCGTGAGTCTGGCGGCGAGCATCGATGAGATCGCCCAGGGTCTGGCAAGCAAACAGCCGATTGCCATTCAAAGCGATGAGGAAGAAGCGCTGGCCAATGAGCTGGAGCAGATGCCGGACGAAATCGACGAAGGCCAGCGGCTGGTGCAGACGCAACTGGCGCTGATCTGCCGCCAGCTCGGCCCGTTGCGCACGCTGGCGGCGCACCTGATCAAAGACACAGCCGAAGATTGAGCCGCCTCACATTCCGTGCTGCCTGAGCAGCTTGTCATAGCTGCCATCGGCCTTCATCGACGCAATCGCCTTGTCGAACCCGGCCACGATCTGTTCGTGCTGCGGGTTCTTCAGGCTGACCAGAATATGCAGGCTGTTCTCGCTCAGCGGCTTGGGCAGAAACTCCACCGCATTGCGCACTTTCGGTGATTCCCGGGCCAGGTAATAGCGGGCGACATATTCGTCTTCCAGCGTCAGCTTGACCCGGTCCGCCGCCAGCATGCGCACGGCCATGGCGAAGTTATGCACAGGGACTTTCTGCAACGCGGTGTCGGCATCAAACGGCGCCGAATAGGCATAGCCGCGCACGACCGCAATCGGATAGGTGTGCAGTTCCTGCAGGTTGTTGTATTCGATGGGCGCGTCTTTGCGCTTGAGAAAACGCACGCGATTGAGCAGGTACTCGCCGGAAAACTGCCCCAGCTTCGTGCGCTCGTCGTTGTACCAGGCGTTGACCAGCACGTCGTAACGTCCTTCGCCAACCCCCATCAACGCCCGCGCCCACGGCACCTGCTCGTAACCGCTGGCATAACCGGCACGGGCCAGGGCCGTGCTGACGATGTCCGTCGCCAGCCCACCGTTGACCAGCGTGTCATCGGTAAAGGGCGGCCAGACGTCGAATACCAGACGCAATTTCTCCGCTGCAGCGCTTTGACCCAGCAACAGCAATCCGATCAAAGCAAAGGCTCGATGCAATCGCGGCATGCTTGAAAATCCTTAGCGGGCGGGCCGCCCGGCGTGTTTTCAGTCAAAACCCCAA
Source organism: Pseudomonas sp. GM25 (assembly GCF_000282255.1). Taxonomy (NCBI): domain Bacteria; kingdom Pseudomonadati; phylum Pseudomonadota; class Gammaproteobacteria; order Pseudomonadales; family Pseudomonadaceae; genus Pseudomonas; species Pseudomonas sp. GM25. The sequence continues at coordinate 31,553 of NZ_AKJQ01000078.1, read as the reverse complement.
GGCCCCTTACCGGCGAATCCCAGGCCCTAACATTAGCTCATTGAAGCCATTGCACAGCGCTTCCCAGCAGATTACACAAAGTACGGCGGGCCGCGATATTGGAATGATGGCATTTTGGCCTTTGTCACAGATTTCTCAGCCATACAGACATATTTCGGCGCTGCGCTTAGTATCGGGCGACGTAGTTCAAGGAATCGGAAGATGACAATCGAGTGGGTCTGCAAACATCACAGCGATCTGGGACTGGAGCAGCTGTACGCCATTTTGAAGTTGCGCTCGGAAGTGTTCGTGGTCGAACAGCGCTGCGCGTACCTGGATCCGGACGGTCAGGATCTGGACGGCGACACCTGCCATCTGATGGGCTGGGACGGTGATCAGCTGGTGGCGTACCTGCGCCTGCTGGACCCGGAATCCCAGGGTGGCGACGTGGTGATCGGCCGCGTGCTGACCGCTCCGGCCGGGCGCGGCAAAGGGTTGGGGCATGAAATGATGGAGCAGGCGCTGAAACAGGCCGATAAGCGTTGGCCTGAAGTGCCGATCTATCTGTCGGCGCAGGCGCATTTGCAGGGGTATTACGGGCGCTACGGGTTTGTGGTGGCAGGTGAGGAATATCTTGAGGATGACATTCCGCATATTGGTATGCGGCGGTCTTGAGATTTCCCCTTCGCGGGCTTGCCCGCGAAGGGACTGCTCAAGTCAGGGATACTCAAGAACAACCTTGATCTGCCGCAAATTCCGCTCGATCCACCCCCGATCAATCGCCCCCCACTCGCGAATCCGATAACGCCCCGCATGATTGCGCGCGCCCTCTTCCTGTTCGAACTCACAGACGATATCCAGATCCGCCAGCGCCGCAATCGTGTCCTGCGCCGTGCGCCGGGGCATGCCGGTGACCTCGGTCAGCGCTGGCACGCTGCTCGCCAAGCCGCTGTCGATCAGGTACGCCACGTACAAGCGCCGGTAGAAACTGCTCTTGGTCTTGCTTACGTCCATGCATGCGCTCCGTTGTTTGATCTTTTATTGCATGTCTCGCCAGGTCAGGTACACCCGCAGGTCGAACTCGACCTGGTGGTAGCCCGGCAGCATGTGCTCACATAACTTATAGAACGCCTTGTTGTGATCCGACTCCTTGAAGTGCGCCAGCTCGTGCACGACGATCATCTTCAGAAACTCCGGCGCGGCGTCCTTGAACAGCGAGGCGATGCGAATCTCTTTCTTGGCCTTGAGCTTGCCGCCCTGCACCCGCGACACCGTGGTGTGCAGGCCGAGGGCGCGGTGAGTCAGGTCGAGGCGGTTGTCGAACAGCACCTTGTCGATGGCCGGGGCGTTGCGCAGGTATTCCTGCTTCAAGTCCAGCGCGTAGCCGTACAACGCCTTGTCGCTCTGCACATCGTGGCGGCCCGGATAGCGTTGGCTCAGGTAATCACCGAGGCGGTTGTCGGCGATCAATTGGCGCACCTGATCCTGCAGATTCGCGGGATAGGCCTGGAGGTATTTCAACGCAGTCATGGGGCGGCACGGGTCATGAAAAGGCCGCCAGTGTAGCGAATTCAACCGGCCAACGCGCTCCAGTCGAACGGCTCGGTAAAGCGTGCGGTGTCCTCGGCGACCAACGGCCGCGCCACCAGGAACCCTTGCACGTACTCGCAACCATGGGCTTGCAGCCACTGATATTGCTCGACGGTTTCCACGCCTTCGGCAATCACCAGCAAGCCGTATTCCTTGCACAGGTCGATGACCGTGCGCACCAGCGAAGCGTCGCGAGACGAGTCCGGCAATCGGGCGATCAGGTGCCGATCGAGCTTGAGGGTGTCCAGTTCCAGATCGCGCAAATGCGACAGCGAGCAGGACCCGGAACCGAAATCGTCCAGCGCCACCCGCACCCCGAGATTGCGCAGCAGCTTCAGCTGTTTGCGGGTCTCGTCCGGATTGATCGTCAGCGCCTCTTCGGTCACTTCCACTTCCATCTGGTGCGGCTGCAAACCATGGCGCTCCAGCACCTGGCGCAACTCGGTGACCAGATTTGGCAGGCCGAACTGGGTGTTGCTCAGGCTCACGCCGATCACCAGATCCTTGGAGAACTCGGCCTCCCAGGCCTTACGCTGCCCGGCGCTGCGATGATAAATCCAGCTGCCGAGCCGGCTGATCAGCGTCGCCTCCTCCAGCAACGGCAGGAACAACCCCGGCGGTACGTCGCCGACGCTCGGGTGTTGCCAGCGCAGCAGGGCCTCGAAACCACGAATCCGGCCGTCGCCAATCGCCACTTGCGGCTGATACACCAGATTGAAATCCCGGTTCTCGATGGCGTTGCGCACACTTTCTTCCAGCATCAGCCGTGAGCGCGCGCGGCCGTTCATTTCATGATCGTAAAAGCGATATTGCTGACGCCCGGCACGCTTGGCTTCGTACATGGCGATGTCCGAGGCGCGCATCAAACCGTCGAGGTTGTTGCCGCAATCCGGGTACGTGGCGATGCCGATACTGGCACCCAGCGCGATATCGAGGCCTTCGATCTGCTGACAGATCGACACCCGCTCGATGAGTTTCTCGGCAATCTTCGCCGCTTGTTCGGGGAATTCCAGATCCAGCAGCGCGGTGAATTCATCACCGCCCATCCGCGCCAGAATGTCGAATGGCCGCAGGCAGGCTTTCAGTTGTTCGGAGACCCAGCGCAACACCCGGTCCCCGGCATCATGGCCGAGGGAATCATTGACTCTTTTGAACCCGTCGAGATCGAGGTACATCAGCACCCAACTACTGTCCGTGCGCTCGCCGCGCAACAGCAGGTTTTCCACAGTCTGGTAAAAACCTCGGCGATTGAGCAGCCCGGTCAACGGATCGGTGACCGCCTGAAATTCCAGCTGCTGATGCAGATGGCGCACCACCGACATGTCCAGCACCGTCACCACCATCGCGTGCTGTTCACTCGGCAGCGGCGCGCAGGACAAGGCCACCGGCACTTGCTGGCCCGGCGCGGTACGCAGCAACGCGTCGTGTAAGCGCAACGTCTCGCCGCGTTTGTAACTGGCATAAAACTCGGAATCGGCCCACAGCGGAATGTGCGGTTTCTGCAGGAAATCGAGAAACTCCTGCCCTTCCAGTTCCTTCACCGGCGCATTCAGCAGCCGGGAAATCGCCGGGTTGGCGAAGCGGATCAAGCCATCCTCGGCCAACACCAGAATCCCTTCGGCCGCGTTATCCAGCACCGACGCATTGAAGGCCCGCGCCGATTCCAGATCCTGACTCAAACGCTGCAAGGCCCGGCGATTGCGCTGGTGCTCCAGCAACGCCTGGACTTTGGGCTTGAGAATCTGTGGATCGAACGGTTTGAACAGGTAATCCACCGCGCCGCTGGCGTAGCCCTTGATCACGGCATCCTGGGACTGCTCGTTGGCGGTGAGGAAAATGATCGGGGTCAGGCGCGTGCGCTGACTGCCGCGCATCAGCCGCGCGACTTCGAAACCGTCCATGCCCGGCATCTGCACATCCAGCAGCACCAGATCGACGTCGTGTTCGAGCAGCAGACTGAGGGCTTCGAAACCGGAAGCCGCGGTCATCACCTGCCAGTCCTGGCGCTGCAGCAACGCGCGCATGCTGATCAGATTTTCAGGGTAATCATCAACGATCAAAAGGACTGAGCTGCCTTCACCTGGCTGGGGTTGCGCGCATTCCATGCTGCTTCTCTTGTCGGGACATCTCGTGTCGGGGCATCTCGGATCAGTGTTCCGGGCGGTTTCTCGTGAAAACCGTACAGTCACTGAGCCTTCACTCTAGTCCGGGATCTGTAAAAGCAATAGCTGTCATCCAGCCATCATTTAACCAAACCGATAGGCAGCCGACTAACGGTCACCGCTGAAGCCCCCGAAAACCGGGAAAGATGGCATTTCGACAGGATGTTGACGCCAATCATCCGCCAGACGGCCGTTAACAAAAAATCCCTCTACGCTTATAAAGGCCGCCCCCAAGACCCGCGGGCTAGAGCTTCTGGCACGCGCGTGCAACAGCAACAGAGTGGAAGAACCGACATGATCGACCTCGCAACCTGGAACCTCAGCGTTCCCGTTGGCAGCCCGCCCTACACCGTCGAAACCTCCAAACTGGTGAACGGCTTCAAGGATCAGTACTTCCATTCCGACACCGGCACCCTGTTCTTCTGGTCCCCGGTGACCGGCTCGAAAACCGAAAACGCCATCTACCCGCGCACCGAACTGCGCGAAACCTACAGCAACGGCACCTTGCGCAACTGGTACTACCCGGACGCCGACAACCTGCTGCGCGCGACCCTCTCGGTCAACAAGGTGCCCAGCTCCGGCAAGATCGTCATCGGCCAGATCCACGCCTATGAAAGCCAGAAGCCGATGCTCAAGCTTGAGTACCAGTACAAAGACAAAACCGAGACCGGCAACCTGGTGATCAAACTGCGCACCCATCCGGATCAGGACGAAAGCCGCGTCATCACCCTCGCCACCGGGATCAAACTCAATCGCGAGTTCAACTACCTCATTCACCTGAGCCCGGGCGGTGCGCTGGGCGTGAGTGCGGCCGGGTATCAGTGGGATTCGCAGATCAGCGCGACGTGGCGCAACAAACCGCTGTATTTCAAGGCGGGCGTGTATGTGCAGGACAACACCGGGTACACGAGTGAAGGTGGGCAGGTGACGTTCAGCAAGCTGGATATCGATCACGATAAATAGCGGCCGCGCGACCGTTTAAGGCTTCTGTTTAAAGGCAATTCGCGAAACGTCCCGAAGCCTACAACGGCTTGCGTCGCTGCCTACCGGTACGCCAGAATCCGCCGGCTTGTGCGCCTGGAGGGCCGTCGGTAACTTGATTCCGGTCACTGATTCGCAGTGATCGGGTTTAGTAGCCCGGCAACTCCACCGTCGTACAAGCGTCCTTCAGTCAGGCCTGGCCTGTACTTGATGGTGGCTGTGCGCATGGCGCCTTCGGGTGCGCCGGGATTTGGTGGTGTTGCCCGGTCTACTAACTTGCGTACAGCCGCCACCCTTTCGTGTAGTAGCGGATTGGTTGTGGCCCTATCGGGAATCCACCAAATGTTCAAACCTACGCCCAATCCTCCAGATATTGATCTGGCCTCCCCCTACGAATCCCTCGATTCCAAAAAACTCAACGAAGCCGCTGAACGCGCCCTCGACCACTACCTCTGCCCCGGCGCCCGCATCATGGCCACGGTCAACGAACCCGACCGCATGTACTTTGCCAACCCCGCCTACAACACCGAATCCCTGCTGGCCAACGCCAGCGAAACCCTCGGCTCCGCCAGCGAAATGCTCAACAACTTCGCCGCCACCCTCCCTCCCGCCGACCGCAAGACCGCGATAGGCATTGCGCAGTTGGTAATGCTTGGAGAGCTGGCGGTGAATCAGGCGCTGGATCACGTGGAGCCGAACTAGGAACCCTCGTTCATCCGACAAAATCGGCTCAAAAAAAACCCGCCTCACGGCGGGTTTCTTTCAAATCAGCTAAACCCCCAGTCTCAATTGACCTTGGCGTTCAACTCACCTTTCAGATAACGCTGATACATGCTTTCCAGCGAGATCGGCTTGATCTTCGAAGCGTTGCCGGCAGTACCGAAAGCTTCGTAACGAGCGATACATACATCGCGCATCGCCTTCACGGTTTCGCCGAAGAATTTACGCGGGTCGAACTCGCTCGGGTTGGTGGCCATCAGGCGACGCATGGCGCCGGTGGATGCCAGACGCAGGTCGGTGTCGATGTTGACCTTGCGCACGCCGTGCTTGATGCCTTCGACGATTTCTTCAACCGGTACGCCGTAGGTTTCTTTGATGTCGCCGCCGTACTGGTTGATGATCGCCAGCCACTCTTGTGGAACCGACGAGGAACCGTGCATCACCAGGTGGGTGTTCGGGATGCGTTTGTGGATTTCCTTGATGCGGTCGATCGCCAGCACGTCGCCGGTAGGTGGCTTGGTGAACTTGTAGGCGCCGTGGCTGGTGCCGATGGCGATGGCCAGGGCATCAACCTGGGTCTTCTTGACGAAGTCAGCGGCTTCTTCCGGGTCGGTCAGCATCTGGCTGTGATCCAGAACGCCTTCGGCGCCGATGCCGTCTTCTTCACCGGCCATGCCGGTTTCCAGCGAACCCAGGCAGCCCAGCTCGCCTTCGACCGAAACGCCGCAGGCGTGAGCCATGGCGACGGTTTGTTGGGTCACGCGGACGTTGTATTCATAGTCGGTCGGGGTCTTGCCGTCTTCGCCGAGGGAGCCGTCCATCATGACCGAGCTGAAGCCCAGCTGGATCGAGCGCTGGCAGACGTCAGGGCTGGTGCCGTGGTCCTGGTGCATGCACACCGGAATGTGCGGGAATTCTTCGATGGCCGCCAGGATCAGGTGACGCAGGAACGGGGCGCCGGCGTATTTGCGGGCACCGGCCGAAGCCTGAACGATCACCGGGGAGTCAGTCTTGTCAGCGGCTTCCATGATGGCGCGCATCTGCTCAAGGTTGTTGACGTTGAAGGCTGGAACGCCGTAGCCGAACTCGGCTGCGTGGTCCAGCATCTGGCGCATGCTGATAAGTGCCATTGTGTGTCTCTCTCCCGGTTTGGGTCGTTAATCGTGCCAGCCTGCCGGAGCGGCGGCGGCTATTCAAGTGATTGCAGATCGGGGGTTGAGGCCCGGCCTGGTGATTCGATAAAGCAAATTCTGTTTTATTCGGCTTTGCAGCCCCGACCGATCAAATCATTGGTGGCGACCCAGTAAACCAGGCCTTCCTCACCTTTCATGTGAAACGCCAGCATGTCATCGCTGTACAACGCGCCCGAGGCGCCCGGCTCTTCTTTCAGGCGATAGACCTGATCGCCGCCGCCCAGGCGCACATCGACTTCCTTGCGGGCGGCATCGGTGAAGCGCCACAGCACCTTGGCCTGGCTGTCGCAGGTCCAGGTGGTCCAGTTATCCACAGGGGCGGACGACTGGAACGGGTTCCACTGCGCGCAACCACCCAACAATCCCAGTGCCGCAACGGCGATCAAGCCTTTCATCCGTGTTCCTCGACCGGCAGCGCACGCCGCCGGACTTGAGTAAAGAGTCAGACCGGTCAAGGACAACCATGTTCCTTGGCCGGGGTTTGCGTCTCGTATTTGTCCAGACCGTCCGGGCCCGAGCGCTTGTTCAGCACCGGGTTGGTTTCGGCCTGCCAGTCGGCCTGGTAGCAGCCTTTCTGTGCCTCGCCCGGTGCCGGTGTCGGCTCGGCCTTCGGGTTACTCCCGCAGGCCGCCAACGTACCGGTCAGCAGCAACAGCGCTAACGACTTGACCATCTGAACACTCCTTTGCCTGGCCAATCGGGCGGCCTCAGGCCTTGGCCCGGCTTTCCAGGACTTCAACGGCCGGCAGCACCTTGCCTTCGACGAATTCGAGGAACGCGCCACCGCCGGTGGAAATGTAGGAGATCTTTTCAGCCACGCCATATTTATCGATGGCCGCCAGGGTGTCGCCACCGCCGGCAATCGAGAACGCCGCGCTGTCCGCGATGGCCTGGGCCAGCACTTTGGTGCCGTTGCCGAACTGGTCGAATTCGAACACGCCGACCGGGCCGTTCCACAGGATGGTTTTCGACGACTTCAGCAGTTCGGCGAAGTTGGCCGCGGTTTGCGGGCCGATGTCGAGGATCATGTCGTCGGCAGCGACGTCAGCGATCAGTTTCACGGTCGCTTCGGCGCTTTCAGCGAATTCCTTGGCAACCACCACGTCGACCGGCAGCGGCACGCTGACCTTGGCGGCAATGGCGCGAGCGGTGTCCAGCAGGTCCGGCTCGTACAGCGACTTGCCGACCGGGTGACCGGCCGCAGCGAGGAAGGTGTTGGCGATGCCGCCGCCGACGATCAGTTGATCGCAGATCTGGCTCAGGCTGTTCAGCACGTCGAGTTTGGTCGAGACCTTGGAACCGGCAACGATGGCCGCCATCGGCTTGGCCGGGGCGCCCAGGGCTTTGCCCAGTGCGTCCAGCTCAGCAGCCAGCAGCGGGCCGGCAGCGGCGATTTTGGCGAACTTGGCGACGCCGTGGGTCGAACCTTCTGCGCGGTGAGCGGTGCCGAAAGCGTCCATCACGAACACGTCGCACAGGGCGGCGTATTGCTGGGCCAGTTCGTCGGCGTTCTTTTTCTCGCCCTTGTTGAAGCGCACGTTTTCGAACAGCACGATGTCGCCGGCCTTGACGTCAACGCCGCCCAGGTAATCAGCCACCAGCGGCACTTCGCGGCCCAGGGCCTTGCTCAGGTAGTCAGCGACAGGCTTGAGACTGTTCTCGGCAGAGAATTCGCCTTCGGTCGGACGACCCAGGTGCGAGCAGACCATCACGGCCGCGCCTTTTTCCAGGGCCAGCTTGATGGTCGGCAGCGAAGCCAGGATACGCGCATCGCTGGTGACAACACCGTCCTTGACTGGGACGTTGAGGTCTTCGCGGATCAATACGCGCTTACCTTGCAGATCGAGGTCGGACATCTTCAACACGGTCATGGGTCGCACTTCCTACGGTTTTTTTGAAGTCGCTGTTTGCAGATAGTGTTCTGCAACATCCAGCATTCGGTTGGCAAAACCCCATTCGTTGTCGAACCAGGCCAGGATGTTCACCAGCCGTGGGCCGGAAACGCGGGTCTGACTGGCATCGACGATGGCCGAATGTGGGTCATGGTTGAAATCACAACTTGCGTGAGGCAATTCGGTGTAGGCCAACAGACCTTTGAGCGGGCCGCTGGTGGCGGCGTCGCGCAGAATCCGGTTGACCTCGCCGGCGTCGGTGTCGCTCGCGGTCTGCATCGTGATGTCGAGGCAGGACACGTTGACCGTCGGCACGCGTACGGCTTTGGCCTGAATTCGCCCGGCAAGTTCCGGCAGCAGGCGCTCGATACCACGCGCCAGACCGGTGGACACCGGGATCACCGACTGGAACGCCGAACGGGTGCGGCGCAGGTCTTCGTGGTGATAGGCGTCGATCACCGGCTGATCGTTCATCGCCGAGTGAATCGTGGTGATCGACACGTAATCCAGGCCGACCGCCTGATCCAGCAGACGCAACAGCGGCACGCCGCAGTTGGTAGTGCAGGAGGCGTTGGACACCAGCAGTTCGTCGCCGGTCAGGCAATCCTGATTGACGCCGTAGACGATGGTGGCGTCGACATCCGCCTCGCTGGCCATCGGCTGCGAAAACAGCACACGCGGCGCGCCGGCGTCGAGGAAACGCTGGCCGTCTGCGCGGGTGTGGTAGGCGCCGGAGCATTCGAGCACCAGATCGACGCCCAGCGACGCCCAATCGATGCCTTCGGGGGTGGCACTGCGCAGGACCTTCACACAGTCGCCATTAATATGCAGACAATCGCCGTCGACCTTCACTTCGCCGGGGAACCGGCCGTGGGTGGAGTCGAAGCGTGTCAGGTATTCGATGCTGGCCATGTCGGCCAGATCGTTGATCGCGACAATTTCAAACCCTGCCGCCGAGCCTCGCTCGAACAACGCACGCAAGACGCAACGACCAATCCGGCCGTAGCCGTTGAGTGCAACTTTGTAGGGACGCGGTTGAGGCATGGGGTTCTCGATTACCGTGGTGTATCCGTTATTGCATTGTTGTTCGAACCACCGCTATCGCGAGCAGGCTCGCTCCCACATTGGGTCTTTGCTGTGAACACTGTTTGTGTCACACAACAAATTCCCTGTGGGAGCGAGCCTGCTCGCGATTGGCGGCAGCTCAATCAACACAACTTCTGGATCAGTCTTCCAGCAGCTCTTCAGCCTGACCCAGGATGTTTTCCAGGGTGAAGCCGAACTCTTCGAACAGTGCCGAAGCCGGAGCCGATTCGCCGTAGGTGGTCATGCCGATCACGCGACCTTCCAGACCCACGTACTTGAACCAGAAGTCGGCGTGGGCCGCTTCGATCGCGATACGCGCGCCAACCTGCAACGGCAGGACCGATTGCTTGTAGCTGGCGTCCTGAGCGTCGAACGCGCTGGTGCATGGCATGGAAACCACGCGCACCTTGCGGCCCTGCTCGGTCAGTTTGTCGTAGGCCTGAACGGCCAGACCGACTTCCGAACCGGTAGCGATCAGGATCAGCTCAGGCTCGCCTGCGCAGTCTTTCAGCACGTAACCACCACGGCGGATGTCGGCGATCTGGTCGGCATCACGGGTTTGGTGCTGCAGGTTCTGACGCGAGAAGATCAGCGCCGACGGGCCGTCCTTGCGCTCCAGGGCGTTTTTCCAGGCCACGGCCGATTCAACGGCATCGGCTGGACGCCAGGTGTCGAGGTTCGGCGTGCTGCGCAGGCTGGTCAGTTGCTCGATCGGCTGGTGCGTCGGGCCGTCTTCGCCCAGACCGATGGAGTCGTGGGTGTAGACGTGGATCACGCGCTGCTTCATCAGAGCGGACATGCGCACGGCGTTGCGGGCGTATTCCATGAACATCAGGAAGGTCGCGCCGTAAGGCACCAGACCGCCGTGCAGGGCAACGCCGTTCATGATCGCGGTCATGCCGAATTCACGCACGCCGTAGTACATGTAGTTGCCGCTGGCGTCTTCGGCGCTGACGCCTTTGCAGCCTTTCCACAGGGTCAGGTTGGAACCGGCCAGGTCAGCCGAACCGCCCAGCACTTCCGGCAGTAGCGGGCCGAACGCGTTCAGGGCGTTCTGGCTGGCTTTACGGCTGGCGATGGTTTCGCCTTTGGCCGCAACGTCGGCGATGTAAGCGTCAGCCTTCTCGGAGAAGTCGGCCGGCAGCTCGCCGCTCAGGCGACGGATCAGTTCGTTGGCTTCGGTCGGGAACGCGGCGGAGTAAGCAGCGAAACGCTGATCCCACTCGGCTTCGGCGGCGCGGCCTTTTTCCTTGGCATCCCACTCGGCATAGATGTCGGCCGGGATTTCGAACGGGCCGTGGTTCCAGTTCAGCGCCTGACGGGTCAGGGCGATTTCCGCGTCACCCAGCGGGGCGCCGTGGCAATCTTCCTTGCCTTGCTTGTTCGGCGAACCGAAACCGATGGTGGTCTTGCAGCAGATCAGGGTCGGCAGCGGGCTCTTGCGAGCGGTCTCGATGGCGGTCTTGATCTCTTCCGGATCGTGACCGTCGACGTTGCGGATCACTTGCCAGTTGTACGATTCGAAACGCTTCGGCGTGTCATCGGTGAACCAGCCTTCGACTTCGCCGTCGATGGAGATGCCGTTGTCATCGTAGAAGGCAATCAGCTTGCCCAGACCCAGAGTGCCGGCCAGGGAAGCGACTTCGTGGGAAATGCCTTCCATCATGCAGCCATCACCCAGGAACACGTAGGTGTGGTGGTCGACGATGTTGTGGCCAGGACGGTTGAACTGCGCGCCCAGTACCTTTTCAGCCAGGGCGAAGCCCACAGCGTTGGCCAGACCCTGACCCAGCGGGCCGGTGGTGGTTTCAACGCCCGGGGTGTAACCGAATTCCGGGTGGCCCGGGGTGCGGCTGTGCAGTTGACGGAATTGCTTCAGGTCGTCGATCGACAGGTCGTAGCCGGTCAGGTGCAGCAGCGAATAGATCAACATCGAGCCGTGGCCGTTGGACAGCACGAAGCGGTCACGGTCGGCGAACGATGGATTGCTCGGGTTGTGCTTGAGGTAGTCGCGCCAAAGCACTTCGGCGATATCTGCCATACCCATAGGGGCACCGGGATGGCCGCTGTTGGCTTTTTGCACGGCATCCATGCTGAGGGCACGAATGGCGTTGGCACGCTCACGACGGCTAGGCATCGCTGATCTCCTGGGTGTGAATAGATTGAAACGGAAAAAAGGAGGGCATTTTCCCTCACCCGAGCGCCTCGGGGCAATGACAGATAGTCATCCGAAGGCGTTTTTCCCATGGATAACATCGGTTTCGGTTGGTGAAACCTTTCCGCTGTTCGTTTGTAGAGTTAACCGGGCGGTGAGAAGTGCAATCGAATGCGCCATCCATCGAGCAATATCAAAACATTTTGATATAGACCTTGCGATGCTTTCCGGCCGTCACTAGACTGCCAGCCCTATGAACTTACGCGTGCCTTCCATTCGCCATGACGATTGCGACGAGCTGGCGGCCCTGTGCAAGGCCGGCGGCGATCCGCTGCGGCTGAATGTATTGCGCGCCCTGGCCAACGACTCGTTCGGCGTACTGGAACTGGCGCAGATTTTCGATATCGGCCAGTCCGGCATGAGCCATCACCTTAAAGTGCTGGCGCAGGCGGATCTGGTGGCGACTCGCCGCGAAGGCAATGCGGTGTTCTATCGCCGCGCCCTGCCCCACACCGAGTTGCTGGGCGGCAAGTTGCACGCGGCGTTGTTAGAAGAAGTCGACAATCTGGCGCTGCCGGCTGACGTGGAAACCCGGATTGCACAGGTTCACGGGCAACGTGCGGCCAACAGCCAGGACTTTTTCGCCCGGGTCGCGGAGAAATTCCGCGCCCAGCAGGATTTGATTGCCGGCCTGCCGCAGTACCGTGAAAGCGTGCTGGCCCTGCTCGACAAACTGAATTTCAATGGCGCTGCCACGGCCATTGAAGTCGGCCCCGGCGATGGTGCATTCCTGCCGGAACTGGCGCGTCGCTTCGGCACCGTAACCGCACTGGACAACAGCGCGGCGATGCTCGAACTGGCCCGTCAGGTATGTGAACGTGAACAGCTGGCTAACGTCAGCCTGCAATTGGCCGATGCATTGAATGGCGTAAGTCTTCAGGCCGATTGCGTGGTGTTGAACATGGTGTTGCACCATTTCGCCGCGCCGGCCGAAGCGCTCAAGCACATGGCCAGCCTGCTGCAACCGGGCGGTAGCCTGCTCGTGACAGAGTTATGTAGCCACAACCAGAGTTGGGCCAGGGAGGCCTGCGGTGATCTGTGGTTGGGGTTTGAACAGGACGATCTGGCCCGTTGGGCCACCGCTGCGGGACTCGTTCCCGGGGAAAGCCTCTATGTAGGCTTACGTAATGGTTTCCAGATCCAGGTCCGCCATTTTCAGCGACCGGCTGGCGACACTCACCATCGGTAAATTCAGGAAAACATCGAGATGAGCGAATACTCCCTCTTCACCTCCGAGTCCGTGTCTGAAGGACATCCGGACAAAATCGCCGACCAGATTTCCGATGCAGTGCTGGACGCCATCATCGCCCAGGACAAGCACGCACGCGTTGCCGTGGAAACCCTGGTCAAGACTGGCGTGGCCATCGTTGCCGGTGAAGTGACCACCAGCGCCTGGGTCGACCTGGAGCAGATCGTTCGTGACGTGATTTGCGACATCGGCTACACCAGCTCCGACGTCGGCTTCGACGGCGCGACCTGCGGCGTGATGAACATCATCGGCAAGCAGTCCCCTGACATCAACCAGGGTGTTGACCGTGCCAAGCCTGAAGATCAGGGCGCCGGCGACCAGGGCCTGATGTTCGGCTACGCCAGCAACGAAACCGACGTGCTGATGCCAGCACCGATCACCTTCTCGCACCAGCTGGTGCAGCGTCAGGCCGAAGCCCGTAAATCGGGCCTGCTGCCTTGGCTGCGTCCGGACGCCAAGTCGCAAGTGACCTGCCGTTACGAAGGCGGCAAGGTTGTCGGTATCGACGCCGTGGTTCTGTCGACCCAGCACAACCCTGAAGTGTCGTACAACGACCTGCGCGAAGGCGTGATGGAGCTGATCGTCAAGCACGTGCTGCCTGCCGAACTGCTGAGCAAGGACACCCAGTTCCACATCAACCCGACCGGCCAGTTCATCATTGGCGGCCCGGTAGGTGACTGCGGTCTGACCGGTCGCAAGATCATCGTCGACAGCTACGGCGGCATGGCCCGTCACGGCGGCGGCGCGTTCTCCGGTAAAGATCCATCCAAGGTTGACCGTTCGGCTGCCTACGCTGGCCGTTATGTTGCCAAGAACATCGTGGCTGCCGGCCTGGCTGAGCGTTGCGAGATCCAGGTTTCCTACGCGATCGGTGTGGCCCAGCCTACCTCGATCTCGCTGAACACCTTCGGCACCGGCAAGATCAGCGATGACAAGATCATCAAACTGGTCCGCGAAGTGTTCGACCTGCGTCCATACGCGATCACCACCATGCTCGACCTGCTGCACCCGATGTACCAGGAAACCGCAGCCTACGGCCACTTCGGTCGTGCTCCGCAGACCAAGACCGTTGGCGAAGACACCTTCACCACGTTCACCTGGGAAAAAACCGACCGCGCCGACGCTCTGCGTTCCGCTGCCGGCCTGTAATTTTCCTGGCGGTACAAGAAGCCCCGCACGGTCCGCCGTGCGGGGCTTTTTCATTCGTACTCCGTGGGAGCGAGCTTGCTCGCGAAGAGGCCCGAATCAGCGACATCACATTCGGACTGGAAACAGCTCGCAAAACACCGAACTCTCTCAACAACAAATCCTCGCCTAGCCTTCAAGCATCTCCCTGAGCAAGGACGCTCACAATGCTTGCCACACTACGCCTGTTTCTGTTTTTCCTGCCGGTTTTCCACCTCAACGCCTTCGCCGACTGCCCCGACTGGGCCGCCGCCCGGGCATCAAGCGAAGTCGCCGCCCTGCAACAACAGATCGACCGCTGGGACGACGCCTATCATCGCGAAGGCCGCTCGGTGATCGCCGATGAGCTCTACGATCAGTCACGCTTGCGCCTGAACCAATGGCGCCGGTGCTTCAAACTTCCCTCACCACCCGAGCCGGTGCGCACCGCATCAGGCCCGGTTGCGCACCCGGTCGCGCACACCGGTCTGGACAAACTTCACGATGCGGCGGACATCGCCACCTGGCTGCGCGACCGCCAAAACGTCTGGGTACAACCCAAGGTCGATGGCGTGGCCGTGACCCTGATCTATCGCGACGGTCGACTGCATCAGGCGATCAGTCGCGGGGATGGAGTTCGCGGGCAGGACTGGACGACTTCAGCAAAAAAGATCGGAGCCATTCCGCAGCAGCTGAAGCAATCGCAGGATCTGCTGGTGCAAGGCGAACTCTATTGGCGCTTGAGCGGACATAAACAAGCACTTGCCGGCAGCGCCAACGCCCGCGCCACCGTGGCCGGGCTGCTGGGGCGCAAGGATCTGGACGCGGAACACGCTGCCGGCATCGGGCTGTTTGTCTGGGACTGGCCGCAAGGGCCGAAGGACTTGCCGGAGCGAATCGTGGCGCTGACGCAGTTCGGTTTTCCCACCACCGAGCCCTACACCCAGGCCGTCGCCAGCCTGAACGAAGCGCAACACTGGCGCGATCACTGGTATCGCTCGCCACTGCCATTCGCCACGGACGGCGTGGTCCTGCGTCAGAGCCTGCGGCCACCGGCGGAGCGCTGGCAGGCCCGTCCGCCCTACTGGGCTGTCGCCTGGAAGTACCCTTTCGCCCAGGCGCTGGCCGATGTGCGCAAGGTGAACTTCAAGATCGGTCGCACCGGGCGCATTACGCCGGTGCTCGAACTGTCGCCAGTGATGCTCGATGACCGGCAGATCAAACGGGTCAGCGTCAGTTCGCTCAGGCGTTGGCAGGAACTGGACATTCGCCCCGGCGATCAGGTCGCAATCAGCCTGGCCGGGCTGACGATCCCGCGTCTCGACAGCGTGGTATTGCGCAGCACTGAACGCGTGGATCTGAACGCTCCGCTCGCCAGCGACTTTCACGCCCTGAGCTGCTGGCAACCGACGCCGGGCTGCGAAAGCCAGTTTCTCGCACGCCTCACCTGGCTGAGCAGCAAGCAAGGTCTCGCCCTACCGCATGTCGGTCGCGGCACCTGGGAGAAACTTCTGGAAACAGGCCGCCTGAACAGCCTGCTGGATTGGTTGACCCTCGACGGGCCGGAGCTTGCTAACATTGCCGGTCTCGGCGAGCGCAGCAGTGCTCGCCTGCTGCACAGTTTTCACAGCGCCCGCCAACGGCCGTTCCTGCAGTGGCTCAAAGCCCTGGGGCTGCCGCCGACCGGTCAGGCAACACTCGCCGATTCATGGCAGGCGCTGGCACAACGCAATACCGAACAATGGCAGGCAGAAGCCGGAATCGGCCCGGGCCGCGCGGCGCAATTGAGCGCCTTTTTTCGCGACCCGCAGGTACTGGCCCTGAGTGAAACCCTGCAAGCCGCCGGCGTCGACGGCTTCTGAACACGCAATCCCCGGCCCGCCGGGAACCCAATGTCTGCCGGAGCGCTCCAACAGCGCAGTGCTTCACCGACCCGATTGCCTTTGCACATGGAGCTTTTATGAAATTTCTCGCACCGCTCGCCCTGCTGTCTTTCTGCGCAGTCCTCGCCGCCCCCGTGATGGCCGACGAAGACGCGCCGGGCCTGACCGGTTGTGCCGCCAAGAAGCAGGGCATCATCAATCAGATCGAACAGGCCAAGTCCCGCGGCAACGCCGACCAGCAGGCCGGCCTCGAAACCGCCCTGCGCGAAGTCACCGAACACTGCACCGACGCCGGCCTGAAGAAAGAACGCGAAAACAAGGTGCTCGACGCCAAGCATGAAGTGAGCAAGCGTCAGGCTGATCTGGACAAGGCCATGAAGAAAGGCGATCCGGAGAAGATCGACAAGCGCAAGAACAAGCTCGCCGAATCACGCAAGGAATTGCAGGACGCGCTGGACGAACTCGACAAGTAAGAAAGCCGGGGATCACAGCCAAAAGCCGTGATCCCTTGAACATCAGTGGTCGCGAAACTCTTTATGGCAGGCACTGCAGGCATCTTCGACTTTCTGCACGGCCGGCCCCAGGTTACTGGCCTTGTAGGGTTGAACCTTGCTGGCGATCACCAGTTCACCGGTGGCCGCTTCAAGGGTGCGGGCCATTTCCTGGAAGCGCGCCTGTTTCTGCCAGACATCGTCCTTGGCGCTGGTGTGATCTTCTTCGCGCACCTGCGGGAAATGTTTCCACGGCTCATGGGACAACGCATCGAGCTTGACCGCACCTTCCGCAAATTTCGGCCCGTCGAAGGCAATGCGTCCGCGCAGCATGCCGCCCAGGTCTTCGCCGGTCTTGAGCATCTGCTTGAAGATCGCCTTGCGCTGACCCAGCGGGGAATTCGGGTCGACACCGCCACAGGCGGACAAGGTCAGACAGGCCAGCAATACAACAGAAATTCTTTTAAGAGTCATGGTGGCTTCAGGTCACGGAAATCGGCGGCCAGTATCCCCGCGTCACCGCCAAACACCAATAGCCCTATTAACAATAAGGGTTGCTTGAGCGCATGGAGCACTTCTGCAACCGGCACAGGAAATTCTCCATGAACAGCCGTTTCAAGGCCTGGCGTCATCCGCTTATCGCTACCCTCCCGCTGCTGGCGATCCTCGCCGGCTGCACCGGTGGCGACAGCGCCAAGCCGAAAACCCACGCCCTGGCCACGTATTCCAGTGCCACCTGGGAAGCCCTGCCGGCAGTGTCCGATAGCGATCTGGTGGCCGGCTTCGGTTCGTGGCGCAGCGCCTGCACCCGGCTCAAGGCTGACCCGGTCTGGGGCGCGACCTGTGCGGCAGCCCTCAACGTGCCGCAAAGCGCCGGTGAGATTCGCACGTTCCTCAAGCAGAACCTCGACGTCTTCGGCCTGCGCGCCGAGAACGACAACCCCAACGGTCTGATCACGGGCTACTACGAACCGGTCTATCCCGGCAGCCTGACGCAAACCGCCACCGCCAACGTGCCGGTGTACGGCGTGCCCGAAGACATGATCATTGTGTCGCTGGACAGCATTTACCCGGAACTGAAAGGCAAGCGCCTGCGCGGACGCCTCGAAGGTCGTGTGCTCAAGCCTTACGACGACGCGGCGACCATCGAGAGCCAGGGCGTCAAGGCGCCGGTCGTGGCCTGGCTGACCGACCCGATGAACCTGCAATTCCTGCAGATTCAGGGTTCGGGGCGGATCCAGACCGATGACGGTCGCCAGCTGCGCATCGCCTACGCCGACCAGAACGGTCACCCGTACCGGCCGATCGGCCGCTGGCTGGTGGAACAAGGCGAGCTGAAAAAAGAAGAAGTGACCATGGGCGCGATCAGCAACTGGGCCAAGGCCAACCCGTCGCGCATTCCGGAACTGCTGGCGAGCAATCCGAGCTACGTGTTCTTCACCCGCAACCCGGACAGCAACGAAGGCCCGCGCGGCTCGTTGAATGTGCCGCTGACCGCCGGTTACAGCGCGGCGGTGGATCGCAAGGTGATTCCGCTGGGCAGCCTGTTGTGGCTGTCGACCACCCGCCCGGACGGCACGGCGCTGGTACGCCCGGTGGCCGCACAGGACACCGGCGGCGCGATTGCCGGCGAAGTTCGTGCGGATCTGTTCTGGGGCACCGGCGATGCCGCCGGGCAACTGGCCGGCGACATGAAGCAGCAAGGGCAGATCTGGATGCTCTGGCCAAAAGGTGCAGCGCTGCCGCAAGTGCCGCAGGTGGCCGACAAGCCGTAAGCACAACGCAAAAGATCGCAGGCCTCGTCAGCCTGCAATCTTTCAGGGTTCAGACCGAAACGAAGAAGAAACTGGCAATCAGCCCCATCCCGACAAACCACACCAGCGACCGCAAAATCGCCCAGTCCGCCAGATAGCAAATGATGTAGAGCAGGCGACTGGTGATGAACAGCACCGCCAGCACGTTGACCGTCACCAGCTCTGCCGTGCCGACCAGGTGCGCAACGATCACCGCTGCCGCAAACGCCGGCGTCACTTCAAAGCTGTTCAGCTGTGCCGCATGGGCACGCCGCGCCACGCCGTTCAGGCTTTCGAGAAAATCCCGGGGATCGTGATTGTCGCTCAGCCGATACCCACCGACAGCCTTGGCCACGCCTGTGCACAGGTAGGGCAAAAAGATCGCAATCAAAACGCACCACAGAGCCACCGTCATAACGCCGTCCTTTTTTCGAGTTATAGAGTTGCCGGGCGGTCAGAACTTCATCACCAGCATGCCGACCAGCACCAGCCCACAGGCTAAGAGCCGCGGCCGGCCGAAAGGTTCTTTCAGGTAACGCATGCCGAACAGCACCACCAGAATCACGCTGATTTCACGCAACGCCGCCGCTTCGGCAATCGAGCCCAACTGCATCGCCCACAGCACCAGAGCGTAGCTGAACAACACGCAGAACCCGACCGCCAGTCCCAGCTTCCACTGCTCGCGCCAGAACAGCATGAACGCCGGACGCTTGGCCACCCACGCCAGCATCGGGAAAGGCCAGGCACTGAGCAGCGTGACCCAGACCAGGTAATCCAGCGGATGCGACCAGCGCCGCAAGGCCTGGCCATCGATGTAGGTGTAGCAACCGATGCACAAGCCGATCAGCGCCACCACCGGCAGCATCGACCACGGCAAGTGTTTCCCGCCGCCGCCCTGCCAGAGCAGGCAAGCCATGCCCAGCGGGATCAACATGATCCCGAAGATCTGCTGGGTGGTCAGCACTTCGCCGGCGAAGATCAGGGTCAGCGCCAGCACCACCAGCGGCGACAGTCCGCGCATCAACGGATAGACCAGCCCCAGATCGCCGACCCGATAGGCCTGGATCAGCAGATAACGATAGAGCAGTTCGAACGCTGCCGACGCCAGAATCCAAGGCCAGATTTCCGGCGGTGGCAGGCTGATGAAAGGGAACGCCATCGCGACGAACAACAGCGCCACGGTGTCCATGCAGGCCACCACCAGCAGCCGCTCGGCGCTGAATTTGATCAACGTATTCCACGCTGCATGCAACAGCGCCGCCACCAACACCAGAGCTGTCGCCAGCACGTGCCACTCCTTGATTCTTGTTGTTGAGCCTGAGCCAATTAGTCAGATTATTGATTCGCGATGTGTCAGCAGCTGTTTATACTGCAAGCGACCACGCCGCACTCAGTTGCGCACAGATAAATTCCAATAATTCCTGCCTGTCCCGTTCTCGTCCGAGACCGGTCGCCGGCCTGCGTATGCCTGATCAAAGCGTCAAGACTACCGACAGAGACCTTGCGCATGCCACTCGCCTTGCTTGCACTCGCTGTTGCCGCTTTCGGCATCGGCACCACTGAATTCGTCATCATGGGTCTGCTGCCCGATGTCGCCCGCGACCTCGCAGTGAGCATTCCCCACGCCGGCCTGTTGATCACCGGCTACGCCCTGGGCGTGGTGTTCGGTGCGCCGATCCTGGCGATCGGCACCGCTAACATGCCGCGCAAGGCCACGTTGCTGGGCATGACGCTGATGTTCATCCTCGGCAACGTGCTGTGCGCACTGGCGCCGAACTACGCGACGCTGATGGCGGCGCGGGTGGTCACCGCACTTTGCCACGGCGCGTTCTTCGGCATCGGTTCGGTGGTCGCCGCCGGACTGGTCGCGCCGAACAAACGGGCGCAGGCGATTGCGATGATGTTCACCGGCCTGACCCTCGCCAACGTCCTCGGCGTACCGCTGGGCACTGCGCTCGGCCAGTACGCCGGCTGGCGTTCGACCTTCTGGGCGGTCTCGGTGATCGGTGTGATCGCTGCCCTCGCCCAATGGCTGTGGTTGCCGAAACACATCCCGATGGACAAGGCCAACCTCGCCAGCGAGTTCAAGGTGCTGGGCAAGGTCAACGTGTTGCTGGCGCTGGGCATGAGCGTACTGGCCTCCACCAGTCTGTTCAGCGTGTTCACCTACATTGCGCCGATTCTGCAGGACATCACCGGCGTCAGCCCTCACGGCGTAACGGTGATGCTGCTGTTGTTCGGCGTCGGCCTGACCGGCGGCAGCATGCTCGGCGGGCGCCTGGCCGACAGCCGCCTGTTGCCTTCGCTGGTGGGTGTCGCACTGGCGGTGGTGGTGATTCTGGCGGCGTTCAGCCAGACCAGCCGCTCGGTGGTTCCGGCGGCGATCACGCTGGTGCTGTGGGGGATTTTTGCCTTCGCCCTGTGCCCGATCCTGCAACTGCTGATCATCGATCAGGCGCATGAAGCACCGAACCTCGGTTCTACCCTGAACCAGAGCGCGTTCAACCTCGGCAATGCCGCCGGCGCGTGGATCGGCGGATTGGTGGTAGCCAGCGGCGCGGACCTGGCGGACTTGCCGTGGACCGGCGCGCTGGTGGGCGTGCTGACCGTGCTGACGGCGCTGTTTTTCATCTACCTGCAACGTCGGGGTGTCGCTGCGGTCAATGTGTCCGGCTGATTTTCCCGGGGGACACAATTGTGTCCCCACCCGGCGTCAGCCCATCCAACCCTTGCGTCCATGAATGGGCGCGCTGTCTTTCACCCCCCATCCAAAGGACCCCGGATGCTTGAACTCGTCGCCGCTTTCATCTGCCTCACCACCCTCCTCACTTTCGTGAATTTCCGCTTCATCGGCCTGCCCCCGACCATCGGCGTGATGGTTACCGCACTGATGTTTTCCCTGTTGCTGCAAGGCCTGAGCCTGCTCGGTTACCCCGGCCTCGAAGAGCGTGTACAGCAACTGATCGGCCAGATCGACTTCGGCGATCTGCTGATGAACTGGATGCTGTCGTTCCTGCTGTTCGCCGGCGCCTTGCACGTCAACCTGAACGACCTGCGCAGCTACCGCTGGCCGATCGGCCTGCTGGCGACCTTCGGCGTACTGATCGCCACCGCCGTGATCGGCAGCCTCGCCTACTACATTTTTGCCCTGTTCGGCTGGCACGTGAGCTTCCTTTACTGCCTGTTGTTCGGCGCGCTGATTTCCCCGACCGACCCGATTGCGGTACTCGGTGTGCTGCGTACGGCCAATGCTTCGAAGCCGCTGAAAACCACCATCGTCGGCGAATCGCTGTTCAACGACGGCACCGCCGTGGTGGTGTTCACCGTGCTGCTGGGCATCGCGCAACTGGGCGAAACCCCGACCGTCGGCGCCACGGCCATGCTGTTCGTTCACGAAGCCGTTGGTGGTGTGCTGTTCGGCGGGCTGATCGGTTATCTGGTGTACCTGATGATCAAGAGCATCGAGCAGCACCAGATCGAAGTCATGCTGACTTTGGCGTTGGTGATCGGTGGTTCGGCGATGGCCACCGAGCTGCACGTCTCGGCGCCGATTGCGATGGTGGTCGCCGGTCTGATCATCGGTAACCTCGGTCGCAACCTGGCGATGAACGACATGACCCGCAAATACCTCGACGGTTTTTGGGAATTGCTCGACGACATGCTCAACGCCTTGCTGTTCGCCCTGATCGGGATGGAGCTGTTGCTGCTGCCGTTCAACTGGTTGCACGTGGCGGCGGCAAGCCTGCTGGCGTTGGCGATTCTGCTGTCGCGCCTGCTCACCGTGGCCCCCGCCATCGTCCTGTTGCGGCGCTGGCGCACCGTGCCGCGCGGCACGATCCGGATCCTGACCTGGGGTGGTTTGCGCGGCGGTGTTTCGGTGGCGCTGGCACTCGCTCTGCCATTGGGCCCGGAGCGCGATCTGCTGCTGAGCATCACCTACATCGTGGTGCTGTCATCGATCCTGTTGCAGGGCCTGACCATCGGCAAACTGGTCAAGCACGCAACGCGCGACGAGCCGGCGACCGCTGCCGAGTCCGCGCACCACTGATCATTTTTTGATCTGCTGCGGATCGGGCTTTTCGGCCTGATCCGCAGACTCTTTCGGCCCGTCCGTTTCTTTTGGCGCGCCGCTCTCACTGCGGATCTGCGCATGACTGATCAGCGCGAAGATGAAACTGCCGCCGATGATATTCCCCGCCAGGGTCGGCCCGGCAAACACCGCCCAGAAATCACTCCACGGCAACTCGCCGGCAAACACCAGATACGACACTTCCGCCGACCCCACCACGATATGCGTGAAATCGCCCAGCGCCATGAAATAGGTGATGAGGATGATGATCCACATCTTCGCGCTCTCCATGGATGGAATCATCCAGACCATGGTGGCGATCATCCAGCCGGAAACGATGCCCTTGGCGAACATCTGACTCGCGTGGTTTTCCATGACCTTGCGACCGATTTCGAGGAAGGCCTCGTCGGTCTTGCTGTCGAAGATCGGCAGTTCGAGCATCACGTACGCCACCAGAATCGTCCCGCACAGGTTGCCGAACAGCACCACCGTCCACAGCCGGATCAACCGGCCGAAATTGGCCAGGGTCGGTTTGGTCATCACCGGCAGCACGGCGGTCAGGGTGTTTTCGGTGAACAGTTGCTGGCGGGCGAGGATCACCGCGAGAAAACCCGCGCAGTAACCGAAGCTGGCGATCACCTTGAATTCGTCGCCCTCGGGCAGACGCGAGTTGAGCAGGCCCATGCCCATCAGCGACAGGCCCATGGTCAGCCCGGCCGCCAACGCCGACCACCACAGCGCGGCGATGCTGCGCTCCAGTTCCAGGTCGCCCTGTTTGCGGATGATTTCATGCAGGACCGCCGCCCGGGGCGGCTGGTTTTTCTCGACTTCGTGTTGTTCCTTGGCCGAGAGGTCGGGGGTCTTGCCGTCTGTTGGCGTGGTCATGGCGGGAAACCGGTGGCGGGGTCATAAGGCTACGACACGCGCCGCTCGGCTTCCGTTCGCCAGGGTGGTGCGATTACTCGGTAACGGGAGTTTCATCCTTGAACTGGTCTTTGACGTACTTGATCTCGGTCCGCCCGTGCGGGGCCGGCAAGCCGTCTTCGCCGAGGTTGACGAAGACCATCTTCTCGACGGTCAGGATGCTCTTGCGGGTGATCTTGTTGCGCACTTCGCAGGTCAGGGTGATCGAGGTGCGGCCGAACTCGGTGGCGGTGATGCCCAGCTCGATGATGTCGCCCTGGCGCGATGCGCTGACGAAGTTGATTTCGGAAATGTACTTGGTCACCACGCGCTGGTTGCCCAGTTGAACGATGGCGTAGATCGCCGCTTCTTCGTCGATCCAGCGCAGCAGGCTGCCGCCGAACAGGGTGCCGTTGGGGTTGAGGTCTTCGGGTTTTACCCACTTGCGGGTGTGGAAATTCATCTTCACTCCTGAGCGTCTTGCCGAATGATGGCGCCATCTTGGCAGACTGAGCGGTCATGCTCCATGAGGCTTCTACTATGGTCGCGATTAGCGATCTTCATCTGGCCGACAGAAACCCTTTGGAAGATCAGTCTAGACGGCTATAATCGCCCCCGTTTCAAAACGGTAACCTTCACTTGCTACCGTTTTCCCGCCACCTGTCCGAGGGGCGCTGCAGCAGGTTCAACCTGTCAGGCTCGGATGGGGCGTTGACCGGCTCAGGCCGGACACTAAACGCACAACGGCGCCCATTCGCATACATTACGAATGGAGGCTCTTCATGAGCGCTGTTATCACGCCTGCAGATTTTAACGATTACAAAGTTGCCGACATGTCCCTGGCTGCCTGGGGCCGTCGCGAAACCATCATCGCCGAGTCGGAAATGCCGGCCCTGATGGGTCTGCGTCGCAAGTACGCTTCCGAGCAGCCGCTGAAAGGCGCAAAAATCCTCGGCTGCATCCACATGACCATTCAGACCGCCGTGCTGATCGAAACCCTGGTTGCCCTGGGTGCCGAAGTACGCTGGTCGTCCTGCAACATCTTCTCGACTCAGGATCAGGCCGCTGCTTCCATCGCTGCTGCCGGCATCCCGGTTTTCGCCTGGAAAGGCGAGACTGAAGAAGAGTACGAGTGGTGCCTGGAGCAGACCATCCTGAAAGATGGCCAGCCATGGGACGCCAACATGATCCTCGACGACGGCGGCGACCTGACCCAGCTGCTGCACGACAAGTA
The DNA here is from genome assembly GCF_000282255.1 of Pseudomonas sp. GM25. Lineage (NCBI taxonomy): Bacteria > Pseudomonadati > Pseudomonadota > Gammaproteobacteria > Pseudomonadales > Pseudomonadaceae > Pseudomonas > Pseudomonas sp. GM25. The sequence goes on along the minus strand of NZ_AKJQ01000078.1, from coordinate 6,949 downwards.
CCCACAGGTTCTGGACCGCGTTCACGGCGTGACCGAAGAAACCACCACCGGCGTACACCGTCTGCTGGACATGCTGGCCAAGGGCGAGCTGAAAATCCCGGCCATCAACGTCAACGACTCGGTGACCAAGTCCAAGAACGACAACAAGTACGGCTGCCGTCACAGCCTGAACGACGCCATCAAGCGTGGTACCGACCACCTGCTGTCCGGCAAGCAAGCGCTGGTCATCGGTTACGGTGACGTGGGCAAGGGCTCGGCCCAGTCCCTGCGTCAGGAAGGCATGATCGTCAAGGTTTCCGAAGTTGACCCGATCTGCGCCATGCAAGCCTGCATGGACGGTTTCGAACTGGTTTCGCCGTTCATCGACGGTATCAACGACGGCACCGAAGCAAGCATCGACAAAGCGCTGCTGGGCAAGATCGACCTGATCGTGACCACCACCGGTAACGTCAACGTTTGCGATGCAAACATGCTCAAAGCCCTGAAGAAGCGCGCCGTTGTCTGCAACATCGGTCACTTCGACAACGAAATCGACACCGCTTTCATGCGCAAGAACTGGGCATGGGAAGAAGTGAAGCCACAGGTACACAAGATCCACCGTACCGGCCCGGGCGCTTTCGACGCTCAGAACGACGACTACCTGATCCTGCTGGCCGAAGGCCGCCTGGTGAACCTGGGCAACGCTACCGGTCACCCAAGCCGCATCATGGACGGTTCGTTCGCCAACCAGGTTCTGGCGCAGATCTTCCTGTTCGGCCAGAAGTACGCCGACCTGTCGCCAGCCCAGAAAGCCGAGCGCCTGACCGTTGAAGTACTGCCGAAGAAACTCGACGAAGAAGTGGCCCTGGAAATGGTTCGCGGCTTCGGCGGCGTGGTCACTCAACTGACCAAGCAACAGGCTGACTACATCGGCGTGACCGTCGAAGGCCCGTTCAAGCCGCACGCTTACCGCTACTAAGAGCAGCTGCGAGCTTCAAGCTTCAAGCGGCAAGCAAGGCCACAAGCCGGGCTTGCCGCGCGAAGCCCGAAGGCTCTGCCCCTATTTGTCAAAACAGTGTCAGGCCGCAAGCTTCAGGCACAAGAGACCAGCGCACCTCCGCTGCTCTTGCAACTTGAAGCTTGCAGCTTGTAGCTGGAGGTCCCCTCCATGTCCCAAGACCGTCGCTACAGCTTCGAGTTCTTCCCGACCAAGACCGATGCTGGGCATGAAAAACTGCTCGCCACTGCCCGTCAGCTGGCCACCTACAACCCTGACTTCTTTTCCTGCACCTACGGCGCTGGCGGCTCGACCCGTGACCGCACGCTGAACACCGTTCTGCAGCTGGAAAGCGAAGTCAAAATCCCCGCCGCCCCGCACCTGTCGTGCGTCGGCGACAGCAAGGACGACCTGCGCGGCCTGCTGAACGAGTACAAGGCTGCCGGCATCAAGCGCATCGTCGCCCTGCGCGGTGACCTGCCATCCGGCATGGGCATGACCAGCGGCGAGCTGCGTCACGCCAATGAACTGGTTGAATTCATTCGTGAAGAAACCGGCAATCATTTCCACATCGAAGTTGCCGCTTACCCGGAGATGCATCCGCAAGCGCGCAATTACGAAGACGATCTCGCCAACTTCGTGCGCAAGGCCCGTGCCGGCGCCGACAGCGCGATCACCCAGTACTTCTTCAACGCCGACAGCTACTTCTACTTTGTCGACCGTTTGCAGGCGCTGGGCGTGGACATTCCGGTTGTGCCGGGGATCATGCCGATCACCAACTACAGCAAGCTCGCGCGCTTCTCCGATGCCTGCGGTGCGGAAATCCCGCGCTGGATCCGCAAGCAGCTGGAAGCCTACGGCGATGACAGCCAAAGCATTCAGCGCTTTGGCGAACAGGTCGTCACCGAGATGTGCGAACGCCTGCTGCAAGGCGGCGCGCCTGGCCTGCACTTCTATTCCATGAACCAGGCCGAACCGAGCCTGGCGATCTGGAACAACCTGAAGCTGCCGCGCTAAAAAGACGTCACCGCAAGACCAGAAGATCGTAGCCGCGACAGCGCCAACAGCGTTTTCGCCGCTGCGATCTTTTGCTTTTAACGCCCGAAACAGAGCTTCTGCGGCCAGTTTCTGGCTCTTTGCCGTTTCTCGTCGTAATCTCAAGCCATGCCTTTGATCACGCAGTTATTCGCCGTGCTGGTTTTTGCTTGCCTGAGCTTTGCGGCTCGGGGCGAGAAGCTGCGTATCGTCACCGAACCGTGGGCGCCGTACGTCTATGAACAGGGCGGCAAGAACCTCGGTCTCGATTACGAAACCACCGCCATCGTGTTCAAGCGTCTGGGCATTGAAGTCGAATGGCAGTTCCTGCCGTGGAAGCGCTGCCTGTCGATGCTCGAAACCGGTCAGGCCGACGGCGCGCTGGACATCTTCCACAGCGACGAACGCGACGCCACCCTGCTCTACCCGAGCGAACCATTGTCGGACGTCGAGTTCGTGATGTTCTACGCCAACGAGCGACCACACCCTTTTAGTAGCCTGGAAGACCTCAAAGGCCTGACCGTCGGCACCTCGCCGGGCTATCTGTACAGCCCGGACTTTCGCGAATCGACCCTGTTCACTCGGGAACCGGCACCGACCCACGAAGCCAACTTCGGCAAACTGGTGCGCGGGCGCATCGACCTGCTGATCACCGATCGCCGCGTGGGTCAGCATTTGCTCGATGAACTGGGCATTCGCGACAAGATCACGGAAAACCCCACGGTCATCAGCCGCCAGAGCCAGTTTCTGGCCGTGCGGCGCAATGCCGGGATGGATTTGCTGGTGCAGCGCTTCGGCGCCGAGCTGAAGCGTTTCAAGCGCGAACCGGCCTATGCCGAGCTCAGCGCCCGCTACGGCGCGGCCCCTGCCCTGACGGCGCCGCTGGGCAATGCCACCGCCAGCGGCAAAACCGTTGAGCAGCAGGAAAGCGGCGCGCAGTGATTGCTCTGTTATACTCCGGCGTTCCCGCCAGGCTCACGCCCGGACGCCCGGAACCGTAACAGGCCTCCCGACCCGCTACAGCGCAGCTTTTCAGCCCGCGCGAGCGCTCCGGACGTGCCTTCGGAACCGCAGCAGGACCGGACGGGATTGCGTCCTCTTAAACGCCATTCGCGCCAGGCAAGACTCCCATTGGGCCAAGCCCTAACTGAAACAGGATTACTCATGTCCTTTGCTTCCCTCGGTCTCTCCGAGGCTTTGGTCCGCGCTATCGAAGATGCGGGCTATACCGAGCCTACTCCGGTGCAACAGCGGGCCATTCCCGCCGTGTTGCAAGGTCGCGACCTGATGGTTGCGGCACAGACAGGTACCGGTAAAACCGGCGGTTTCGCCCTTCCGATCCTGGAGCGGCTGTTCCCCAACGGCCACCCGGACAAATCCCAGCGTCACGGCCCGCGCCAGCCGCGCGTGCTGGTCCTGACCCCGACCCGCGAACTCGCGGCCCAGGTTCACGACAGCTTCAAGATCTACGCCCGCGACCTGAAATTCGTCAGTGCCTGCATCTTCGGCGGCGTCGGCATGAACCCGCAGGTTCAGGCCATGTCCCGTGGCGTGGACGTCCTCGTTGCGTGCCCGGGTCGCCTGCTCGACCTGTGCGGCCAGGGCAGCGTCGATCTGTCCCACGTTGAAATCCTCGTGCTCGACGAAGCCGACCGCATGCTCGACATGGGCTTCGTCCACGACGTGAAGAAAGTCCTCGCGCGTCTGCCGGCCAAGCGTCAGAACCTGCTGTTCTCGGCGACCTTCTCCAAAGACATCACCGACCTTGCCGGCAAGCTGCTGCACAACCCGGAACGCATCGAAGTGACGCCGCCGAACACCACGGTCGAGCGCATCGAGCAACGCGTATTCCGCCTGCCAGCCAGCCACAAGCGTGCGCTGCTGGCCCACCTGATCACCGCCGGCGCGTGGGAACAGGTGCTGGTGTTCACCCGCACCAAGCACGGCGCCAACCGTCTGGCCGAGTACCTGGACAAACACGGCCTGCCGGCTGTGGCGATCCACGGCAACAAGAGCCAGAACGCCCGCACCAAAGCCCTGGCCGACTTCAAGGCCAACCAGGTACGCATCCTGGTAGCGACCGACATCGCGGCGCGCGGTCTGGACATCGACCAGTTGCCACACGTGGTCAACTTCGAACTGCCGAACGTCGATGAAGACTACGTTCACCGTATCGGCCGTACCGGCCGTGCCGGTCGTTCGGGCGAGGCGATCTCGCTGGTCGCACCTGACGAAGAAAAACTGCTGAAAAGCATCGAGCGCATGACCAAGCAGAAAATCGCCGACGGCGACCTGATGGGCTTCGATGCCAGCACCATCGAGGCCGAGAAGCCGGAAGCCCGCGAACGTCCGGACATGCGCAACCCGCGCAATGCCCGTGGCCCACGCGGTGACGGTCCGAATGGCGGCGGCGGTGGCGGCGGTCGTAAAGACAAAGGCAAAGACAAGGGCAAGGAAAAACCGGCCGGCGAACGCGGTGAGCGTGGCGAGCGTCCAGCCCGTCAACAAAAACCGCGTGAAGGCACCCCGGCTCGCGAACAGCGCCAGCCAAGCCAGCCGCCACGCGCCGCTGCTGACCGTGCTCCGGACGAATTCCTCGACGACGATATCGATAACTTCGGTAACCGCGTTGATTACGTGCCGAAGCAGGCTCCGGCCGGTGGTCGCAACCGTCGCCCGGGCGCTCCGGCGCAAGGCGCAGGTTCGGGCGCACCCCGCGGCGGTCAGCCGCAAGGTCGCCAGAACGGCCCACGTAACAGCAACGGTTCGAGCACCGGCACTCCGCCAGGCAAGCGCAGCGGCCCACGCAACGGTGCCCCGCGTGACGGCCAGGGTCGTCGCGATGAGAACTCGCGCAACCGCCGCCCGGCCCGTGACGATCAGCAACGCGCTGAACCGGCCGTGCAGAACCCGCGCAGCAGCGGGCCGAAGATCATGCACAAGGAATCGAAAGCCGACCGCTTCCCGACGCCTGAGCAGCTGGATCAACTGCCAAGCCGCCCACGCGGTGAAAAACCGGCCTTGCTGACCCGCAATCGCTGAGTTTTCCACTGCAATGAAAAATGCCCCGGCCTGAAAACCGGGGCATTTTTTTTGCGCGCCGCCGAGACGAGCGTTACGGCAGGCAATAAAAAACGCCCCCGGTCGCAAGAACGGGGGCGTTTTTGTGGGGCCGGCGAAAATTACTTCGCTTTCACACCTTCAAACGAAACGTACAGCTCGACCGCGTCGGACTTCGGACCCAGGTCTTTCTGCTTGCCGAAATCGGAACGCTTGATGGTGGTGGTGCCTTCGAAGCCGGCACGGTAGCCGCCCCATGGATCCTTGCCTTCGCCCAGGAAGGTCGCCTTCACAACCACTGGCTTGGTGACGCCCAGGATGGTCAGGTCGCCGGTCACGTCAGCGGTGTTGGCACCGGTGGACTTGACGCTGGTGGAGACGAAGGTCGCCTTGGCGAACTTGCTGGCGTTGAGGAAGTCAGCGCTGGCGATGTGCTTGTCGCGCTCGGCGTGGTTGGTGAACACGCTGGCGGTGTTCACGTTGAACTCGATCTTGCTGTCTTCAGGCTTGGCAGCGTCGAAGCTGAACTTGCCATCGATGTCCTTGAAGGTACCGGTGATGAAGCTGTAACCCAGGTGGCTGATCTTGAAGTCGACGAAGGCGTGCTGGCCTTCTTTATCAACCACGTAGTCAGCGGCCATCACGTTGGCGGACAGGACGGCAGAGCCGATTGCCAGAGCGGCCAGAGTCTTTTTCAACATGCTTTGTTTTCCTTTGGAGTCGAGGTTGAACATCAGGCTTTGCGTCCCAGCATTCGTGTCAGGGTCGCATCACGATCGATAAAGTGGTGCTTCAATGCTGCCAACGCATGAAGGCCGGAAAAAATTACCAGCGCCCATGCCAGCCAGAGATGAATCACACCGGCGGTATCTGCCTGATCCGGTAGTCCGGAAACCAGTGCAGGAACTTCAAACAGGCCAAACACCGGGATCCCGACACCGTCTGCGGTGGAAATCAGGTAACCGGCAATCATCACGGCGAACAGCGCAAGGTAGAGGAACCCATGGCCGAACTTGGCGCCGATGCGGGTCATGCGGCTGTAGCTTTGCAGCGTTGGCGGTGGTGGGCTGACAAAGCGCCACAACACCCGCAACACCATCACACCCAGCAGCACCAGACCGATGCTCTTGTGCAGATCCGGCGCGTCTTTGCGCCAGGTGCTGTAGTAATCCAGCCCCACCATCCACAGACCCAGCGCGAACAGCCCGAAGACCACCAGCGCCACGCCCCAGTGCATGAAGATGCTGACCCAACCGTAGCGCGAAGAAGAGTTACGTAGCTGCATTGCCCAAATCCTGTGAGAACTGCGAACCAAGACTAGCGAGTTATCTATCGAATTAAAGCGGAAAATTTCGCTTTGAAATATCGAGAAATACGATCAAGAGTCTTGAACAGGGGAGTTAAGGAAAGATTAAAGACAAAAGTGTGGCGGGATGTTGTGAATCACACGCAAAAAAAAAGCGCGGCCTGAAAGCCGCGCTTTTTCATTCACCGCAAGGCCTTACTGCGCTTTGGTCTCGGTGGTTGCTGCCGGTTTGGCCGCTGGCTTCTTCGCCGGTTCAGCTTTTTTCGCCGCTGGCTTGGCCGGAGCTTTTTTCGCTTCGGTCTTGGCCGCCGGTTTCTTCGCCGCTGGCTTGGCTGCCGCTTTCTTCGCCGGCTCGGCTTTTACCGGAGCTGCTGGCTTCGGTGCTTCCACCGGGGCTGGCGCAGGGGCCGGGGTCGGTGCAGGCGCTGGGGCGGCTGGAGCAGGTGCCGGCTCTGGCGCTTTCACTGGCTCTGGTTTCTTGTCGTCGTCCGAACCGCCGAACAGGTTGGTGAAGAAGTTGCCTTTCTTCGCCGCCACGGCTGCACCCGCTGCGCCTGCCGCTGCGGCGGGGG
>NZ_AKJQ01000077.1:0-79529 GCF_000282255.1 Pseudomonas sp. GM25 | reverse complement strand
ACCTACTTAACTCATTGAATCTCAAGGAGTTTTCCGTTTCGACTGCGCCGGAAGTGGGGCGAATTATAGAGACTCAGAATCTGCCGTCAACCCTTAATTTCGCTTTTCCTGAAAAACCTGCTTTTTACCCATCAAACGCGGGATCCGGCGGGTCAATGGAGGAATACGCAGCGCCAAAAGGAAAACACCTATAAAGGCATAGATTGCCCACTCCTTAAGATCAGCACGCACAATCCACAACATATGCAGCAATCCCAACCCGAGAATCACATACACCAGCCGGTGCAACTTCTTCCAGCGGGTACCTAAACGGCGCTGACTGTATCGGTTGGAGGTAATCGCCAATGCCAACAACCCCAGAAAACCCAGAGCACCCACAATGATGTAGGGACGTTTGCGCAGCTCGACACCGAGTTGCGACCAGTCGAAACCGAGAATGAACGCCATATAGCTGCAAAGATGCAGAACCACATAGGCAAAACACCAGAGCCCCAACTGACGGCGCACGGCAATCCACCCGGCCCACCCCGTAAGTTTCTGCAGCGGCGTCATACTCAGGGTGATCAACAGCAATACCAATGTCCCAAGCCCTAGCCGATCAACCAGAACCTTCCCCGGATCTGGCCCAAGCAGATCCGCAAAAGCCTGATAGAACCACAACAGCGGCCAGATCGCCGCAGCCAGGAAAACGCCTACGCGCCAGATCGGATATCGCATCAGTAGTTCTTCCGCAGATCGAGCCCTGTATATAAAGAAGCGACCTCATCCGAGTAGCCGTTGAACATCTGCGTATCACGCACATTCGGCTTGAACAGACTGTTAGGCAGTCGCCGCTCCCGCGCTTGAGTCCAGCGTGGATGGTCGACAGTAGGGTTCACATTCGCATAGAACCCGTACTCATCCGCAGCAATGCTCTGCCAGGTTGTCTTCGGCTGTTCGCTGACCAGACTGATCCGCACGATGGATTTGACGCTCTTGAAGCCGTACTTCCACGGCACCACCAAACGCAACGGCGCACCGTTCTGGTTTGGCAATTCGCGGCCATACATGCCCACCGCCAGAATCGCCAAGGGATTCATCGCCTCATCCAGACGCAAACCTTCTACATAAGGCCAGTCGATCAGGGCAAATCCCGAACGCTGTCCGGGCATGCTCTTCGGATCCTGCAAGGTTTCGAAGCGAATGTATTTGGCATTGGAAGTAGGTTCTACCTGCTTCAACAGTGCCGAGATGGGAAAACCGATCCAGGGAATCACCATCGACCACGCCTCGACACAGCGCAGGCGATAAATACGCTCTTCCATCTGGTAAGGCTTCATGAAGTCTTCCAGAGCATAACGCCCCGGTTTACCCACCTCCCCGTCCACGACAACACTCCACGGTTCGGTTTTCAACGAACCGGCATTGGCCGCCGGGTCACCCTTGTCGGTGCCGAACTCATAGAAGTTGTTGTAATGGGTGGCGTCTTTGAAAGGTGTGATCGCCTCATCCTTGACGTTCACCGCGCCCCATTTGACAGAGGGCAACTTCTCGGCAAACCAGGCGGGCGCTTTTCCGGCCTCGACATCGGCATAGCGGGCAGCCTCTTCGGCACTGGCCCAGCGCGGCAAAGTGCTCACGGCCAAACCGGCCGCAGTCGCTCCGAGCAATTGTCGGCGAGAGAGATAAATGGATTCAGGCGTGACGTCCGACTCATGGCAGTCGGACGCTTTGGGGACTTTGATCAACATGGCAACTCCGCAGCTTTGGAGGACAGATGCACCATAGACTGCGGAGTATGAGGGAAATTACATCACTCGGCGTGTTTGTGACGACGAAGATGCAACAGATACTGCACCGGGCCCGAAGCGGCATAGGCGAGGAACACCAGCAGCAGAATGCGAGGCGGATCGCTGAACACCACGGCAAAGACCAGCACCACGGCAAGGATCGCCACGAAAGGCACCCGCCCCTTCAGATCCAGCTCCTTGAAGCTGTTGTACTTGATGTTGCTGACCATCAGCATGCCGGCGGCCGCCACCATCAGCGCGACCAGGAATGACATCTTCGACCCCTGGATCCCGTAATCACTGAACGCCCAGACAATACCCGCGACCACACCAGCAGCAGCCGGGCTGGCCAGGCCGATGAAGTAGCGCTTGTCGGCGGTACCTACCTGAGTGTTGAAGCGCGCCAGACGCAATGCCGCACCCGCCACATAAATGAAGGCAACCATCCAGCCGACCTTGCCCATGTCACCCAGCGCCCAGCCGAATGCCAGTAATGCCGGCGCGACACCAAAGGCGACCATGTCCGACAGCGAGTCGTACTCGGCGCCGAAGGCGCTTTGGGTATTGGTCATGCGCGCTACGCGACCATCAAGACCGTCGAGCACCATGGCGACAAAAATCGCGATGGCGGCAAAGGCAAAGTACTTGCTCGCATTCGCCGAGTCACCGGCGCTCAGCGCAGCCTGGGCACTCATCGAGTTGATGATGGAATAGAACCCTGCGAACAGGTTCGCAGTGGTGAACAGATTCGGCAGAAGATAGATACCACGATGCCGGACTTTACGGCCTTCTGCGTCATGCCCTTCTTCGATGTGCTCATCGATGGGCAGCAGGCTTTCGGCGTCGGAAGCCTGGTTCGGCTCTTCGGGACGTTCGCTCATGGACAGTACCTTGCAACGGATTGGACATTTTCGACAGGTGTCTGGGACGACGGTTCGGCCACAAACGATGCAGCTTTATACCAGAACCGCCCGCCCATACGAAAAAACGCGGCCGAGGCCGCGTTTTTTCATACAAGGTTCGACGACTTAGTTTTTGGCTTTGTCGACGATCTTGTTGGCACCGATCCACGGCATCATGGAGCGCAGTTGCTCGCCGATGATTTCGATACCGTGAGCGGCGTTGTTACGACGCTTGGCGGTCATCGAAGGGTAGCCGGTTGCGCCTTCGCTGATGAACATTTTGGCGTATTCGCCGTCCTGAATACGTTTCAGGGCGTTGCGCATGGCCTGACGGGATTCGGCGTTGATCACTTCCGGACCCGTCACGTACTCGCCGTATTCAGCGTTGTTGGAGATCGAGTAGTTCATGTTGGCGATACCGCCTTCGTACATGAGGTCAACGATCAGTTTCAGTTCGTGCAGGCACTCGAAGTAGGCCATTTCCGGCGCGTAGCCAGCTTCAACCAGGGTTTCGAAACCGGCTTTTACCAGCTCGACGGTACCGCCGCACAGAACGGCTTGTTCGCCGAACAGGTCGGTTTCGGTCTCGTCCTTGAAGGTGGTTTCGATGATGCCGGTACGACCGCCACCCACGCCGGCGGCGTAGGACAGTGCAACGTTCTTGGCATTGCCCGAAGCGTCCTGGTAGATCGCGATCAGGTCAGGGATACCGCCGCCCTTCACGAATTCGGAACGTACGGTGTGGCCCGGGGCTTTCGGCGCGATCATGATCACGTCGAGGTCCGCACGCGGAACAACCTGGTTGTAGTGGATCGCGAAGCCGTGGGAGAAGGCCAGAGTGGCGCCTTTCTTGATGTTCGGCTCGATTTCGTTCTTGTACAGCTGGGACTGGAACTCGTCCGGGGTCAGGATCATGACCAGGTCGGCACCGGCAACAGCGGCAGCCACGTCGGTCACTTTCAGGCCATGGGCTTCAGCCTTGGCAACGGTGGCCGAACCTTTACGCAGACCGACGGTAACGTCGACACCGGAATCTTTCAGGTTGCACGCTTGGGCGTGGCCCTGGGAGCCGTAACCGATGATGGCAACTTTCTTGCCCTGGATGATCGACAGGTCGCAGTCTTTATCGTAGAAAACTTTCATGAATTTCCCCTTTATATCCAGGCCGTTCAGGCCATTCGCTAATTTGGTTTAGATGCTGAGTACTTTGTCGCCGCGGGCAATACCGGTGACGCCGCTGCGGACGGTCTCCAGAATCGATGCGGTGCCGATGGACTGAATGAAGCTGTCGAGCTTGTCGCTGGTACCGGTCAGTTGAACGGTATACACGCTGGCGCTGACGTCGACGATCTGTCCACGGTAAATATCGGTGGTGCGTTTGATCTCGGCGCGCTGGGCGCCAGTGGCCTTGACCTTGACCAGCATCAGTTCGCGTTCGATGTGAGCGCTTTCCGACAGGTCCACCAGCTTGACCACTTCGATCAGCTTGTTCAGGTTTTTGGTGATCTGCTCGATGACTTCATCGTGGCCGACTGTGGTCAGCGTCAGACGCGACAGGGTCGGGTCTTCGGTTGGCGCCACGGTCAGGCTTTCGATGTTGTAGTTGCGCTGCGAGAACAGGCCGACTACGCGAGACAAAGCACCGGGTTCGTTTTCCAGAAGCAAGGAAATAATGTGCCGCATGATTAGGTACGCTCCGTCTTGCTCAGCCACATATCGCGCATGGAGCCGTCTTTGATCTGCATCGGATAGACGTGCTCGCTGGTATCGACCGAAATATCGATCACCACCAGGCGATCCTTCAGGGCGAACGCCTCTTCCATCTTCGACTTCAAATCTTTCGATTCGGTGATGCGCACGCCGACGTGGCCATAGGCTTCAGCCAGCTTGACGAAGTCAGGCAAGGATTCCATGTAGGAGTGCGAGTGACGGCTGCCGTAACTCATGTCCTGCCACTGACGAACCATGCCCAGAACACCGTTGTTCAGGATGACGATCTTGACCGGCAAACCGTATTGCAGGCAGGTCGACAATTCCTGGATGTTCATCTGGATACTGCCTTCACCGGTGACGCACGCAACATCGGTGTCAGGGAAGCTCAGCGCGATACCCATCGCGGCCGGCAGACCGAAGCCCATCGTGCCCAGGCCACCGGAGTTGATCCAGCGGTTCGGCTTGTTGAACTTGTAGTACTGCGCAGCAAACATCTGGTGCTGGCCCACGTCGGAGGTCACAAAGGCGTCGCCCTTGGTCACTTCGCACAGGGTTTCGATCACGGTCTGTGGCTTGATCTTGCTGCCGTCGCCCTTGTCGTAAGGGAACAGGCCGCGATCACCGCGCCACTCATCAACCTGCTTCCACCAGCTGGCAACGGCTTCCTTGTTCGGGGTTTCGCCGATTTCCTTGAGGATCGCGACCATTTCGGTCAGGACGCTCTCCACCGGACCAACGATTGGCACGTCGGCCTTGATGGTCTTGGAAATCGAAGCCGGGTCGATGTCGATGTGAATGATCTTGGCGTTCGGGCAGAACTTCGGCGCGCCGTTGATCACGCGATCGTCGAAACGCGCACCGACTGCCAGGATCACGTCGGCATGGTGCATCGCCAGGTTCGCGGTGTAGCTGCCGTGCATGCCGAGCATGCCGATGAACTGACGGTCAGTGCCAGGGTAGCCACCCAGGCCCATCAAGGTATTGGTAACCGGCAGGTTGAGCATTTGCGCCAGTTCGGTCAGCGGCGCGGAGCCGTTGCCGAGGATCACGCCACCGCCGGAGTACAGCACGGGACGCTTGGCCGCCAGGAGCATTTCTGCCGCCTTGCGGATTTGCCCGGAGTGACCGCGAACGGCCGGGCTGTAGGAACGCAGTTTGGCTTTCTTCGGGAAGATGTATTCGAACTTCTCGGCCGGGTTGGTCATGTCTTTCGGGATATCGACCACGACCGGGCCCGGACGACCGGATTGCGCCAGGTAGAAGGCTTTCTTCATGACTTCCGGGATTTCCGAAGCGTGCTTGATCATGAAGCTGTGCTTCACGATCGGCCGGGAGATACCGATCATGTCGGTTTCCTGGAACGCGTCGGTGCCGACCATGGTGCTTGGCACCTGACCGGAAATGATCACCATTGGAATCGAATCCATATAAGCGGTGGCGATACCGGTGATGGCGTTTGTGGCGCCTGGACCGGAAGTCACCAATACCACGCCGGCTTTACCGGTGGCACGGGCGTAGCCGTCAGCCATATGGGTAGCCGCTTGTTCGTGACGAACCAGGATGTGGGTCACTTCCGGTTCTTTGAACAGGGCATCGTAAACATGAAGGAGAGCACCACCCGGGTACCCGTAGATATATTTGACGCCTTCGTCACGCAAAAAGCGGACGAGCATCTCACCGCCAGATAAAAGCTCCACGTTGTTCACCTCTAAAACGCCAGAATACCGTCCACAAAAAAGCGAACGGGTCTTAATAGGTTTACTTCTCGGCAGAGCATGAGCGATGGTGGTCGCCGACTACGTCAGCACTGACTGAGCAAGTATTGGGATCGTCCCAAGTGTTGCGGGCCTTTCCCACCCAGCGCGAGGTAACGCGTTGCGGGTGTAACAGGTCGACGCGGATATGCGCCTCATGATCTGCCGAGAGGGTCTGCTTCTGGCAGTCCCTGTACAGCGGACTTTGGATTCTTCTGTTTCGCCCTCTGCAAGTCAAGTCGTCTATGTGCTTAATTGTGGGTAAGCACATGAGAACGCAAGAAAAAACCTGGAAACCGCTACTCTGTTAGCTTCAATTGCGCAGTTTTGCCAAGGAATCAGCATGCGAACGCTTCTCTTAACTCTGCTAATCGGCGCCAGCCCATGGTGTATGGCCGGTCAGATCTACAAATGGGTCGATGCCCAGGGCGTCACCCATTTCGATCAGCAGCCACCACAAGGGCAGTCATCCACCGCCGTGAAGACGCCCTCCTCTACCGCACCAATACCTGCCGCATTACCTGGCAGCGGCGCGCTGGGCGACCAGAAAGCCATCGATGACAAGGTCAAGAAGCAAGTGGCCGAGCAACAGAATCAGCTCACGGCATTTTGCGAACAGGCGCGCACGAATCTCGCGCAACTGCAGAACAATCCGCGTTTGAGGGAGGAGGTAGAGGGAGAATTGCGGCGGCTGAGCGACGACCAGCGCCAGCAACGTACTGCGGAGGCACAAAAACAGATTGCGGAAAACTGCCAGTAACCACTGGCAGTTTCCGGTTCAGCGCGAAGCGGTGATCAGCAGGTCGAACTCTTTGAGCAATACCTGAAGCTGCCGATCCTTGCCCTGCAGATTGCGCTGGGCAAAAACCATCTCGGCCATTTCCTGAATGCCCGAGGCATTGGGCAATGGCAGATCCTGTTCGAGGATCATCTTCATCCGCGGCAGGAAGATCCATTGCAGCCACTGCTCGAAATCGAGGGTGTCGACCGAAAATGGCTCGACACTGCTCAGGGCTTCGACCGAGGGCTGGACGTCATCCCACCAGCCCTGGACGCGCAGTTCACGCTCGATCAACAGCAATTGATCGGCGACCTTGGAGAAACGACTGTCCATCACAGCGAAACCTTGGCCTTCTGACGGGCCAGAGTGGCGCCGGCGGAATCACCTTGCTTCTCACGTGCCTGAGCAATCAATTCCCACAGACTGGCCTGCAAGTCCGGACGACCATTGGCCATGGTCAGTGCACGGCGAGCGGTCTGCTCGGCTTGCGGCGCATCGCCCTGGGCCATGCGCACCTGCGCCAGACGGTAAAGCACTTGCGGCTCGCGCGGCGCTACACGCTGTGCACGCTCCAGGCTGGAAGATGCGCCGTTGAGGTCGCCACCGGCCTGCTGCTGTTGCGCTGTACTCAACAGTGCGAGAACCGGGCCGTCCAGTTGCTCATCGGCAGACAGACCGCCGCCACTGCTGGCCGAAGGAATGCCGCTGGGCGTCGAAGGCATGCTGTAGCTGCCGGAGCTGATCGGCGCCGACTCGACCGCCGAAGGGTTGTACGGCCCCGGCGTGATGCCGCCGGACGCCGGGCCCGGAACGATCGGCGAAGAGCTGATCGGTGCCGAAGCCGCTGCGCCGCCCGGCACCATCACTACCACACCGGTATCACCTTGCGGGATCGCCTGGGTCTGGGCCTGTGCAGGACGTTTCACCGTCGTTTGACGGAAACCGCCATTGGCCGAAATGCGCTCGCTGTTGGATACGGCAGTGCCGGAGTCCACAACCGGAATCGAACCACGCTGTACGGTGGAGCAGCCGCTGAGCAAAGCCACGGCGGTCACCGCTGGAATCAACCACTTGTTCACTTGAAACCCTCTTTGCTTAATTCATCCAGCCCTTGACCCAATCCATCACCGACTCGCCCGATGCCGGGCTTTCGCCCGCGCAGGAGGCGCCGGGTGGCGGTTCGCTGCCGCGAATATACGGCATCTGCACGGCGCCCGGACAGTTGGCATCGGAGCCCTGGCCGGTACGCGAATCAACCCAGGCCTGCACCACGTTATCCGGCTGCGGCATGTCCAGCGGCAGCGGATCGGCTTTGCGCATGAAACTGGTCCAGACCTGCAACGCACCGGTGGCCCCGGTGAACGGCGTCTTGCCGTTGTCGTCACGACCGAGCCAGACCACCGCCAGCAGATCCTGACTGAAACCGGCAAACCAGCTGTCGCGCGAATCGTTACTGGTACCGGTCTTGCCCGCCAGTGTCAGGGTTCTTGGCAACACGTTATAAACCGAACTGCCAGTACCTTCACGCATGACCCGCTGCATGGCGTTCTGGATCAGGTAGATCGAGGCCGGATCGAACCGTTGCTCGATCTGGAACGGATAACGTTTGAGCGGCTCGCCATCGGCAGTCAGCACGCTGCGGATCCCGCGCATCGGCGTGTTGAAACCGCCGTTGGCCAGGGTCTGGTACATGGTCGCGACTTCGATCGGGGTCATGCCGCCAGCGCCGAGCAACATCGAAGGAAACGCCGGAAACTCGCGAGTTACGCCCAGTCGCGCGAGCGTCTTGAGGACATTCGGAACACCGACCGCCAGACCGAGACGCGAGGTCGAGAGGTTGTAGGAATGTGCCAACCCTTGATACAGGAACACCGTACCGTGGGAGCGACGGTCATAGTTCTGCGGTTTCCAGACCTGACCGTCCGCGCCTTTGATCGAAAGCGGGTCGTCCGACAGCCAACTGGTCAGCGTGTACTGGCTCGGTTTCTCCAGCGCCGTCAGATAAACCGCCGGCTTGATCAGCGAGCCGATCGGCCGCACGGCATCCAATGCGCGGTTGAAGCCGGCAAAACTCGCCTGACGGCTGCCGATCATTGCCTGGACTTCACCGGTTTCCGGGTTGGTCACGACCATCGCCGCTTCCACGTCGTCGGAACCCTTGCGACCGGACAGGCGCTTGAAGGTGTCGTTGACCGACGCTTCGGCTTTCATCTGCAGGATCGGATCGAAACTGGTGAAGATCCGCAGGCCCTCTTCGGTCAAGTCTTCGTCGCGGTAGTCTTCACGCAACTGGCGTTTGACCAGATCGATGAAGCCCGGGAACGAACTGTCGGCCAGCTTGCCGCGCGTGGTCACGCCCAACGGCATTTTCTTCGCAGCGGCTACCTGTTCGGCGGAAGCGACGCCCTGCTGCTCAAGCACGTCGAGCACCAGATTGCGTCGTTCCAGCGCCCGCTCCGGGTTGCGACGTGGGTTGTAATAGGACGGGCCTTTGACCATGCCGACCAAAAGCGCGACCTGATGCAGTTTCAACTCGGACAAGGGCTGGGCGAAGAAGAACTGGCTGGCCAGACCGAAACCGTGCACCGCACGCTGGCCGTCCTGACCGACAAAGACTTCGTTGAGGTAAGCCTCAAGGATTTCCTTTTTGTCGTAATGCAGCTCAAGCAGCATCGCCATCATCGCTTCGGTGAGCTTGCGGGTCAGGCTGCGTTCGTTGGTGAGGTAGAAGTTCTTGACCAGTTGCTGGGTCAGCGTACTGCCGCCCTGAGTCATCTTGCCACCCGAGGTGTTGACCCAAACGGCGCGGGCAATCGATTTCGGCGACACGCCCCAGTGGCTGTAGAAATCCCGGTCTTCCACGGCGACCAGGGTTTCCAGCAGATACGGCGGCACCTGATCGAGCTTGATCAGAATCCGGTCTTCAAGGTTTTTCGGGTAGATACCGCCGATCATCAGCGGCTCCAGGCGTACCACGGAGAGCTTCGAACCGTTGGTCGCCGAGAGTTCGGCCACGTAATCGCCGGAGAAACGCACGCGCACCGGCTGCGGTTTCTCGAGGCCTTCGTAGAACTGGAAGCCACGGGTATTCAGATCAACCGTATTGCCATTGACCGCCGCCGCGCCGGGACCGTTGCTCACGGCTTCGCGACGATAGCCCAGGGCATCGAGTTCGGTGAGGAAATCGTCCTTGCTCAGCTTCTGTCCGACGAACAGCTCGAGCGGACGCGCGTACACCTTGGCCGGGATGGTCCAGCGCTTGCCGGAGAACTTCTCCTGCACCACGGCATCGAGGTAAACGGCGAAGCCGGCCAGCACCACAAGGCCGACCAGACTGAGTTTAAGGGCCCAGCCCAACCATGGGCGCAGGCCCCGGGAAGCTGGTTTTTTAGGGGTACGGGGGGATCGAGTACGAGTCATGGCGGCGGATTATACGCACTTTATTCATACTCAACAGGAGCGCTCCGAGGTTTGCGTCGGGCTGGCGAGCGGCCATAATGAGCGCCTTGAATTTCCCCCAGTCTCTGAAGGATCGTCCGTGAGCCAGTCCCTGATCGCTGCCCTGCAAAACCCGGCCCTCTACCCGCACCCCGTCGAAGGGTTTCAGGTCATCGAAACCCATATCTCGTGGGTACTGCTCACCGGCCCCTACGCCTATAAAGTGAAGAAGCCGGTGAATTTCGGCTTCCTTGATTTTACCGCCCTCGATTCCCGTGAACACTTCTGCGGCGAAGAGCTGCGTCTGAACCAGCGCCTGACCGAAGATTTGTATCTGGAAGTGATTCCAGTGACCGGCAGCGCCGAAGCCCCGCAACTGGGCGGCGAAGGCCCGGCTATCGAATACCTGCTGAAAATGCGCCAGTTCCCGCAGACCGGCCTGCTCAGCACCCTGCAAGCCAACGGCGAGCTGACCACCGCGCACGTCGACGCGATGGCCGAGCAGATCGCCCGCTTCCACCTCAACGCGCCGAAAGTCCCGGCCGAGCACGATGCTGGCACCCCTGAAAGCGTAATGGCGCCGGTGCGCCAGAACTTCGAGCAGATCCTGCCGTTCCTCAGCGACAAGAACGACCTGCTTCAACTTGATGCTCTGCAAGCATGGGCTGAAAGCAGCTTCGATCGCCTGAAGCCGCTGTTCGCCCAACGCAAGGCCGACGGCTTCACTCGCGAATGCCACGGTGACATTCACCTGGGCAACGCCACGCTGATCGACGGCAAAGTCGTGATCTTCGACTGCATCGAATTCAACGAGCCATTCCGCTTCACCGACGTCTGGGCCGACACCGGTTTCCTGGCGATGGACCTGGAAGACCGTGGCCTGAAATCCCTGGCCCGTCGTTTCATCAGCCAGTACCTGGAGCTGACCGGCGACTATAAAGGCCTGGAAGTGCTGAACTTCTACAAGGCTTACCGCGCATTGGTACGTGCGAAAGTCGCACTGTTCAGCATGCCGGCCGATGCCACCCCGGTGCAGCGCGCCACCACCCTGCGCCAGTACCGCAACTACGCGAACCTGGCTGAAAGCTACAGCACCATTCCTTCGCGCTTCATGGCGATTACTCACGGCGTGTCCGCTGTAGGCAAAAGCCATGTAGCGATGCGCCTGGTCGAAGCGCTGGGCGCGATCCGTCTGCGCTCCGATGTCGAGCGCAAACGTCTGTTCGGCGAGCAAACCGTTGCCAATGATGTTCAGGCCGGGATCTACAGCGCCGATGCCAGCACTGCGACTTATGCTCGTCTGCATGAAATCGCCGAAGTGATCCTGCACGCCGGTTTCCCGGTGGTGATCGACGCCACTTACCTCAAGCGCGAACAACGCGACAACGCCGCCAAGGTCGCCGAAGCCACTGGCGCGCCATTCCTGATCCTTGACTGCAATGCTCCGCAGGCCGTGATCGAGAGCTGGCTGGCGATTCGTCAGGCGGACAAGAAGGATCCGTCCGACGCGACCCTCGCCGTGATCGAAGCACAACAGGCCAACCGCGAAGCCCTGACGCCGGAAGAAATCCTGCGTAGCAAACGCGTGCAGACCAATGAATCCGGCACCCTCGACACCGTCGTGGCGCAGATTCGCCAGCGCCTGCCAGGTCTGTAAGAAACTATTTCGGCCGTGAAGCCCTCGCTCGCTTCACGGCCGTCAAATAGTGGCACTATACTGGCGTCATAAAACCAACAGGTGATTTGACATGAGCCAGCCGAAACTTCTCGACACCCCGCTTTATGCCTTGCTGCACAAAGACGACATCACAGGTTTCAACAATGAACGCCCGAAAGACGGTCCGATCGACATGGTTGGCGGTGATTTTCGTGGCCTCGACCTGCGTGAACTGAACGCCGATGGCGTGGATTTCCGGGACGCCTACTTCCGCTCCGCCGACCTGCGCGGCATCGACTTTCGCAACGCTTCGCTGGAAGGCGCGAGCCTGGCCCACGCGCAGATCTCCGGGGCCTACTTCCCGCCAGAGCTGAGTGCCGACGAGATTCTGATGTCGATGAATTTCGGTACACGCCTGCGTTATCGCACCCGCTGAAGCTTTTAAAAACCTGAACCGTCCAGCGCCCCCGCTTTGCGCTGGACTGCGTGCTATTGGTAATTCTCCCTCGCCCCCCCATCCTGATTCATCAACGGAAACTGACGTTTCTTAGAAGCGTTTGCGTTGAATCCGACCAAACAACCACGCTTTTCCTACTGATGGCTACACTCCTGAGAAGCTCGCCCACGCACCATTCGGCCGTCGCAAGGAGGCTTGATGAATGATGAACTGCAACACCTGAAGAATCTTGGCAAGACGTCGGCGCAATGGCTGCATGCCGTGGGCATCCATAGCGCCTCCGACTTGCGTCGCCTCGGTGCGGTGGATGCCTACCGGGCCGTGCGCACTCGCGGGTTTCGGGCGTCGAAGGTGTTGTTGTACGCGATCGAAGGGGCGTTGATGGATGTGCACTGGAACGACATTCCCGCCGAACGCAAAGATGCGCTGAACAAGCAGCTGGAAGCCATTTCCTCTCGCCACAAGAACTAACGGGCACTGAACGCCATGTACCTGCTCGGGGAACAATCGGCCCAGGCCGATGCATTGATCAACCACTTGCAGAGCTTGCCTGCGCAATGGCTCGAAGGCCTGCCGCCGTGCGGGCCAGCACTGGAACTTGAAGCCACGGATGATCTGTTGTCACGTTTGCCGGACGACCAGTTGTTCTTGCTCACTCAAGGTGTCGTCACCGGCCGACTCAGTGGTCGCGGCTTGTTCTACTGGCATGAGGGAGATTTGATCGGCCTGCAACAGGGTCCGGAATGGGCGGATTGCACGCTGTACTCAGACAACCCGCTGACATTACTGCCCTATCGCCGAAGCGATTTGTTTCAACATGTGTACGGCGAAACGTCGCGCTCGGAGCAGTTTCTGCGCTACCTGCTCGGGCAGATGGCGTTGCTGGCGCACGCAGTCGCCGAGTTCAAGCCACGCGAGTTTCGCAGCACCAACGGTTTCAAGCGGGTTGAAGCCGGTGACGTTCTGATCCGCCAAGGCGATGACGCCGACCATGTGTTCGTGATTATCGAAGGACACGCCGAAGCGTTTGTTAACGGGCACAAGGTAGGCGACGTGCCCAAGGATGAAATATTCGGCGCAATGGCGGTGTTTACTGGCGAGCCGCGCAACGCGACGGTCATTGCGCGAGAAGCGAGCACCGTTATGCTGATTCCCGGCGATCAGTTTCTGAACATGACCCGCACCAATCCGAAAATCGCTCACAGCCTGATCGAAAGCATGGCGCGGCGTATCGACCAGCTCAACAAGCAGCTCACAGCCCAGATCTGACGCCCGTATTCACGGGGCGTTTACGCCATTGCCGGGACAAAACGACAGAAATGAAAAAACAGCAGTTGACTTGGTAATGAGAATCGCTATGATTATCACAACTGGTCGCGAGATCAGTCGATATTCTGAAAAGCCCTTGGTTCGGACTCTCAGATTATCTCCTCATCAGGCTAATCACGGTTATTTGACCCGGTTTTTACCGGGTCTTTTTTTGCCTGTGGAAAAGTCATTTCTTGCCGAACTGTTTTCGCATCTCAGAGCAATAATCCGGTTTCGGGGTGGCGGGTGTGTACCAGACATAATCAGCCATCGCCGCCGTAATCTGACTGCCCTGCTCCGCCAGCATCAGCACCGTCGGCGCTTCGGGCGCGCCCAAATCCAGCACATGCAGCGGCACGCCCACATCCTTGCGCGCGTGATACGCACCCGCCAATAACAAGGCAGGCGCAGGTGCCGCCAACAAACGCGAGGCCATGCGCCGATCCCGTTGTTGTTGGACGGCCAGCATCGCCGGCATTTGTGCTGACGGCAGCAAGCCGCAGTGAGAATCGCCGATCTGCTCCAACAGCGTCTCTTTCACGGATTTGGCGTTGCTGCGCTCACCGCTCAAAACCGGAGGATCGCGATAGAACGCGCGAATTTCGATGTTATCGAGATTGGCCGCCAGCACTGGCCAGGATTGTGTCAGGGCAAACCGCACAATCGGTCCGTAGAGATTCCAGTCCCAACCGTCCTGCCAGGCCAATGCAGTAGGAAGATCAGTTGGTGGCGTTGAGGCATGCCGCACGTCATCGACGCGCGACTGTTGATCGGGCGTCAGCATTTCCAGCAGGAGACTGCCCTGGGGTCGCGTTTCTTCGAGGTTCTGCAACAACCACAATAGAAGGGCATGGTGATCGGCGTTGTCATGCTGTTCGCCAATGATCAGCCGCGACGGTCTGCTCAGTTGCGTCAGTAATTGCTGCGCCGTCAGACTCTCTCCGCTGCGCAGATCACGGATCTCGCCCACGACCGGCGGCGCCGCAACATGCTGGCAACCTATAAGCCACAAAACCGCCAACAGCAAAATCCTGCGCATACCCTCACCTCGATGACGAAATCAGCGGGCGATGATCAGCGGATGCCCGCGCTCCGGGTGCGGTTGCACCAGCACTTCAAGACCGAACACTGCCTTCAGCGATTCCGGACGCAATACCTGCTGCGGTGTATCCAGCGCCACCGGGCGCCCGCCCTCCAGCAGCAGGATGCGATCACAATAGCGCGCCGCCAGATTCAGATCATGCAGGATCACCAGCACCGCCGCGCCACGATCGGCAAATTCGCGCACCGCTTGCAGCGTCGTGTGTTGATGCAACGGATCGAGCATCGAGGTCGGCTCATCGAGCAGTAACGTCTGCCCCGCCTGCCCCGGCCAGAGCTGCGCCAGCACCCGCGCCAGATGCACCCGCTGACGCTCGCCGCCGGACAGCGCCAGATAACTGCGGCCACTCAGATGCCCGGCATCGGCCGCCAATAATGCGGCAGCGACGATCTCGTTATCGCGCACCCGCCCGCTCTGATAAGGCAGACGCCCCATGCCCACCACTTCTTCAACCCGAAAGGCGAAATCCAGCGTCGATACCTGCGGCAACACCGCCAGCCGCTGGGCGCGCTGAGTGCCGCTCCAATGACTCAAGGCCTCACCGTCCAGCAGCACTTCCCCCTCGTGCGCACTCAACTCACCGCACAACGCACCGAGCAAGGTGCTTTTGCCGGCGCCATTCGGCCCCAACACGCCAAGCACCTCGCCTGGTTCGAGTTGCAGGCTGACGTCGGCCAAAACGGTCTTGCGGCCACGGCGGATGTGCAGATTGTGCGCACGCAACATCAGGCACGCCCTCGCAGCAGCAGATAAAGGAAGAACGGCGCACCGATGAACGCAGTGACGATGCCGATCGGCAGCTCCGCCGGCGCCAGCGCCAGCCGCGCCACCAGATCCGCCAGCAGCAACAGACTCGCCCCGGCCAGCACCGATGCCGGCAGCAACACCCGATGATCCGGCCCCGCGAGCAAGCGCACCAGATGCGGCACCACCAGCCCGACAAAACCGATCATGCCCGCCGCTGCCACCGCCGCACCGACACCCAGCGCCGTGCAGAACACCAGCTCGCGCTTAAGCCGTTCTACATCGATGCCCAGATGCCCGGCTTCCGATTCGCCGAGCAGCAACGCATTGAGCGCCTTCGCCCGCCGTGGAAGCCAAAGTGCAACACCGGCGGTGATGATCAGCAGCGGCCACAACCGCGCATAGCTCGCGCCGTTAAGGCTGCCCAGGTTCCAGAACGTCAACGTGCGCAATGTCGCGTCATCAGCCAGATAGGTAAACAGCCCCACCGCCGAGCTGGCCAACGCCGTCAGAGCGATACCCGCCAGCAACATGGTCGCCACATTCGTTTGCCCATTACGGCGGCCTAGTCGATAGACCAACGCCGTTACGCCAAGGCCACCGAGAAACGCGCAAACCGACAGCAGATAAGGCCCGAACCACTCCGGCAATCCGCCAAAAAACGAACCGCCGACAATCGCCACCGCCGCGCCCAATGCCGCGCCGCTCGAGACGCCGACCAACCCCGGATCGGCCAGCGGATTGCGAAACAGCCCCTGCATCGCCACTCCGGACAGCGCCAGCACTCCGCCGACTGCCAGCCCCAGCAACGTACGCGGCAGACGAATCTGCCCGAGAATCAGTTCAGCCTGTTCCAGCCCGTCCGGCGCCAGCGGCACACCGATCATGCGCAGTGCTGCGCGCAAGGTATCGAACAACGGCAGACTGACCGGCCCCAACGCCAGCGACAACCAGATCGCCAGCAGGCACAGCAGGATCAGGCCGATAAACAAGCCACGGGGTTTGACCAGCGTGGTCATTGGCCGCTCTTGGCCGGATAGAAACCGTCAGTCAGGGTCTTCAGCGCTGCCGGCAAACGCGGTCCGAGCCCGCCCACCAGCAGCGTCGGGTCCAGCTCCAGCACGCGTCCGGTCTTGGCCGCGCGGCTGGAATTGAGGATCGGGTTTTCCTTGAACAGCGCCGCTTTCGCCGCGTCGCCGGTCAGCGCACGGTCAGCGAACACCAGCACTTCGGGATCGAGACTGGCCAGGGATTCCACGGAAAACGGTTTGTAACCGGTGTGGGTCGCAAGGTTATGCCCGCCCGCCTGCTGCAGCAGCCAGTCGGCGGCGGTGTCTTTGCCGGCGATCAGCGGTTTGCCGCCGGCATGCCCGAGCAGCAACAACACCCCCGGCGCTTTCTGCTGGGTCTGAGCTTCAACCACTCGCGCTTTTTGCGCATCAAGCTGCTGTTGATAACTTTGCAGCAATTGCGCGGCCTGGCTTTCGGCACCCAGCAACTGCCCCAGATGAGTGACATTTTTTTCCAGTGTCGGCAGATCCGGCTGAGCCGAAAACAATTCCACCTGCACCTTGGCACTGCGAACCTGCGAGATCACTGGCGGCGGGCCCATTTCTTCGGTGCCGATCAGGATGTCCGGACGCAGGCTGAGAATGCCTTCGGCCGACAGGCTGCGCTGATAGCCGATGCTCGGCAACGACTTGAGGGACTGCGGATGCTGGCTGGTTGTATCGACGCCCACCAGTCTCGCCTCACCACCCAGCGCACTCACCCACTCCGACAACGCGCCGCCAGCGCTGACCCAACGTTGCGGCAACTCGGCCGCTGCAGCCTGGTGACTGACCAAAAGTCCGACACACAACACGGCAACGCGGGTACTCAGGCGCATAGACAGCTTCCTTGAAAGGTTTTCCCGGGCATCGGGACGGCAGGCCAAGTATCCTCGGCAGCGGTCACCTCGCCACGGGTGAAGGCGGCCATTTGATAATTGTTTGCATTTGAACGTCAAGCTCGGACATATCCAGACACGAGCCGACATTTGAGGATAGCCATGAAGTTTCTTTGCGCGGGTACCGATCTGGTTGAGGACGGCAGTCGCGGTTTCGATATCGACGGGAAAAAACTGTTTGCCGTGCGCCGCGCGGGGCGGGCGTATGTCTACCTCAACCGCTGCCCGCATCGGGGCGTTGGCCTGGAATGGCACCCCGACCAGTTTCTCGACCCGAGCAACAGCCTGATCCAGTGCGCAACCCACGGCGCACTGTTTCTGATCGAGGACGGTGAATGCGTCGCCGGCCCGTGCGCCGGGCAATCGCTGACGGCCATCCCTTGCCGTGAAGACGCGCAAGGGCTGTGGATCGATGTTTAACCGTTAAGCAGCACGTCCAGGCGCCGGTCGATCACCATTTCTTCATGGCTCAAACGCACGCCGTACGCCAGGACTTCGACCCCGCACGCCACCGCCTCACGCAACGCAGCGGCGTAGGCCGAGTCGATTTCCTCGGCAGGACGCACCGCTTCGATGCCGGTGAGATTGACGCAGTACAACTGCACCGCGCGAATCCCATCCCGGGCCAGATGCGCCAGCTCACGCAAATGCTTGGCGCCGCGCTCTGTCACCGCATCGGGAAACGCCGCCACCGCCGTGCCGTCGAAACCCAGCGTGACGCTTTTCACTTCCACGTAGGCCGGGCCCGTCGGATAGTCGAGGCGAAAATCGATCCGGCTCTTTTCCTGTCCGTACGCCACTTCGCGCTTGAGCCCGGTAAAACCGTTCAATTCACTGATGACGCCGGCCTGCAAGGCCTCTTCGACCAGTGCGTTGGCACGTCCGGTGTTCACGCAAAACAGCCGGCCCTGCGGAGTTTCGCCGACTTCCCAAGTGCCAGGCAGTTTGCGCTTGGGGTCATTGGAGCGGCTGAACCAGACCTGCCCGCCCTCAACCTGACAATTGAACATCGAGCCGGTGTTCGGGCAATGAATGGTCAGCAACTCGCCGCCAACGGTTTCGATATCGGCGAGAAAACGCTTGTAACGACGGATCAACCGGCCTTCTTCGAGAGGAGGATGAAAGCGCATCAGCCTTGCCAGCTCTTCAAGCCACGGGCGATGCGTTCCACCGCTTCCTGTAGGCGAGGGAGGTTTTGCGTGTAGGCAAAGCGCACATGATGCCCGGCCTGATAGCGACCGAAATCCAGCCCCGGAGTGAAAGCTACATGTTCGGTTTCAAGGAAATGCCGGCAGAACGCGAAGGCATCGCCGCCGAACTGGCTGATATCGGCATACAAATAGAACGCGCCTTCCGGCTCCACGGCGATATTGAAGCCTAGTTCGCGCAGGGCCGGCAGCAGGAAGTCGCGACGACGGCCGAACTCGGCGCGGCGCTCTTCGAGAATCGCGATGGTGTCCGGTTCGAAACAGGCCAGCGCCGCATGCTGAGCCATGCTTGGCGCGCTGATGTAGAGGTTCTGCGCGAGCTTTTCCAGCTCACTGACTG
Source organism: Pseudomonas sp. GM25 (assembly GCF_000282255.1). NCBI lineage: Bacteria > Pseudomonadati > Pseudomonadota > Gammaproteobacteria > Pseudomonadales > Pseudomonadaceae > Pseudomonas > Pseudomonas sp. GM25. The sequence goes on along the minus strand of NZ_AKJQ01000077.1, from coordinate 60,408 downwards.
CCGCATCCGGCGCCACCAGCCAGCCTAGGCGCCAACCGGTCATGCCGAAATATTTGGAGAAACTGTTGAGGACAAATGCACTGTCATCGACTTCCAGCACACTGGCCGCGTCGGTGCCGTAAGTCAGGCCGTGATAGATCTCGTCCACCACCAGATGCCCGTGACGCGCCTTGATGGCTGTGGATAAACCGGCCAGCTCATCGCGGGTCAGAATCGTACCGGTCGGGTTGGCTGGCGAAGCGACCAGCGCGCCGACGCTGTCGTGGTCCCAGTGGCGCGCCACCAGGTCCGGCGTCAGTTGATAGCGAACGTCCGGGCCGACCGGCACAAGCTGCGCCGCGCCCTCGACCAATCGTAGAAAGTGCCGGTTGCAAGGATAACCGGGGTCGGCCAGCAGCCAGTGTTTGCCCGGATCCACCAGCAGCGCACTGGCCAGCAGCAACGCGCCGGAACCACCGGGCGTGATGAGAATCCGTCGTGGGTCGATATTCAGGCCGTAGCGCGTTTGATAGAAACCGGAAATCGCCTCGCGCAGCTCGGGAATGCCACGGGCCGCGGTGTAGCGGGTTTTCCCGTCTGTCAGGGCTTGCTGGCCGGCGCGGATGATCGGCTCGGCGGTGGTGAAGTCCGGTTCGCCGATTTCCAGGTGGATCACGTCGTGGCCGGCGGCCTGCAATTCATTGGCCCGCGCCAGCAACGCCATCACATGGAACGGTTCGATCGCACGACTGCGCGCACTGTAGGGCTGAGCCATTGGCCTTCCTTCAACGAGGGAAAAGAAACGATTCTACCTATCTGCCGGAACGAGCGAGAACCCGCAGCGGTCACAGCCACAAGAACACTGGACTGTAACGACCCGGGCGTACGCTCCAGGATTGACTAAAATCAGTGATTGAGCAGGTCTGCAACATTGCCGGACATGGCTTGGCAAACATTTGCAAGCCCCACCGGCCGCGCGCTCGACATCCGGGAGTAGCGCGGGCCGAATTGATCTGGTAAGTTCGCCCGCTTGCAGCCGCAGGGCCGGCAGGTGTCGGTGATGGAGCAATCCTGCGCAATGGATTACAAGAGTAGAGGCGGTCCATTTCATGCCCACCCAAGCAAAGCAACAGGCAAGTCAGACACTCAGCGGTTTCGAACCCTACGTCCCGAAAGCGGGCGAAGAGTACATGGGCGCTCCAATGCGCGCGCACTTCACCAAGATCCTGACCAAGTGGAAACTGGACTTGATGCAGGAAGTCGACCGCACTGTTGATCACATGAAAGACGAAGCGGCCAACTTTCCTGATCCGGCCGACCGTGCCAGCCAGGAAGAAGAGTTCGCCCTCGAGCTGCGCGCCCGCGACCGCGAGCGCAAACTGATCAAGAAGATCGACAAGACCCTGCAACTGATCGAAGACGAAGAGTACGGCTGGTGCGACTCTTGCGGCATCGAGATCGGCGTCAAGCGCCTTGAAGCCCGCCCGACTGCCGACATGTGCGTCGACTGCAAGAACCTGGCGGAAATCAAGGAAAAGCAGGTCGGCAAATAATCCCGGCCTGAACGAAAAACGGAGCGTGCGAACGCTCCGTTTTTGTTTCTGCTGTTTTTTGACTCTCAAGTAACATCGCCCTCATGACTGCCAACACCTCCCCCGCCTATATTGGCCGCTTTGCCCCGACCCCCAGTGGACATCTGCACTTTGGCTCGCTGGTAGCGGCGCTCGCTTCTTATCTGGATGCCCGCTCGGTGAATGGCCGCTGGCTGGTGCGCATGGAAGACCTCGATCCGCCTCGCGAAGAACCGGGTGCGCAAGCGGCGATTCTCAAGGCGCTGGAAAGCTACGGTTTCGAATGGGACGGCGAGATGGTTCGCCAGAGCGATCGGCACGAGGCCTACGCGCAAGTGCTCGACAGCCTGTTCAATCACGGCCTCGCCTACGCCTGCACCTGCTCGCGCAAACAATTGGAGCCGTACCACGGCATTTATCCGGGACTGTGCCGCAATGCCGGCCATGGTCAGGAAGACGCGGCGATTCGCCTGCGCGTGCCGGAGCTGGAATACCACTTCATCGACCGGGTGCAGGGCGAATACCGCCAGCATCTGGGCCGCGACGTGGGTGATTTCGTAATCCGCCGCCGCGACGGTCTCTACGCCTACCAACTGGCGGTGGTGCTGGACGACGCCTGGCAGGGCATCACCGACATCGTGCGCGGTGCCGATCTGCTCGACTCCACACCGCGCCAGCTCTACCTGCAGGAATTGCTGGGCCTGCGCCAACCGCGCTATCTGCATCTGCCACTGATTACCCAGCCGGACGGCAACAAGCTCGGCAAGTCATACCGCTCGCCACCACTGGAAGCCGATCAGGCCACGCCATTGTTGCTGCGGGCCCTGCGCGCATTGGGGCAAAACCCGGGGCCCGAACTGGCCCACGCCTCGCCGCAGGAACTGTTGAACTGGGGCAGCGCCCACTGGGATGCCTTGAAAATCCCGCGCACACTGACCCTGCCCGAAGCGCAACTGCTGTGACGACACTTGCAGTGGCGCGCCCATCCGTTACCATCGCCGCACGTTTTCGGGCACGCGCATAAAAAAGAGAGGCCGGGATGTACATCTATCGCTTGGTCCTGCTTTTGGTCGTGGGGATCTACCTGTTTTCTCCCGCCATCATGGATTGGTGGATCGACGCTACGGGCGCCTGGTATCGCCCTTATCTGCTCTGGCTGATCCTGATTGTCGTGACCTTCATCCTGCAGAGCCAAAAAGATGCCGATGAGCTTTAGCCTGACCCAGATGCTGCTGATCAGCGCCGCCTACCTGGCCGCGTTGTTCGGCGTGGCCTGGATCAGTGAACGGGGCATGATCCCGCGGGCGATCATTCGCCATCCGCTGACCTACACCCTGTCGCTGGGGGTCTACGCCAGTGCGTGGGCGTTCTATGGCACGGTCGGTCTGGCCTATCAGTACGGCTACGGTTTTCTGTCCAGTTATCTCGGGGTCTCCGGCGCATTTCTACTGGCGCCGGTGCTGCTGTATCCGATTCTGAAGATAACCCGCACTTATCAATTGTCGTCGCTGGCGGACCTGTTCGCCTTCCGCTTTCGCAGCACCTGGGCCGGCGCGCTGACCACGATTTTCATGCTGATCGGCGTATTGCCGCTGCTGGCGTTGCAGATCCAGGCGGTGGCCGATTCCATTGGCATCCTCACCGGCGAACCGGTGCAGAATCGCGTGGCCCTGGCGTTCTGTGCGCTGATCATCCTGTTCACGATCTTCTTCGGTTCCCGTCATATCGCCACCCGTGAAAAGCACGAAGGGCTGGTGTTCGCGATTGCCTTCGAATCGGTGATCAAACTGGCCGCCCTCGGCGGTGTCGGCCTCTACGCGCTGTACGGCGTCTTCGACGGCCCGCAGCAACTTGAACTGTGGCTGCTGCAGAACCAGACCGCCCTCGCCGCCCTGCACACGCCATTGCAGGAAGGCCCGTGGCGCACGTTGCTGCTGGTGTTCTTCGCGTCGGCGATCGTGATGCCGCACATGTATCACATGACCTTCACCGAAAACCTCAACCCGCGCTCGCTGGTCAGCGCGAGCTGGGGCCTGCCGCTGTTCCTGCTGTTAATGAGCCTGGCCGTGCCGCTGATTCTCTGGGCCGGCCTGAAACTCGGCGCAACCACCAATCCGGAATACTTCACCCTCGGCATCGGCATCGCCGCCAACAGCAAGTCGCTGGCGCTGCTGGCGTATGTCGGCGGACTGTCGGCAGCCAGCGGCCTGATCATCGTCACCACACTGGCGCTGTCGGGCATGGCCCTGAACCATCTGGTGCTGCCGCTCTATCAGCCACCGGCCGAAGGCAATATCTATCGCTGGCTGAAATGGACCCGTCGGGCACTGATCGTCGCGATCATCATGGCCGGCTTCTGCTTCTACCTGATGCTCGGCGCCGAGCAGGATCTGGCCAACCTCGGCATCGTTGCCTTCGTTGCGACCCTGCAATTCCTGCCGGGTGTGCTCTCGGTACTGTACTGGCCGACCGCCAATCGCCGCGGCTTTATCGCCGGTCTGCTGGCGGGGATTGTGGTGTGGGTCGTGACCATGCTGTTGCCGCTGGTCGGCAATCTGCAGGGTTTCTATATTCCGCTGTTGAACATGATCTACGTGCTGGACGACACCAGTTGGCACATGGCGGCCATCGCCTCGCTGGCGGCCAACGTCCTGATGTTCACGCTGATTTCGCTGTTCACCAATGCCAGCCCGGAAGAGGCCAGCGCCGCCGAAGCCTGCGCTGTGGATAACGTACGTCGCCCGCAGCGCCGCGAATTGCACGCCGCCTCCCCGCAGGAATTCGCCACACAACTGGCCAAGCCGCTGGGCGCCAAGGCTGCGCAGAAAGAGGTCGAACAAGCCCTGCGCGACCTTTATCTGCCATTCGACGAGCGCCGACCTTATGCCTTGCGCCGCCTGCGCGACCGGATCGAAGCCAACTTGTCCGGCCTGATGGGCCCGAGCGTCGCCCAGGACATGGTGGAAACCTTCCTGCCGTACAAGGCCGGCGGTGAAAACTACGTCACCGAAGACATCCATTTCATCGAAAGCCGCCTCGAGGATTACCACTCGCGTCTTACCGGGCTGGCCGCCGAACTCGACGCCTTGCGCCGCTACCACCGCCAGACCTTGCAGGAACTGCCGATGGGCGTCTGCTCGCTGGCCAAGGATCAGGAGATCCTGATGTGGAACAAGGCCATGGAAGAACTGACCGGGATTGCCGCGCAACGGGTGGTCGGCTCACGCCTGAGCACCATCGCCAATCCGTGGAAAGATCTGCTGCAAGGCTTCATCCACCTGCCCGACGAACACTTGCACAAACAGCATCTGGCCCTCGACGGCCAGACCCGCTGGCTGAACCTGCACAAAGCGGCCATCGACGAGCCGCTGGCACCGGGCAACAGCGGCCTGGTGCTGCTGGTGGAAGACCTGACCGAAACCCAAATGCTCGAAGACAAGTTGGTGCACTCCGAGCGTCTGGCCAGCATCGGTCGACTCGCGGCGGGTGTTGCTCACGAAATCGGCAACCCGATCACCGGCATCGCCTGCCTTGCGCAGAACCTGCGGGAAGAGCGCGAAGAAGATGGTGAGCTGACAGAAATCAGCGGCCAGATCCTCGAGCAGACCAAACGCGTGTCACGCATCGTCCAGTCGTTGATGAGCTTCGCCCACGCCGGCAGCCATCAGCACAGCGACGAGCCCGTCTGTCTGGCGGAAGTGGCCCAGGACGCCATCGGCCTGCTGGCTCTGAACCGACGCAATTTCGAAGTCCAGTTTTACAACCTGTGCGATCCCGATCACTGGGTCGAAGGCGACCCGCAGCGGCTCGCCCAGGTTTTGATCAATCTGCTCTCCAACGCCCGTGACGCCTCGCCTGCCGGCAGTGCGGTGCGGGTCAAGAGCGAAGCCGGCGAACACACGGTCGATCTGATCGTCGAAGACGAAGGCAGCGGTATTCCGTCGAGCATCATGGACCGATTGTTCGAACCCTTCTTCACCACCAAGGATCCTGGCGAAGGCACCGGTCTGGGCCTTGCACTGGTCTATTCCATCGTTGAAGAGCATTATGGACAAATCACCATCGACAGCCCGGCTGATGTTCAGAGCCAGCGCGGCACCCGTATCCGGGTGACATTGCCGCGCCATGTCGAAGCGACGTCCGCTGTGAACTGAGACCGTCGAGAGTATCGAATCAATGCCGCACATTTTGATCGTCGAAGACGAAACCATTATCCGCTCCGCCTTGCGCCGCCTGCTGGAACGCAACCAGTACCAGGTCAGCGAAGCCGGTTCAGTGCAGGAAGCACAAGAACGCTTCAGTATTCCCACATTCGATCTGATCGTCAGCGACCTGCGACTGCCGGGCGCTCCGGGTACCGAGCTGATCAAGCTCGGCCAGGGCACGCCGGTGCTGATCATGACCAGCTACGCCAGCCTCCGCTCGGCGGTCGACTCAATGAAGATGGGCGCGGTGGATTACATCGCCAAGCCTTTCGACCACGATGAGATGCTTCAGGCTGTCGCGCGGATCCTGCGTGATCGCCAGTCGGCGCCTGCCGCCGGCGAAGCGACTCCCGCCAAATCGGCCAATGGCAGCGGCAAATCCGCCATCGACAACAGCAATGGCGAAATCGGCATCATCGGCTCGTGTCCGCCGATGCAGGACCTTTACGGCAAGATCCGTAAAGTCGCGCCGACCGACTCCAATGTGCTGATCCAGGGCGAATCCGGTACCGGTAAGGAGCTGGTGGCCCGCGCCCTGCACAACCTGTCGAAACGCGCCAAGGCGCCGATGATCTCGGTGAACTGCGCAGCCATTCCGGAAAGCCTGATCGAGTCCGAACTGTTCGGTCACGAGAAAGGTGCGTTCACCGGTGCCAGCGCCGGTCGCGCCGGTCTGGTGGAAGCGGCGGACGGCGGCACGCTGTTCCTCGACGAGATCGGTGAATTGCCACTGGAAGCCCAGGCTCGTTTGCTGCGCGTATTGCAGGAAGGCGAAATTCGCCGGGTGGGCTCGGTCCAGTCGCAGAAGGTCGATGTCCGGTTGATCGCCGCGACCCACCGGGACCTCAAGAGCCTGGCGAAAATCGGCCAGTTCCGTGAAGACTTGTACTACCGCCTCCATGTGATCGCGTTGAAACTGCCGGCCCTGCGCGAGCGTGGCGCCGACGTCAACGAAATCGCCAATGCGTTCCTTGCTCGTCAGAGCGCCCGCATCAACCGCACCGACCTGAAATTTGCCGCCGATGCCGAACAGGCGATCCGGCACTATTCCTGGCCGGGTAACGTGCGGGAGCTGGAAAACGCCGTCGAGCGCGCCGTGATTCTGAGCGAAAGCCCGGAAATTTCTGCCGACCTGCTGGGCATCGACATCGAGCTGGGCGACCTGGAGGACGACGAATTCATCGGCCTGCCGGCGCAAACGGCCGGTAACGCCAGCAACAGCAGCCACGAGCCGACCGAAGACCTGTCACTGGAAGACTACTTCCAGCATTTCGTACTCGAGCATCAGGACCACATGACCGAGACCGAACTGGCGCGCAAACTGGGCGTCAGCCGCAAATGCCTGTGGGAGCGTCGTCAGCGTCTGGGCATTCCACGGCGCAAGACCGGGGTCGCCAGCGAGAGCTGAACGTTACCTGTCGAGTGGGCGGGTAACGGTTGAGGATGTGAAAAAACTGTTACCTCAGTCTTTTCACGTAACAGAAGCCGGGGTTATCGGTAACGAAACCCCGGCTTTTTTTCGCCTTGCGAAAACGGTTATATCGACCTAACCCCTTGTTTTATTGGGGTTCGCAAAAGTTGGCACGGCACCTGCTATATGTTTGGTACAAGAACAATAACAAGCAATGCACAAGACAATAAAAATAAGACGAATCGACTCACGCACAATAAAAACAAGACGGCGAGAGGCGCAGCTAACTGATTCTTTTGGAGAGGCGTTGTATTTGGGGCTAGCCCCACGACCAGGCCGAGAACAACAAAAACTGTCTTAAGACAGAGCCTGTACTGGTTGGATCGCAAGATCACTGCAACACAGCGACCAAAGCAATCCGTTTGCTCTTGGCTCCCGATTGGGAGGGCCATGAAGGAAAAGCTTCATGGCGAGGGCACTCAACAAAAACAAGAAGCCCGAATCAATAATAAAAAGAGCACGCAACTACTTCTTGGGGAGCTTCGGCTCCCCTTGTAGTTTCTCCTTTACGGCAAATCCCCCCCTTCTGACGCATCTTCACCCCCTCTAGCCTGCGGCTTGCAGCGCAAAACGGCAGCGTCCTACACCATCCCTCGACTAAATGCTAGAATCCCGGCCCATCATGCGGTCATTCTCTGGTATGGCCGAACATTCCTTCAAACAGTGCATCCCATGCTGAAGAAGCTGTTCCAGTCATTCCGAACTCCCCTGCGTCGTACGCAACACATCCGTAGCACGCCTGAAGTCCTCAACAGCGGCCAACATTCGCTGCAGAAGGCGCAATTCAGCCGTTACGCGGTCAACATCGTCGAACGTCTGCAGGGCGCCGGCTACCAGGCCTACCTGGTTGGCGGTTGCGTGCGAGACATGCTGCTGGGCATCACGCCCAAAGACTTCGACGTCGCCACCAGCGCCACCCCCGAGCAGGTTCGCGCCGAATTCCGCAATGCGCGGATCATCGGCCGCCGCTTCAAGCTGGTACATATCCATTTCGGTCGCGAAATCATTGAAGTCGCGACCTTCCGCGCCAATCACCCGCAAAACGAAGACGACGAAGACAGCAACCAGTCTTCGCGCAACGAGAGCGGGCGCATTCTGCGCGACAACGTCTACGGCACCCTGGAAGAAGACGCGCAACGCCGCGACTTCACCATCAACGCCCTGTATTACGATCCGGTCAGCGAGCGCATCCTCGACTACGCCAACGGCGTGCACGACATCCGCAATCACCTGATCCGCCTGATCGGCGACCCGAAGCAACGTTACCAGGAAGACCCGGTGCGGATGCTGCGGGCCGTGCGTTTCGCCGCCAAGCTCAATTTCGGTATCGAGAAGCACACCGTCCAGCCGATTCGTGAACTGGCGCCGATGCTGCGCGAGATTCCGTCGGCCCGTCTGTTCGAGGAAGTGCTCAAGCTGTTCCTCTCCGGCCACGGTGCCATCACCTTCGAAATGCTGGTCGACCTGCAACTGTTCGCGCCGCTGTTCCCGGCCAGTGCCGATGCGCTGGAACACAACCCGGAATACACCCACACGCTGATCAGCGAAGCACTTACCAACACCGACCTGCGGATCAAGCAGAACAAACCGGTAACCCCGGCGTTCCTGTTCGCCGCGCTGCTGTGGCCTGCCCTGCCGGCCCGCGTGTTGCGTCTGCAAGAGCGCGGCATGCCGCCGATTCCGGCCATGCAGGAAGGCGCTCACGAACTGATCGCCGAACAGTGCCAGCGCATCGCGATTCCAAAACGTTTCACCATGCCGATCCGCGAGATCTGGGACATGCAGGAACGCCTGCCACGCCGCAGCGGCAAACGCGCCGATCTGCTGCTGGACAATCCGCGCTTCCGCGCCGGCTACGATTTCCTGCTGCTGCGTGAGAGCGCCGGTGAGCAGACCGATGGCCTCGGCGAATGGTGGACCGATTATCAGGACGCCAACGACAGCGAACGTCGCGACATGATCCGTGACCTCAGCGGTAAGGGTGATGACGCCAGTGGCGCACCGCGCAAGCGTCGCCGCAGCAGCGGTTCCAAACGCAAACGCGCTGGCGCACCGAGCGCCACGGGCGAATAAGGCATGGAACGCATCTACATCGGCATGGGCAGCAACCTGGCTGACCCGGCCGAACAACTGCGCAGCGCGGTCGACGCGCTGGGGCAATTGCCCGACACCGAACTGGTCGGTGTGTCTGCCTTCTACCAAAGCGACTCGCTACTGCCGGGCCAACCGCGTTACACCAACGCGGTCGCCGCACTCGATAGCGCGCTTGCCCCGCTGGATCTGCTCGATGCCTTGCAGGCGATCGAAAACGGTCAGGGCCGCGAACGCCTGGAGCGCTGGGGCCCACGCACGCTGGATCTGGACATTCTGCTGTTCGGTGATCGCCTGATCGACGAGCAGCGCCTGAAAGTCCCGCATTACCACATGCAGGAACGCGCGTTCGTTCTCTATCCCCTGGCCGAACTGGCGCCCGAAGATCTGCGTCTGGCCGATGGCCGCACCCTTGCCGATCTTCTCGCAGCCTGCCCGTTCGTCGGCCTCGAACGCCTCTCTAACGCCTGACACACACCGCTGATGCGGGAGCCAACCGGCTCCCGCATTTTGCTTTCTTGTAGGACAAAAAACCCGCCGATCAGGCCCGCCGGCCCGCTGAATCGCATCAGTAACGCCGGTAACACTCCCCTCGTAACAATGCGGTAACACATGCAATTGACTTCCTGAGGCCTCATCACGACTATAGGCGTCCCGCTGCCGCCAACCCGGCATACAAGGGCGCAATCCAGGCCTTATAAGCACGACAAAAGAGCGTGCGCCTGAGTAGATGACGAATCACGCGCGTTACTCGCAGTAGTTTCCAAAGCGCCTGAACGAGGATTTCTTACATGCCAGCCATCACCCTGACCACGCTCCAGAGCCTCAAGCAGAAAGGTGAAAAGATCACCATGCTGACCTGCTATGACGCGACCTTCGCCCACGCCTGCAACGAGGCCGGTGTCGAAGTGCTGCTGGTGGGCGACTCCCTCGGCATGGTCCTGCAGGGTCACGACAGCACCCTGCCGGTGACCACCGCAGAAATGGCCTACCACGTTGCCAGCGTCAAACGCGGCAACTCTGATGCCCTGATCCTGGCCGACCTGCCGTTCATGGCCAACGCCACCCTCGAGCAAACCATGACCAACAGCGCCCAGCTGATGCAGGCCGGCGCACACATGGTCAAGGTCGAAGGCGCCTTGTGGCTGGCGGACTCGATCCGCCTGCTGGCCGAACGCGGTGTGCCGGTCTGCGCCCACATGGGCCTGACCCCGCAAGCCGTGAACATTCTCGGTGGCTATAAAGTGCAAGGCCGCAACGAGAACCAGGCACGCCAGATGCGCGCCGACGCGATCTCGCTGGAGCAGGCCGGTGCAGCCATGCTGCTGCTCGAATGCGTGCCGAGCGAACTGGCGGCTGAAATCAGCCAGGCCGTGAAAATCCCGGTGATCGGCATTGGCGCCGGCAGCGACACCGACGGTCAGGTGCTGGTACTGCACGACATGCTCGGCCTGTCGATCAGCGGACGTGTGCCGAAATTCGTGAAGAACTTCATGCAGGGTCAGGACAGCATCCAGTCCGCGCTGAAGGCTTACGTCAGTGAAGTCAAAGCCACCACTTTCCCCGGGATCGAACACGGATTCTCTGCATGAACACCGTCAAAACCGTACGTGAACTGCGCGCCGCCGTGGCGCGCGCCCGCAGTGAAGGCAAGCGCATCGGCTTCGTGCCGACCATGGGCAACCTGCACAGCGGCCACATTGCCCTGATCACCAAGGCCACCCAGCGTGTGGACTTCGTGGTCGCGAGCATTTTCGTCAACCCGCTGCAGTTCGGCGCCGGCGAAGACCTCGACAAGTACCCGCGCACCCTGGCGGCGGATCAGGAAAAACTGCTGGAAGCCGGATGCGATCTGCTGTTCGCCCCGACCGTCGAGGAAATGTACCCCGACGGCATGGCCGGACAGACCCGGGTCAGCGTGCCGCAACTCTCCGAAGGCCTGTGCGGCGCCAGCCGTCCGGGGCACTTCGAAGGCGTGGCGACGGTGGTCAGCAAGCTGTTCAACATGGTCCAGCCGGACCTGGCGATCTTCGGCCAGAAAGACTTCCAGCAACTGGCGGTGATCCGCGCGCTGGTGCACGACCTGAACATGCCGATCCAGATCATTGGCGAGCCGACCGTACGCGCCGCCGACGGTCTGGCGCTGTCGTCGCGCAACGGATTCCTCAGTGAAGAACAGCGCGCCGTGGCGCCGGTGGTCTATCGCACCCTGAGCAGCATTGCCGAGTCGATCAAGCAAGGCGAGCGCGACTTCCCTGCCCTGATCCAGGCGCAACGCCAGCAACTGGAAGCCGCCGGCCTGCGTCCGGACTACCTGGAAATCCGCCACGCCCTGACCCTGCGTCCGGCAACGGCGGAGGATCGCGATCTGGTGATTCTGGTCGCGGCCTTCCTCGGCACCACCCGGTTGATCGACAACCTGCATCTGAATCTCGATACCCCCGCCTGAACACCGGCAAACGCTGTGGGAGCAACCCCGCTCCCACAGCGTCTGCACGCACTTCCAGACCGTATTGCTGAGCACCTGCCCATCGGGCAAACTTCCTGCCGTTCGACGCCACGCGATAAGCAGGGACTTGCTCGCATTACTCGCCGTCTGTCGGCCCCGTCTGTTATCAATGTTAAAAAAGTACCGAAAACAGGTCAGACAAAGCCAAGACAGATCGCGGCGCTGGGTTTACTGTATTCGCCCTGCGCCAAAGTAATCGTGTCGACGCAGTTGCCCCCTCGCCCAAACATGGCGGGGAGGTCTTTTCAGAGTTCAAAAGGCCGTTCAAGTAAAAAGGAAAACCGCAGCGATGGCGTACTACCGCACTCCTCATGACGTTACCGCTCTGCCTGCCTGGCAAGCGTTGAAAGATCACCGCCAAGCCATGCAGGATTTCAGCATGCGCGAAGCCTTCAACGCCGATCCGCAGCGCTTCAATCAGTTCACTCTCAGCAGCTGCGGACTGTTTCTCGACTATTCGAAGAATCTGATCAACGCCGAGACCCGCAACCTGCTGGTGGGTCTGGCCAACGAAGTCGATCTCAAGGGCGCGATCAAGGCGCTGTTCGACGGTGAAATCGTCAACTCCTCCGAAGGCCGCCCGGCGCTGCACACCGCCCTGCGTCGCCCGGTCGGCGACAAGCTGTCGGTCAACGGCGTCAACGTGATGCCTGAAGTACACAAGGTGCTGAACCAGATCACCGATCTCGTGGGCCGCATCCACGACGGTCTGTGGCGTGGTTACACCGAGAAGCCGATCACCGACGTTGTGAACATCGGCATCGGTGGCTCGTTCCTCGGCCCCGAGCTGGTTTCCGAAGCCCTGCTGTCCTACGCCCAGAAAGGCGTGCGTTGCCATTACCTGGCGAACATCGACGGCAGCGAATTCCACGAGCTGACGCAAAAACTGCGCGCCGAGACCACGCTGTTCATCGTTTCCTCGAAGTCGTTCAACACCCTCGAAACCCTGAAAAACGCTCAGGCCGCACGCGCCTGGTACCTGGCTCAGGGTGGTTCGGAAGCCGAGCTGTATCGCCACTTCATCGCCGTATCGAGCAACAACGCGGCAGCCGTGGCCTTCGGTATCCGCGAAGAGAACATCTTCCCGATGTGGGACTGGGTCGGCGGTCGTTACTCGCTGTGGTCGGCCATCGGCCTGCCAATCGCGCTGGCCATCGGCATGTCCAACTTCAAGGAACTGCTGTCCGGTGCCTACACCATGGACCAGCATTTCCAGAGCGCGCCGTTCGAACAGAACATGCCGGTGCTGCTGGCCCTGCTCGGCGTGTGGTACGGCAACTTCTGGGGCGCGCAAAGCCACGCGATCCTGCCGTACGACCACTACCTGCGTAACATCACCAAGCACTTGCAACAGCTGGACATGGAATCCAACGGCAAGAGCGTACGTCAGGACGGCACCCCGGTGTCGACCGACACTGGCCCGGTGATCTGGGGCGGCGTCGGCTGCAACGGTCAGCACGCTTATCACCAGTTGCTGCACCAAGGCACCCAACTGATCCCGGCCGACTTCATCGTGCCGATCGTCAGCTTCAACCCGGTCTCCGACCACCACCAGTGGCTGTACGCCAACTGCCTGTCGCAGAGCCAGGCGCTGATGCTCGGCAAGACCCTGCCGGAAGCCGAAGCGGAACTGCGCGACAAAGGCATGAGCGAAGACCAGGTGCAGAAACTCGCACCGCACAAGGTGATCCCGGGCAACCGTCCGAGCAACACCCTGGTGGTCGAGCGCATCAGCCCGCGTCGTCTCGGCGCACTGGTGGCGATGTACGAACACAAAGTCTTCGTGCAAAGCGTGGTCTGGGGCATCAACGCCTTCGACCAGTGGGGCGTGGAACTGGGCAAGGAACTGGGCAAAGGCGTGTACAACCGTCTGGTCGGCAGCGAAGAAACCGCCGCTGAAGACCCGTCCACCCAAGGCCTGATCAACTACTTCCGCGGCCGTCACCGCGGCTGATCCTGCCCTGAACACACCCCCTCGCCATGAGGGGGTGTTTGTTTACAGGTATTGAACCCTCTCGGCTCTCGGCGCATCTTTATCCTTGTCGCACAACAAGAATAAGGAACCGTCATGTTCGATATCAGCACGTTCCCCAAAGCCGATGCCGTCCGCCGGGCTGCACAGTTGAGTCAGGACGACTACCAGCGCCTGTACCGCGAATCCATTGAACACCCCAGCACCTTCTGGGCCGAACAGGCCACCCGCTTCCTCGACTGGAGCACGCCGTGGCAGACCGTCCAGCGCTATGACCTGAAGACCGGCGACGCCGCCTGGTTTGCCGGTGGCAAGCTGAACGTCAGCTACAACTGCATCGACCGCCATCTGGAAACGCACGGCGATCAGACCGCCATCCTCTGGGAAGGCGACGACCCGGCCGAGTCGACGCAAATCACCTACAGCAAACTCCATCACCACGTCTGCCGCCTGGCCAACGTGCTGAAAAGCCGTGGCGTGAAAAAAGGCGACCGGGTGTGCATTTACATGCCGATGATCCCCGAAGCCGCCTACGCCATGCTCGCCTGCGCACGGATCGGCGCGATTCACTCGGTAGTGTTTGGCGGTTTCTCCCCGGACTCATTGCGCGACCGCATTCTCGACGCCGACTGCCGCACCGTGATCACCGCCGACGAGGGCGTGCGCGGTGGCAAATTCGTGCCGCTGAAACAGAACGTCGACAAGGCTTTGCAGAGTTGCCCGAATGTCAGCACCGTCGTGGTGGTCGAGCGTACCCAGAACAAAGTCGACTGGGTCGAAGGCCGCGACCTCTGGTATCACCAGGCCGTGCGCGACGTCAGCGACGATTGCCCGCCGGAACCGATGGACGCCGAAGACCCGCTGTTCATCCTCTACACCTCCGGCAGCACCGGCAAACCCAAGGGCGTGTTGCACACCACCGGCGGTTACCTGCTGCAGGCGGCGATGACCTTCAAGTACGTCCTCGACTACCGCGACGGCGAAGTGTTCTGGTGCACCGCCGACGTCGGCTGGGTTACCGGCCACAGCTATATCGTCTACGGCCCGCTGGCCAACGGCGCCACCACCCTGATTTTCGAAGGCGTGCCGAGCTACCCGAGCACTTCGCGTTTCTGGCAGGTGATCGACAAACACAAGGTCAACATTTTCTACACCGCCCCCACTGCCCTGCGCGCGTTGATGCGTGAAGGCGCCGGGCCCTTGCAGGAAACTTCGCGACAAAGCCTCAGATTGCTCGGCAGTGTCGGTGAGCCGATCAACCCGGAAGCGTGGGAATGGTATTTCAACGTGGTCGGCGAACAACGCTGCCCGATAGTCGATACGTGGTGGCAGACCGAAACCGGCGGCATCATGCTCAGCCCGCTGGTCAGCGCCCAACGGATCAAACCGGGTTGCGCCACCCGGCCGATGTTCGGCGTGCAACCGGTGCTGCTCGATGAGCACGGCAAGGAAATCAAGGGCGCCGGCAGCGGCGTGCTCGCGATCAAGTCGAGCTGGCCGGCACAGATCCGCAGCGTCTACGGCGATCCGCAGCGCATGGTCGACACCTACTTCAAGCCCTATCCCGGTTACTACTTCACCGGCGACGGCGCCCGCCGCGACGAGGACGGCGATTACTGGATCACCGGGCGCATCGACGACGTGATCAATGTCTCCGGCCATCGCATCGGTACCGCCGAAGTGGAGAGCGCGCTGGTGCTGCACGACAGCATCGCTGAGGCCGCCGTTGTCGGTTATCCCCACGATGTCAAAGGCCAGGGGATTTATGCGTTCGTCACACCGATGAATGGCACCGAACCCAACGATGAACTGAAGAAAGAACTGCTGGCCCACGTCAGCAAGGAAATCGGCAGCTTCGCCAAACCGGACCTGATTCAGTGGGCCTCGGCCCTGCCGAAAACCCGCTCGGGCAAGATCATGCGGCGGATCCTGCGCAAGATCGCCTGCAACGAACTCGACAGTCTTGGCGACACCTCGACGCTGGCGGATCCGAGCGTGGTGCAGGGCTTGATAGACAAACGCCTGAACCAGTAAGCGCAGTTGCAAGCGGCGAGCCTCAAGCTTGAAGCTCGCCGCTTGCAGCCGAGTTGCTGCTAAACTCCCGCGCCCCGATTCCCTCCAGCAAGGCGCCCGCATGTCTTCCTTGAACCTGGCGCTGCGCGCCGCCCTCGATCAACGCCAGGAACTGCTCGCCGAGCTGCACCGCCAAGGCACCGACTGCTACCGGCTGTTCCACGGCAGCCAGGAAGGCGCCGGCGGCCTGACCATCGACCGCTACGGCCCGCAACTGATGGTGCAAAGTTTCCACCAGACCCTGGCGCGCGAAGACCTGCTGCAACTGCACGCCATGGTCAACCAGACCCTGGGCCTTGAAACCCTGCTGGTCTACAACGACCGCTCCCGTGGCAACTCGCGGATCGATCGTGAAGACAGCGTCTACCGCGCCGACGACGCGGCGCTGGCCGATCTGGTCGGCCACGAATGGGGCCTGAATTATCGTGTGCGCGGACGCCACGCCGGGCAGGATCCGCTGCTGTTCCTCGACCTGCGCAACACCCGCGGCTGGGTCAAGGATCACGCCAAGGGCAAAAGCGTGCTCAACCTGTTTGCCTACACCTGCGGCGTCGGTCTGAGCGCAGCGGCCGGCGGGGCGCGCGAAGTGTGCAACCTGGATTTCGCCGAGGGCAATCTGGCAGTGGGGCGCGAGAACGGTCAGCTCAACCCGCAACTGCCGACCATGGAATTCATCCAGTCCGACTACTTCCCGGCGATCCGCCAACTGGCCGGCCTGCCGATCAGCCAGCGTCGCGGGCAGAAACTGCCAAGCTATCAACGCCTCGAACAGCGCCAGTACGATCTGGTGCTGCTAGACCCGCCCGCATGGGCCAAGAGCGCGTTCGGCACCGTCGACCTGCTGCGCGATTATCAAAGTCTGCTCAAGCCGGCCTTGCTGACCACCGCCGAGAATGGCGTGCTGATCTGCTGCAACAATCTGGCGAAAGTCAGCATGGATGACTGGCGCGAACAGGTGCTGCGCTGCGCCGAAAAAGCCGGGCGGCCGGTGCGTGAATGGAGCGTGATGACGCCAGGTGCCGACTTCCCTTCGCGGGATCAACAACCGCCGTTGAAGACACTGATTCTGCAGCTCTGATCTTTACCTCTGCAGGAGCAGCCTTCGGAAGCTCCTACAGAAATTGCAGACAAATCTGAACAATCCTGTCTCGCGCGATGTACTTCGGAACCGGAATCGCGTGCCATACTCCAAGGCACTCCGATTCAGACAGATGAAGCCGCACATGCCCAAAGGATTGATTCGCGCGATTGGCGCCCTGTTGACTGCCCTGGCCCTCTACAGCCTGCTGGGGTTCCTGATTTTGCCGGGCATTGCGCTCAGGGTGGTAAATCAGCAACTGGCCAACTACGCCACGGTGCCGGCGCATCTGCAGCGCATCGAACTCAACCCGTTCAGCCTTGAACTCACGCTGTGGGGTCTGGTGATCGGCGAGCCGGGCAAAGAACAGGTCGGCTTCGAACGGTTGTACGCCAACCTGCAACTCGACAGCCTGTGGACCAAAGCCCTGCATCTGTCCGATATCGAACTGGAAAAATCCAAAACCGAGATCCTGTTTGCCAAGGACGGTCAGCTCAATCTTCTCGGTCTGTTCAAGCTCCCGGCCAGCGAGCCCACCCCGGCCGATCCCGACGCCAAACCCTTTCCACTGCGCATCGACCGGATCCAGCTGGCCGGCGGCAACCTGCACTTCGTGGATGCGCGCCCCAGCGAGCCGATCGAATTCGTTTACGACAAGCTCGATTTCGAGCTGAAAAACCTCAGCACCCTGCCTGAAGACAACGCCGACATGACCCTCGTCGCGATCGGCCCGGCCGGTGGGCAGATCGACTGGAAAGGCAATTTCAGCCTGGTTCCGATCGCCTCCGAAGGCACCCTCAAGATCACCGACGGCAAGATGAAAGCCTTCTGGCCTTACGTGCGCGACGCTGTGCCACTGGTGCTGGAAGAAGGTGTCGTCAGCCTGAGCACCGACTACAAGCTCAACCTGTCCAAGGAAACCGAACTGCTGCTGAGCAACGTGGCGGTCAACATCGCGCCGTTCGCGATCAAGGCGCCGGACGGACGTCAACTGGCGAAACTCGAGCGTCTCGACGTCAGCGACACCACCGTGGACCTGGCCAAACAGCAAGTGGTGGTCGGCAAGATCCGCAGCCAGAAACTGGAAACCTGGGCTGCGCTTGAAGCGGATGGACAACTGGACTGGCAGAAACTGTTTGCCAGCCAACCGTCCAAACCTGCCGCCAAAGCGGCGGCGGAACCGAAAAGCACCCCGGCCGCCGCCGACTCGCCGAAACCCGAGCCGACCGCGCCGAGCAAGCCATGGCAGGTGCTGCTCAAGGACGTGCAACTGCGTGACTACAAAGTGCATCTGGCCGACCGCTCGGCGAAGCCCGAAGTCACCCTGGATGTCACCCCGCTGAACGTCGATCTGCAGAATTTCGACAGCCTCAACGGCTCGCCTTTCAACCTCAAACTCGACACTGGCCTTGGCAAGCAAGGGAAAATCAGCGCCGACGGTGTGGTCAATCTGGCCCCGGTCACCGCGCAGCTCAACGTGAAAACCCAGGACATCGACCTGCGGGTCGCGCAGTCCTACATTAACCCGTTCATTCGCCTCGAACTGCGCAGCGGCATGCTCGGCAGCGACCTGAAAGTGAACCTGAAAAGCACTGACCCGCTGGCCCTCAGCGTCACCGGTCGCGCTCAGGTCGATCAACTGCACACCCTCGACACCCTGAAAACCCGCGATTTCCTCAAGTGGCAGCAAGTGGTGGTCGAAGGCCTGAACTATCAGCACGGCGACAGCCTGTCGATCGACAAGGTCAACCTGTTCCAGCCGTATGCGCGGTTCATGATCAACGATGACCGCACCACCAACATCGACGACCTTCTGATCCCGCAACCGGCGGATTCCGGGGCAAAGACCGCCGCGGCGAAACCGGCGAGCAATGACAAACCTCTGGGCATTCACATTGGTGGCATCGCGATCAATGACGGCTCGGCCAACTTCGCCGACTTCAGCCTGACCCCGAACTTTGCCACCGCGATCCAGCAGCTCAACGGCCAGATCGGCACCATCGACAGCCGTCAGGCGAAGCCCGCCAGCGTCGACGTCAAAGGCAAGGTCGACCGCTATGCGCCGGTGACCATCAAGGGCGCGGTCAACCCGTTCGATCCGATGGCCAGCCTCGACATCGCCACCAGTTTCAAACGGGTCGAACTGACCACCCTGACCCCCTACTCCGGCAAGTTCGCCGGCTACCGGATCCGCAAGGGCCGGCTCAACCTCGACCTGCATTACCTGATCACCAAAGGCCAGCTCAAGGCGGAGAACAAGGTGGTGGTCGAGCAGCTGCAACTGGGTGAGAAAGTCGACAGCCCGGATGCCGTGAGCCTGCCGCTGAAACTGGCGATCGCCCTGCTCAAGGACGTCGACGGCAAGATCTCCATCGAGCTGCCGGTCACCGGCGACCTGAACAACCCGCAGTTCAGCGTGATGCCGATTGTCTGGCAGACCCTGCGCAACCTGATCGTCAAGGCCGCCGCCGCACCGTTCAAGCTGATTGGCGGGCTGGTCAGCGGTGGTGGCTCGGAAGACCTCGGCACCGTGTCCTTCGCACCGGGTTCCAGCGATCTGAGCAAAGATGCCGAAGCGGCGCTGGTGAAACTGTCGCAAGCGCTGAAGGAGCGGCCGGCCCTGCGCCTGGAAATCGAAGGCACCGCGGCAAAAAGCAGTGACGGTCCGTTGCTCGCCGAACAGCGCCTGGAACGTGAATACCAGTACAACTACTACAAGATGCTCCAGCGCCGGGGCGACAAGGTGCCGGCTCAGGCTTCGCTGATCCAGGTACCGGATAACGAAAAAGGCCCGCTGCTTGAGGGCATTTATCGCACCCGTCTGAAAACCCAGCCCCCGGCCGAATGGAAGGATCTGGGCAAGGAAGAACGCACCGCGAAAATGCGCGCCGATGTGATCAAGTTCTGGAGCTCCAGCGACGTGCTGCTGCGCCAGCTCGGTCAGGACCGGGCCAGCAGCATCAAGGATTACCTGGTGGACAAGGGCCAGCTGGCCGACGATCGCGTGTACTTCATCGACGCCAATCTCGGCGAAGCGGAAAGTGACGGCCGGGTGGTGACGCAAATGCATCTGGATGCCGAGTGATGAACTGCAAATGGCTGGCTGCACTGGGGCTGGCGTTGATCGCCAGCCAGGCTGCGGCGTCCGATACCCTGCGCTGCGGCAGCCAACTGGTGAGCCTCGGCGACCGCGCCAGCGAGGTGCTGCAAAAATGCGGTGAGCCGGTCAGTCGCGATCTGCTCGGTTACAAGCGCAGCGCCAACCGTCGCGAAGAGTTTCAGGTCGAAGAGTGGACCTACGGCCCGAGCAACGGCATGTATCAATACCTGCGCTTTGAAGGCAATCGCCTGAAACAGATCAACAGCAAGCGCGGCAACTGACCTCCGTACTTTTCCTGCCCCTGAAATAGAACAGGCCCCGACACATGTGCCGGGGCCTGTAATGGCCACAATCCTTGTGGCCGGTCGCATGAACTCTAAAGTGCGGCAGACGTATTGCTCGGCCCGCCTGTCGCGTCTTCTCCCGGTTCAGGCGAGAAGTCTTGCCTTACTCGGCTTTCAGGCCGTCAGCGGAGACCGCTTTCACGCCTTTGATTTTCTTGGTGATGTTCACTGCGGTGGTTTTCTGGGCTTCGGTGATGGCGACCTCAGAGGACAGCGAAACCACACCTTTGTTGGTTTCGACTTTGATGTCGGTACCAGGAATGCCTTTTTCGGTTACCAGGTCGCTTTTGACTTTGGTAGTGATCCAGGTATCGGAAGTAGCTTCTTTAGCCTTGGTGACTTCACCGGCAGCCAGGGTCATTGGCGCCTGAGTGGCCTGAGTCGATTGAGCAAATGCACCGGAAGCCATGGTCAGGGTCAGCGCGGTAGCAGCAGCGGCAGTGATAGCGAACTTCTTCATACGAGTAACTCCTGTTTTTCTGGAAAGTCTGCTGGTTGTCTTGTCAGCAGGGTTACTGGAGATATTGCGAACGCTGTGCCAACTTTTAAAATCTTAATAAATCCTTATAAATCAATAACTTAAAAACTATGAATATTTTCGGAATCATGCAAATTGCATGACCGGTGAAATATCTACATGCAAGTTGCGGCTTTTCGGAAAGTTCCTAACACGCTGAAATTATTGAAGCTTTTGCCAGGTAGTCGACATAACGAAAATGCCCCGCAGTGCGGGGCATCATTCGGACTTCCAAGCGGATCAGGTACCGCTTGCTGCACAGCCTTTAGGGGAGTAGTCCGGCGCAACGGTCGTTGCACACGACCAGCCGTTGGCAGCAGTACGCGTGAGCGTGATGGTTTTGCCCACCACGGGTGCTGGCGCATTGGCCAGCGTACAAACGATGCTGCCCGCTCCATCAGCAGCGGTGCCCGAGGCGGTCAGCGCACAGTTCGAGGTGGTAGTGCCCGCATCGCCTTTAACGGCAGCCAGTGTGGGGTTCGTTCCTTGATTGATGATGTCTTCGAACGGCACTTTCATCGCCGAGATCTCGGCCAGCCCCGCCGTCACCTTCGACCGCGCCTGGTATTTGGAGTACTGCGGCAGCGCCACAGTCGCGAGAATACCGATGATCGCCACAACGATCAGCAGCTCGATCAGAGTGAAACCTTGTTGTTTCTTCATAGACACGCTCCATGCATGAGTCGGAATCTCATGATCTGAACAGGACTCAGCACAGCCCGTGCCAAGCGCTCGCAGCCCGGGCCTGCTGGGTATGAACCGGACGTCGTGCCGATTCCTACAACCCGTAACCGCACTATCTGACACTTTTTGTCACCTGCACCCCGCGTGTTTGGCGCTGTCACTTGACTAGGCTATAAGTCATGAACGGCAAGCATGTGGAAACCCCATGAATGACATCGCTTTGAGCGGTCTGGCCAAACAACTGGTCCAGGCTGAATTGCTCACGGAAAAGAGTGCCCAGCAAGCCTGGCAACAGGCGCAGCGCAATCGCCTGTCGCTGGTCAGTTACCTGGTGCAGAACAAACTGGTGAAGAGCTGGCAGGTCGCCGAAATAGCCTCGGAGCATTTCGGCATGGCATTTCTCGACCTCAACTGTCTCGACAAGGAAACCCAGCCCAAGGGCCTGGTCAGTGAAAAACTGGTGCGCCAGCACCACGCCCTGCCCCTCTGGCGGCGCGGCAACAAACTGTTCGTGGGGATTTCCGACCCGAGCAATCATCAGGCGATCAATGACATTCAGTTCAGCACCGGGCTGAGCACCGAAGCCATTCTGGTCGAGGACGACAAGCTCACCGACGCCATTGAAAAATTCTTCGACACCCACGCCACCGGTCTGGAGGAAATGGCCGATGTCGACCTCGACGGGCTGGACATCGAGTCGGTCGACGACAGCAAGCAGGACACGCTCGGCGGAATCGACGCCGACGATGCCCCGGTGGTGCGCTTCGTACACAAGATGCTGCTGGACGCGATCAAGAGCGGCTCGTCCGACCTGCATTTCGAACCTTACGAAAAGAACTACCGGGTGCGGGTGCGCACCGACGGCATTCTGCGGGAAGTGGCCAAGCCGCCGATTCAGCTCGCCGGGCGCATTGCCGCGCGCCTGAAGGTCATGGCCAGCCTCGACATTTCGGAGCGGCGCAAACCTCAGGACGGGCGGATCAAGATGCGCCTGTCGAAGAGCAAATCGATCGATTTCCGGGTCAACACCCTGCCCACGCTCTGGGGCGAGAAAGTGGTGATGCGGATCCTCGACCCGTCCAGCGCCCAGATCGGCATCGATGCCCTCGGCTACGAGCCGGAGCAGAAAGACCTGTACATGGCCGCCCTTAAGCAGCCGCAAGGCATGATTCTGGTGACCGGCCCCACCGGCTCGGGCAAGACCGTGTCGCTGTACACCGGGCTGAACATCCTCAATACCGTCGACATCAACATTTCTACCGCCGAAGACCCGGTGGAGATCAACATGGAAGGCATCAACCAGGTCAACGTCAATCCACGCCAAGGGTTGGACTTCGCCCAGGCCCTGCGCTCGTTCCTGCGTCAGGACCCGGACGTGATCATGGTCGGCGAGATCCGCGACCTCGAAACCGCCGAAATCGCGATCAAGGCCGCCCAGACCGGGCACCTCGTGTTGTCTACCCTGCACACCAACAGCGCAGCGGAAACGCTGACCCGCCTGCACAACATGGGCATTCCCGGTTTCAACATCGCGACCTCGGTGAGCCTGATCATTGCCCAGCGTCTGGCGCGAAAACTCTGCAGCCACTGCAAGAAACCCATCGAGATCCCCCGGGAGACCCTGATCAAGGAAGGTTTCCCCGAGGAACGCATCGGCCATTTCACGATCTATGAGCCCGCCGGTTGCGATCACTGCAACGGCGGGTACAAGGGTCGCGTGGGGATTTATGAAGTGGTGAAGAACACCCCCGAGCTGCAACGGCTGATCATGGCCGAGGGCAACTCACTGGAAATCGATACCCAGATGCGCCGGGACGGCTTCAACGACCTGCGCACCTCGGGCCTGATCAAGGCCATGCAAGGCATCACCAGCCTTGAAGAAATCAACCGGGTCACCAAGGACTGAACATGGCGGTCAAGGCAGCGAAAATCAGTGTCTACGCCTGGGAAGGCACGGACCGCAAAGGCAGCAAGGTGACCGGCGAGCTGAGCGGCCAGAACCCCGCACTGGTCAAGGCCCAATTGCGCAAGCAAGGCATCAACCCGGGCAAGGTACGCAAGAAATCCGCCTCGCTGCTGAGCTTCGGCAAGCGCATCAAGGCCCAGGACATTGCCCTGTTCACCCGGCAGATGGCGACCATGATGAAGGCTGGCGTGCCACTGTTGCAGTCATTCGACATCATTGGCGAAGGCTTCGAAAACCCGGCCATGCGAAAGCTGGTGGACGAGGTGAAACAGGAGGTCGCGGCCGGTAACAGTTTCGCGGCCGCGCTGCGCAAGAACCCGCAATATTTCGACGAGTTGTACTGCAACCTGGTGGATGCCGGCGAGCAGTCCGGCGCCCTCGACACCCTGCTGGAGCGGGTCGCGACCTACAAGGAAAAGAGCGAAAGCCTCAAGGCCAAGATCAAGAAGGCCATGACCTACCCGTCCGCCGTGGTGCTGGTGGCAGCGGTGGTTACCGGGATTCTGCTGGTCAAGGTGGTGCCGCAGTTTCAGTCGGTGTTCTCTGGCTTCGGTGCCGAACTGCCAGCCTTCACGTTGATGGTGATCAGCCTGTCCGAATTCATGCAGCAATGGTGGTGGGCGATTCTCGGTTTGCTGGTGGCCGGTTTTTTCGGCACCCGCCATGCCCTGAAAAAATCCCAGGCCCTGCGCGACCGGCGCGACGCCTGGTTTCTCAAGCTGCCGCTGGTGGGCACGCTGATGTACAAGTCCGCCGTGGCGCGGTTTGCCCGTACCCTGTCGACCACCTTCGCAGCCGGCGTGCCGCTGGTGGAAGCGCTGGACTCGGTGGCCGGGGCCACCGGCAACGTGGTGTTCAAGCGCGCCGTGCTGCGCATCCGCCAGGACGTTTCCACCGGCATGCAGCTGAATTTCTCGATGCGCTCCACCGGCATCTTTCCGAACATGGCGGTGCAGATGACCGCCATCGGCGAAGAGTCCGGCGCACTGGACGAGATGCTCGACAAGGTCGCGGGGTTCTATGAGGACGAAGTGGACAACATGGTCGACAACCTCACCAGCCTGATGGAGCCGTTCATCATGGTGGTGCTCGGGGTGATCGTCGGCGGTCTGGTGGTGGCGATGTACCTGCCGATCTTCCAACTCGGCTCAGCGATCTGACATGCCTATCGACGAACTCTTCAGTCTCTACCCACTGGCCTTTGTTTTCACCGCCCTGCTGCTCGGGCTGGTGGTCGGCAGTTTTCTCAACGTGTTGATCTGGCGCCTGCCGAAAATGCTCGAGCGTGAATGGCGCCAGCAGGCTCACGATGTGCTGGGGCTGCCTGGTGAAGCGCCGTTGCCCACCTACAACCTGATGCTGCCGCACTCGCAGTGCCCGCACTGTGGCCATCGGATCCGCGCGTGGGAAAACATCCCGGTGTTGAGTTACGTGTTCCTGCGCGGGCGTTGTTCAAGTTGCAGCACACCGATCAGCAAGCGTTACCCGCTGACCGAACTGGCCTGCGGCCTGCTCTCGGCATTCATCGCCTGGCACCTGGGGTTCGGCTGGCCGGCGTGCCTGCTGATCGTGCTGACCTGGGGCCTGTTGGCCATGAGCCTGATCGACACCGAGCATCAGTTGCTGCCCGATGTGCTGGTGCTGCCACTGCTCTGGCTGGGATTGATCGTCAACAGCTTCGAGCTGTTCGTGCCGCTGCACGATGCCCTGTGGGGCGCGGTGCTGGGTTACATGGCGCTGTGGTCGGTGTTCTGGCTGTTCAAACTGATCACCGGCAAGGACGGCATCGGTCACGGCGATTTCAAGTTGCTGGCGCTGCTCGGGGCCTGGGGCGGCTGGCAGATTCTGCCGCTGACTATCCTGCTGTCCTCGCTGGTGGGCGCCGTGCTCGGGGTGATTTTGCTCAAGCTGCGTGACCAGAAAACCTCGACGCCGATCCCCTTCGGCCCGTATCTGGCAATTGCCGGCTGGATTGCCTTGCTCTGGGGTGGTCAAATAACCGGCTTCTATTGGCAGTTTGTCGGTTTGAAATGAATACCCCTGTGGAAAAACCCTGGATTCTCGGCCTGACCGGCGGCATCGGCAGCGGCAAAAGCGCCGCCGCCCAGCACTTCATCGATCTTGGCATCCACGTGGTGGACGCCGATCACGCGGCGCGCTGGGTGGTCGAACCGGGCCGCCCGGCGCTGGCGAAGATCGCCGAACACTTCGGCCCCGATGTGTTGCAGGCCGACGGCACGCTGGATCGTGCGGCCCTGCGCAAACTGATCTTTGAGGTGCCAGAGCAACGGCGCTGGCTCGAAGCGCTGCTGCATCCGCTGATCGCCGAGGAAATCGCCCATCACCTGGCGCTGGCACAATCGCCTTACGCGATTCTGGTCTCGCCGCTGCTGATCGAATCCGGGCAATACGCGATGACCCAGCGAATCCTGGTGATCGACGCCCCGCAACAACTGCAGATCGAACGCACCTTGCAGCGTGACCAGACCAGCGAACAGCAAGTCCAGGCGATCCTCAAGGCCCAGTCCAGCCGCGAAGACCGCGTCAGCCGTGCCGACGACGTGGTGGTCAACGACCGCGACCTCGCCTGGCTGCACAGCGAGGTCGAGCGCCTGCATCACTTTTACCTGACTTTATCCGGAGGCCAGTCATGAGCCAGATCCCAACCGTAGAATGCCCAACCTGTGGCGCCCCCGTGGAATTCACCCCCGAGAACAAATTCCGGCCGTTCTGCTCGGACCGCTGCAAACTGATCGACCTCGGTGCCTGGGCGTCGGAAGAACACAAGATTCCGGTGGCCCCGGATGCCGAGGACGAACTGTTTTCCGGCGATTTCGACCCACGTCACTGATCCCGCTCAAGGCCGCATGAAGCCGTAGTCCTGATCGTCGTCGAGGTTTTCCGCCAGAAAACGCAACTCGTCGGCCAGGTCTTCGGCGTTGCGCACCGCCTTGCTCTGCTGCACCACAGCACTGAGCAAGGCGCGCAGGCTCAGGCCCGGATCGAACCCCACCTCCTGTGCCATCTCCAGACTCTGCCGGGTTTCCTGTCTCGCCCACTCATACACGCTCATGCCGCTGCTCCTGAAGGGATTTGGCCGAGCATGAAATGCCGCGCGCTGGGTGGATTTGATGTGGATCAAGACTTGGGATCGTCGTCCTTCCACGGCGCCGAAAGGTAGCGGGTGCGATTGAAGGTCTCCAGCCATTCCGGGCAGAACACCACCAAAGCGCTGACCACCATGCCGTTGATAAAGGCTTCGGGAAAAATCAGCAGCCACAGGTAACCGATGAAGTCCTCCAGCCATTCAGGCATGGCAAAGAGGCCGTCGTACCAGAGCAACGTCAGGCTCAGGGTCAGGCAGAACAACGCCGACAGCGCGGCGGCGAAAAAGCCGGAGCAGAAGATGTACACGAACGGATTGCGCGGCTGCGCACGCTCGACCAGGATCGCCACGCATTCGGTGATCAGCACCGGGAGCAGGATCAACAAGGCGCCGTTAACCCCGACAGCCACCAGATCCTGACGTCCCAACAAGACCAGTCCCAGTTGCGCCACCAGTCCGCCGACGATCGCCAGCGGCCAGTCCAGCAACAGCGTCACTGCCGTCATGCCGATGAAGTGGTAGGACACGCCGGTGTCGAAATCCCTGCGCACCAGCCACAGCAGAAACAACGCGAACACCGTGCCGAACAGCAAATGCTGACGACGGTTGTCGCTGAACAGCTCGACCCACGGTGCGCGGACAAACGCCCAGAGCAGCATCGGCAGGTAAATCAGCCAGCCGAGGGTCAGACTTGTCGATGACAGCAGTTCTGCACCGATCATGATCCCATCACCTTCATTCGCACCGCAGACTCCTTTGATTGGCGCTCCTGCGGCGAAGTCTACACCTGCACGGCGGGACATCTGCCGATGCAAAGCTTTCTGCTTGTCGCAATTGAACGCTAAGCTTGGGCCTATGGATGATTCAGATTATTTACGCCTGCTGACCATCGCGGCCGAGCAAGCCAACGCCTTCCTGTCCAATGCCCGCAAATGGGAGCGTGAGCGTTGGGTCTGCCAGCGCCTGCTGCAAGGCTTGAATATTCCTTATCGTGCCGACGAATTCGCGCCCGCCGGTGAGCCGCCGGACGTGTTGTTTCGCGACGCCAATTTCGAAGTGTTTTTCGTCCTCGACGAGGGCCGTCGGCTCAACGACGAATGGCGCGATGAGCTGCAACGGCGGCGCAGTGCGTTTTCCCTCAGCCAACTGGTGCGCCGTGAAGCCAAGCCGCGGCGGATTCCGGCCAATGAGTTTCTGCTGAGACTGGCGCCGACCTTGCGCAAGAAAGCGCACAACTACAAGGAACGCGGGATGGATCTGGGCGAGCTGGACATCATTGCCTTCGCCAGCCTCAAACGCGAAGTGCTCGACCTGAATAGCCACTTTCCGCCACCCACCGAATACCTGCGTCAGGGCTGGCGTTCGCTGTCGCTGGTCGGGCCGACGTTTGCGCGGGTGCTGTTCGCCCATCCCGATGCTCCGGATTTTCTGCGCGGCAACCTGGGCCGCAGCATCGTGTTCGATGTCGGGATCAGCCTGTGACGCCGCTTCAACAATTGATTGCCGATGTCCCGCAGACCGGATGCGTGCGCTGGATTGGTGTGCGCCCCGAGTCCCAGGGGCCGATGCTCGCACTCGCTGCCGTGGAGGCGCGGCTTGAAGCCGGGCTCACCGGCGACCACGCTCGGCCCGGTGTGCGCAATGCGCGGCAGGTGACGCTGATTCAATGGGAACATCTGGCCGTGATCAGCGGCCTGATGGGCCGGTCGGCCGAACAACCGGTCACGCCTGAAGATCTGCGGCGCAATCTCGTTATAAGCGGGATCAACCTGTTCAGCCTCAAGGGGCGGCGCTTTCGCATTGGTCAGGCGATTTTCGAAACCACGGGCTGGTGTCAGCCGTGCGCGCGCCTGCAGAACAACCTTGGCCCCGGAACGTTCCAGGCCGTGCGCGGGCATGGCGGAATCACCGCGCGAGTGTTACAAAGCGGGATCATTCGCCTCGGGGACAGTGTGTCTGTCGAACCGGTCCCGGACAGTGGCTATGCTGCGTTCAATCCCGGTTGAAAACCGCTGTAGCGTGTTCTCATTCAGTAACGTCTACCTGACGAGGCCTTTATGACCAGCCGCCTGAACCCCGAAGACCAGAAGCATGTCGAAGAGTACCTGCAGTTGTCCCAACACCGTGTCGAGCGCCGGCCATTCCGGCCGTGGATGCTCCTGGTGCTGGTGCTGGCAGTGACCATTGGTCTGGGCCTGTTGAGCCGATTTATCAGTTACCTGACGCTATGAGCTGCATCGCGCTCGCTCGGGTAGCCGTTCCGATTTCCTTTCAAAACCTTGCGAGCTATCCCTATGTCCCATCGTATTGTCATTGTCGGCGGCGGCGCCGGCGGTCTGGAGTTGGCTACCCGTCTGGGTAAGACTCTGGGCAAACGCGGCACCGCCAGCATCATGCTGGTCGACGCGAACCTCACGCACATCTGGAAACCGCTGCTGCACGAAGTGGCCGCCGGATCGCTGAACTCTTCCGAAGACGAACTCAACTATGTCGCCCAGGCCAAATGGAACCACTTCGAGTTCCAGCTGGGGCGCATGAGCGGGCTCGATCGTGAGCAGAAGAAGATCCAGCTGGCTGCCACCCACGACGAAAACGGCGTCGAGCTGGTCCCGGCGCGGGAAGTGCCCTACGACTCGCTGGTGATCGCGGTCGGCAGCACCACCAACGATTTCGGCACCCAGGGCGCGGCGCAACACTGCCTGTTCCTCGACACCCGCAAACAGGCCGAGCGTTTTCACCAGCAACTGCTCAACCACTACCTGCGTGCTCACGCCGGGCAGACTGATGTGGTCCAGCAGATCAGCGTGGCCATCGTCGGTGCCGGTGCCACGGGTGTCGAGCTCGCGGCCGAGCTGCACAATGCCGCCCATGAGCTCGCGGCTTACGGTCTGGACCGGATCAAACCGGAAAACATGCACATCACCCTGATCGAAGCCGGGCCACGGGTGCTGCCAGCCCTGCCTGAGCGGATCAGCGGGCCGGTACACAAGACCCTGGAGAAACTCGGGGTCAACGTAATGACCAACGCTTCGGTCAGCCAGGTCACCGCCGACAGCCTGATCACCGCCGATGGCAACGAGATCAAGGCCAGTCTGAAAGTCTGGGCCGCCGGGATCCGCGCACCGGGTTTCCTCAAGGACATCGACGGCCTGGAAACCAACCGCATCAATCAGCTGCAAGTGCTGCCGACGCTGCAGACCACCCGCGACGAAAACATTTTCGCCTTCGGTGACTGCGCCGCGTGCCCGCAACCGGGCTCGGATCGCAACGTTCCGCCACGGGCCCAGGCTGCGCACCAGCAGGCGTCGCTGCTGGCCAAATCGCTGAAACTGCGGATCGAAGGCAAGACCCTGCCGGAGTACAAGTACACCGACTACGGCTCGCTGATTTCGCTGTCGCGTTTTTCGGCGGTGGGTAACTTGATGGGCAACCTGACCGGCAGCGTGATGCTTGAGGGCTGGCTGGCGCGGATGTTTTACGTGTCGCTGTACCGCATGCACCAGATGGCGCTGTACGGGCCGTTCCGCACGGCGATGCTGATGCTGGGCAGCAAGATCGGACGCGGCACCGAGCCGCGCCTGAAGCTGCACTGATGTAAAAACACCGTGGGGGCGGGCTCGCCCTCACGGTGTTTTGTTTTCTACTGTATCTGCCCCCGCTTTCCCCACCTTCGCTTACAAACGCCCCGCTCCTCGACACAGACGCGATACACCGCCACCGCTTAATGGCCACACCCGAGCACACCTGCTCCGGCTGATCGCCCTTAACGTGTGGTTGCGCTGTGCAACCGAAGGAGAATGCAATGTCCCGTACTTCGAAAATCGGCAAAAACTCCCTTGGCCTGGTCGGTGCCGTACTGGCCGGCGGCCTGATGCTGTCCGGCTCGGTATTCGCCGCACAACCGCTGGCCCAGGGTTATATGGTCGCTTCGGCCGAGACCTCGGTGAAAACCCCGGAAGGCAAATGCGGTGAAGGCAAATGCGGCGATGCGTCGATGGCCAAGACCGACACCGATGGCGACGGCAAAGTCTCGCGCGCCGAATTTCTGAAGGTCGCGCCGAAGTCCGACTTCGACAAGATCGACACCAACCACGACGGCTTCATCGACGAGCAAGAGGCGTACAACAACGTCAAAGCCAATTTCGAAGCCAATGGCAAGAAAATGCCGAAAGGCCTGTTCGAACACCTGAAAGACCAGGACGGTGCCTGATTTTTCAGACGCCCGACAAAACAAAGCCGCGCGTTCTCTGACGAGAAGCGCGGCTTTTTTACGCCTGCACGATTACAACTGGAAGCGCCACACCATGCCTTGCAGGGCGTTGGCCAGTTGCGACAGTTCATGACTCGACGCGTTGGTTTGATCGGCACCCGCCGCCGAGCGCACCGACAGATCGCGAATGTTCACCAGATTGCGATCCACTTCCCGCGCCACCTGCGCCTGTTCTTCGGCGGCGCTGGCGATCACCAGATTGCGTTCGTGGATTTCGTGGACCGAGGCCGTGATCGTCTGCAACGCTTCACCGGCCCGCTCGGCCAGCACCAACGTGGTGGCAGCGCGCGAGGCACTGGCTTGCATCGACTCCAGCGCCAGGCTTGAACCGTTGCGCATGCCCTGCACCATCTGCTCGATTTCCTGGGTCGATTGCTGCGTGCGATAAGCCAGCGCCCGGACTTCGTCGGCGACCACCGCAAACCCGCGTCCACTCTCCCCGGCCCGGGCCGCTTCGATGGCAGCGTTGAGCGCCAGCAGGTTGGTCTGTTCGGCAATCGCCCGGATCACATCCAGCACTTTGCCGATGTCCTGCGACTGATTGGCCAGTGATTGCACCAACTCGCCGGTGTGTTCGACCTCGCTGGCCAGCGCGTTGATGGCGCCGGCGGTTTCGCTGACCCGCTCCTGGCCCAACTGCGCGGATTCGCTGGACTGACGGGTGGCGTCGGACGTCGACACCGCATTGCGGGCGACTTCCTCGACCGCAGTGGTCATCTCGTTGACCGCGGTGGCAGCCTGTTCGATTTCGTTGTTCTGCTGTTGCAGCCCTTGCGTGCTGTCGTGGGTGACCGCGCTCAGTTCGTCGGAAGCGGTCGCCAGTTGCGTGGCGGAGCCGCTGATGCCCTGCAGGGTTTCGCGCAGGTTCTGCTGCATGGTCGCCAACGCCTTGAGCAGACGGCTGACTTCATCGTTGCCGTGGGTTTCGATCGGACGGGTCAGATCGCCTCTGGCGACGTGTTCAGCAGCGTCGACGGCGGCGCTCAGGGGACGAACAATGCTGCGGGTCAGCAACATCGCCAGGGCCACGGTCGCCAGCGCCGCCAGAGCGATGAACAGGGTCACGATAGTGCGCGAGGTTTCGTAGTGGGATGCAGAATTCTGGCTTTCGGCAGCGACCTGGCGGGCGAACAGATCCGCGAGGTCATTGAGTTGTTTGCCGGAGCCGTCGACCACGGTTTTCATGTCGACCAGCAGCAGCTTGGTCAGCTCGTCACGCTTACCTTGCTCGGCGAGAGTGAAGGACTGGGCGATCCCGGTGCGGTAAGCGGCAAAGGTCTTCTTGAACTGATCGTACAACTGCTGACCTTCCGGGGTGGTCACCAGCCGGTCGTAGGCGGCGATTTTCTCGCTCAGTTCCTTGTCGCGGGTGTCCATCTGGCTGCGGTACGTGGCGATGTTGGCCGGATCCTGATCCAGCGCCATGCGCAGTGAGATGGTGCGAATGCGCAGCATGATCTCGCGAATCTCGTCGCCGCCGCGAATGCTGGGCAGCCACTGCGTCTCCACCGCCACTTCGCTGTCACGGATGCTCGACATCTGCCCGAGCGCAAACACCCCGAGCAACGCCACCAGCACCGCGATCAGGGCAAAGCCCAGGGCGGCACGGGGAGCAATATTCAACTGACGAAGCAACATGACGAACGCCCTTTTTCTTGTATTGGCCGGATGCAAGGGGCGATCGATGGCAGGCCCCTTTCGTTAGCGGGCTATCGGCAAGTTGTACGATGACTTGAATGAAACATTTCCGGAGGGCAAAAAAAATCCCCGTATCTTTCGATACGAGGATTTTTAATATGGTCGGGGTAAGGGGATTCGAACTCCTGACATCCTGCTCCCAAAGCAGGCGCGCTACCGGACTGCGCTATACCCCGGTAAAAAAAAGGCGACCTTTCAAAGATCGCCTTCTTCGATCAGCGCTTTTGG
This sequence comes from Pseudomonas sp. GM25, assembly GCF_000282255.1. Lineage (NCBI taxonomy): Bacteria > Pseudomonadati > Pseudomonadota > Gammaproteobacteria > Pseudomonadales > Pseudomonadaceae > Pseudomonas > Pseudomonas sp. GM25. Next base: position 27,546 of record NZ_AKJQ01000077.1, on the reverse strand, counting down.
CCTCTGATCTTAAGATTCGATCCCAGCGTTAACTGGTTTCAAAAATGGTGGGTCGTGTGGGATTCGAACCTACGACCAATTGGTTAAAAGCCAACTGCTCTACCAACTGAGCTAACGACCCAAAAATGGTCGGGGTAAGGGGATTCGAACTCCTGACATCCTGCTCCCAAAGCAGGCGCGCTACCGGACTGCGCTATACCCCGGCTTGAAATTGGCTCCGTGACCAGGACTCGAACCTGGGACCCAATGATTAACAGTCATTTGCTCTACCGACTGAGCTATCACGGAACTACATATTTCAATTTACAACGGTGAAACTTGCAGCTTCTCGACATCGTTTTCGCATCGCTGCGTTCGTGTGTCTGAGGCGCGCTATTCTACAACCTAGAACACCTCTGTCAACCCCCTAAATTGCTTTCAAGTTAATGATTTGCAACTTATTTCAGATTTCTGCCCAGTGAGCTGAAACCGTGTTGGTGACTGACTGCGGGGCGCACTTTACAAGCCTTTTCCTTTGAGTTCAACAGCCTGGCGAAAAAAAAGGCCTCGCATTGCGAGGCCTTGATTACTTCACCACCGTCGAACGTCAGTTGAACGTGATCTCGTCGTTCTCCACGACGCCGGTCGCGGTCTCGCCCGGCAGGAAACGTCCCGACAGGATCAACTGCGCCAACGGGTTCTCGATCCAGCGCTGGATCGCCCTCTTCAGCGGCCGTGCGCCATAGACCGGGTCGTAGCCGACGGCAATCAGCTTGTCCATCGCTTCCGGGCTCAGCTCCAGCTTCAGCTCGCGCTCGGCCAGACGGCTGCGCAGACGGCCCAGCTGGATCTCGGTAATGCCCGCGATCTGATCCCGCGCCAATGGCTCGAAGATCACCACTTCGTCGACCCGGTTGATGAACTCCGGACGGAAGTGGGTGGAAATCGCATCCATCACCGCTGCCCGTTGCGCTTCCCGATCACCGACCAGTTCCTGGATCTGCATCGAACCGAGGTTGGAGGTCATGACGATCACGGTATTGCGGAAGTCCACCGTGCGGCCGTGGCTGTCGGTCAGACGACCATCCTCCAGCACTTGCAGCAGGATGTTGAACACATCCGGGTGCGCCTTCTCGACTTCGTCCAGCAGGATTACCGAGTAAGGCTTGCGCCGTACCGCTTCAGTCAGATAACCGCCCTCTTCGTAACCCACATAACCCGGTGGCGCACCGATCAACCGTGCCACGGAATGTTTCTCCATGAACTCGGACATGTCGATCCGCACCATCGCCTCTTCCGTATCGAAGAGGAATTCGGCCAGCGCCTTGCACAGCTCGGTTTTACCGACACCGGTCGGGCCGAGGAACATGAACGAGCCGCTCGGGCGATTCGGATCGGACAACCCGGCACGGGAACGCCGCACCGCGTTGGCCACGGCAACCACCGCTTCGTCCTGGCCGATCACGCGTTGATGCAACAGGCTTTCCATCTTCATCAGCTTGTCGCGCTCGCCTTCGAGCATTTTCGACACCGGAATACCGGTCCACTTCGAAACGACTTCGGCGATTTCCTCTTCGGTCACCTTGCTGCGCAGCAACTGGTTTTCGCTTTTGCCGTGCTGGTCGACCATTTGCAGGCTGCGCTCCAGATCCGGGATCACCCCGTACTGCAACTCGGCCATGCGGTTCAGATCGCCTTTACGGCGCGCGGCTTCCAGTTCCTGACGGGACTGTTCGATCTTTTGCTGAATCTGCGCAGAACCCTGCACCTCGGCTTTTTCCGAGTTCCAGATTTCTTCCAGATCCGAATACTCACGCTCGTGACGGACGATTTCTTCCTGGAGTTTTTCCAGACGCTTGATCGCCGCTTCGTCGCTTTCTTTCTTCAGGGCCTGGGATTCGACTTTCAGTTGAATCAGGCGCCGCTCCAGACGATCCAGCACTTCCGGCTTGGAGTCGATCTCCATGCGGATGCGGCTGGCGGCTTCGTCGATCAGGTCGATCGCCTTGTCCGGCAGTTGCCGGTCAGTGATGTAGCGATGGCTGAGCTTGGCCGCCGCGATGATCGCGCCGTCAGTGATCGCCACCTTGTGGTGAACCTCGTAACGCTCTTTGAGGCCACGCAGGATCGCGATGGTGTCTTCTTCGCTCGGCTCGTCCACCAGCACTTTCTGGAAGCGCCGCTCGAGGGCCGCGTCCTTCTCTATATATTGGCGGTACTCGTTGAGCGTGGTCGCGCCGACGCAATGCAGTTCACCACGGGCCAGGGCCGGTTTGAGCATGTTGCCGGCGTCCATCGAGCCCTCGCCCTTGCCGGCGCCGACCATGGTGTGCAGTTCGTCGATGAACAGAATGATCTGCCCTTCCTGCTTCGACAGCTCGTTGAGCAGCGCTTTCAGGCGCTCTTCGAACTCGCCGCGGTACTTGGCGCCGGCAATCAGCGCACCCATATCGAGGGACAGCAGACGCTTGCCGCGCAGGCCATCCGGCACTTCGCCGTTGATGATGCGCTGGGCCAGCCCCTCGGCAATCGCGGTTTTACCTACGCCAGGCTCGCCGATCAGCACCGGGTTGTTCTTGGTGCGGCGTTGCAGAACCTGAATGGTGCGACGGATCTCGTCGTCACGGCCGATCACCGGGTCAAGCTTGCCTTCTTCGGCGCGCTTGGTCAGGTCGACGGTGTACTTATCCAGTGCCTGACGCGACTCTTCGTGGTTGGCGTCGTTAACGGCTTCGCCACCGCGCAGGTTGTTGATCGCATTCTCCAGCGCTTTTTTGCTCACGCCCTGGCCGAGCAGCAACTTGCCAAGCTTGCTGTTCTCGTCCATCGCGGCGAGCAGCACCAGCTCGCTGGAAATGAACTGGTCGCCCTTCTGCTGGGCCAGACGGTCGGCCTGGTTGAGCAGACGCGCCAGATCCTGCGACATATTCACGTCGCCGGTCGGGTTCTGGATTTTCGGTAATTGATCGAGCTCTTTGGTCAGCTCTTTACGCAAGCTGTTGACGTCGAAGCCCACCTGCATCAACAGGGGTTTGATCGAACCACCCTGCTGTTCAAGCATGGCTTGCATCAAATGCGCCGGCTCGATGGCCGGATGATCGTGGCCGACAGCCAGGGATTGGGCATCGGACAACGCCAACTGCAATTTGCTGGTTAAACGGTCTATACGCATGGGTCACCTTCCTTTTGAGCAGGCCGGACCTAAAAACCATCCTGAATAAAGAAACCTGCCAGATACCGCTATAGATGCGGTCGATTCTGGAAGATTCAAGCGTCAGGGAGTTGATGCAGGTCAGACAAGCTTAGCGGGCGCCCAGCCTCGCAAATACGTTTCTCTTTTGGCGAGTGGCTGTTTTCGTCAGGCAAGGCGCCGCGACGAGTCATAGCCCGCTATGGCGAGGAGCGGCAACGCAGCATGACGTAAACAGACGCCGTCAAAAAGAAACAGTATTTGTGAGGCTGGGCGCCTCAAGCCAGACAAGGGAGGCGAAGCGACCAGTGCGCGATGCACGGCGATAAGAGAAGAAGCGCGGATCGGTCACGGTACAGAAACCGCCACCATAAACAGCGGTGACACCGTGAACCGCCAGACGCAGCCGCGCCAGCTTATAGATGTCAGCCATGAACTTGCCGGCGTTGTGGCTCGGGACAAAGGCTGTCTCGGCTTCGGGCAATTGATTGATGAAGACTTCCCGGACTTCCGGGCCGACTTCAAAGGCTTGCGGGCCGATGGCCGGGCCGAGCCAGACCAGAACGTCTTCGGCGGGCACATCCAGACTGTCGAGGGTGGCTTCCAGCACGCCGGCCGCCAGCCCACGCCAACCGGCATGAGCCGCTGCCACGCGAGTACCGGCACGGTCGCAGAACAGCGCCGGCAGGCAATCGGCAGTCATCGCCGCACACGCGATACCGGGTGTTGCCGTCCAGCTGGCATCCGCCGTGGCCACCACGGACGGATCCGCATGCGCCACGGCAATCCCGTGCACTTGCTGCAACCAGGCAGGCTTTATAGAGAATTGTTCGGTCAGGCGCCGACGGTTTTCGGCGACGGCCTCAGGGCGGTCATCGACGTGATCGCCCAGGTTGAGGCTGTCGAACGGCGCCTCGCTGACGCCGCCCTCGCGGGTGGTGACACAGGCCCTGACGCTGGCCGGCGCGGGCCAGTCCGGCGTCAGCCAGTTCATCCGATGAATGCCTCGCGATCCTGCTTGAGCAGAGTCAGCAGCCACACCAGATCTTCCGGCAGCGGCGACTCCCAGCTCATGCGCTCACCGGTGGTCGGGTGATCCAGCTCAAGGAACCGCGCGTGCAGGGCCTGACGCGGGAAGTGCTTGAGGGATTCGACCATGGTCTGGCTCGCGGCCGGCGGAATGCGGAAACGACCGCCGTATGCCGGGTCGCCGACCAACGGGAAGTTGATGTGCGACATGTGCACGCGAATCTGGTGGGTACGACCGGTTTCCAGCTTCACCCGCACGTGGGTGTGGGAACGGAAGCGCTCCAGCACGCGGTAGTGGCTGACGGCAGGCTTGCCGCCTTCCATCACCGCCATGCGTTGGCGCTGCTGGCCGTGGCGGCCGATCGGGGCATTGATCTTGCCACCGGCCGTCACCACGCCGATCACGATGCACTCGTAGATCCGGCTGACGCTGCGGCTTTGCAGCTGCGCGACCAGCTTGGTCTGCGCCTGAATGGTCTTGGCCACCACCATCAGACCGGTGGTGTCCTTGTCCAGACGATGCACGATACCGGCGCGCGGGACATTGATGATGTCCGGCACGTGGTGCAGCAAGGCGTTGAGCAAGGTGCCATCAGCGTGACCGGCAGCCGGGTGCACCACCAGGCCCGCAGGCTTGTTGATCACCAGAATGTCGTCGTCTTCATAGACGATGTCGAGTTCGATGTCCTGAGCGACCCATTCACCCTGGGCCTCCTGCTCGGCAGTGAGCTCAAGGATGGCACCGCCATGAACGATGTCGCGCGGGCGGATGACCGCCCCGTCCACAGTCAGGCGACCTTCTTTGATCCAGGCGGAAAGGCGCGAGCGCGAGTGCTCGGCGAAGAGTTGGGCGGCGACTTGATCGAGGCGTTGGCCGCCCAATTCGGACGGCACCTCTGCGCGAAGTTCAATTTTATCGGACATGCTCGGACTGGGCGTCGGCTACAGCCTTTGGTTTCGGCTGCGCGCTTGTGGTTAAATACGGCGTCTTTTGCCCCGGGGCTTTTCAACGGGGCGCTCATCATAACAGGACGGCCCCGCCCAAGACAGCGGCCGTCATAGGGACGCAAGCCGCCATGCAAGTGAAACACCTGCTGCTGATCGCCATCCTCGCATTGACCGCTGCTTGCTCATCGAAGGAAGTCGTAGACGAAAACCTGAGTGAAGCCGAGCTGTACCAGCAGGCTCAACAGGACCTGGACAACAACAGCTACACCAGCGCCACAGCCAAGCTGAAGGCTCTGGAGTCGCGTTATCCGTTCGGTCGCTACGCCGATCAGGCGCAGCTGGAACTGATCTACGCCAACTACAAGAACGCCGAGCCGGAAGCTGCAAAATCCGCCGCCGAGCGTTTCATTCGTCTGCATCCGCAGCACCCGAACGTGGATTACGCCTACTACCTGAAGGGCCTGACTTCGTTCGACCAGGACGTCGGCCTGCTGGCGCGCTTCCTGCCGCTGGACATGACCAAGCGTGACCCGGGTGCCGCCCGCGACTCCTACAACGAGTTCGCCCAGCTGACCAGCCGCTACCCGAACAGCCGCTACGCGCCGGACGCCAAGCAGCGCATGATCTACCTGCGCAACCTGCTGGCGGCCTACGAAATCCACGTGGCCGACTACTACCTGACCCGTCAGGCCTATGTCGCCGCTGCCAACCGTGGTCGTTATGTAGTGGAAAACTTCCAGGAAACTCCATCGGTCGGTGACGGCCTGGCGGTGATGACCGAAGCCTACCAGCGTCTGCATCTGGACGAACTGGCGGCCACCAGCCTGGAAACCCTGAAGCTCAACTACCCGAACCACCCGAGCCTGCAGGACGGCCAGTTCGTGCCTCGCGTTGCCGAAGCCGACAACCGTTCGTTCCTGAGCAAGGCCACCTTGGGTCTGATCGAATCCCGTCCGCCGCTGCCGCCGGGAGAAACCCGCGCCAACCAGGACGTGCAGAAGCAGTTCCAGGACGCGAAAGACGCGATCCCGAACGAGCTCAAGCCGAAAGACGAAAACGGCGACGTGATCGAAGAGCCGGAACCGGAGTCGAGCGACAGCGACCGTTCCATCTTCAGCTACATGACCTTCGGTCTGTTCGACTGATCACTTCGGTGATGCCAAAAAGGGAGATCTTCGGATCTCCCTTTTTATTGCGGCGTGTGATTGGGCTGTGCGCTTGTCGGGTCCTTGGCTAAACTGCCGAATCATTAGCCGAAAAGCCGCCCATCATGCTTCGTTTACTGTTCTGGATTGCCTTGATCGCCGCTGCTGTCTGGTTGTGGCGCAAATTCAAGGCCCCCGCCTCGTCCACCCGATCGCCTCGCGAACAGGATGCCGCGCCGATGGTGCGCTGCGCCCATTGCGGCGTGCACCTGCCCCGCGACCGCGCGCTGAACCTTCAACAACAGTGGTATTGCAGCCAGGCTCACCTTGAGCAAGGCCCCGGTTCCAGTGATCGCTGAGGCCGACAACGCCGACAGCAAACAGGCTCAGCGACTGCTGCGCCTCTATCATCTGTACCGTTTGAGTGTCGGCATCACCCTGGTGTTGCTGATCTCCAGCAACATGGACAACCGCCTGCTGACCTCGGCCAACGACGAGTTGCTGCGCAATGGCAGCTGGTTGTACCTGGTGCTGAACATCCTGCTGGTGGTGTTCCTCGAGAATATCCGCCGCCCGGCCCAGTTGTTCGGCCTGGCACTGGTCGACATTCTGCTGCTGTGCGGCGTGTTCTACGCGGCGGGCGGCGTGGCCAGTGCGATCGGCAACCTGCTGATCGTTTCGGTGGCCATCAGCAACACCTTGCTGCGACGACGCATCGGCCTGCTGATCGCCGCCGTCGCCACCCTCGGCATCGTCGGACTCAGCTTTCTGCTGAGTTTCAGCCATCCCCTGAGCGCCAACGACTATCTGCAGGCCGGCACCCTCGGCGCCTTGTGCTTCGCTGCCTCTCTGCTGGTGCAAGGGTTGATCCGTCGTCTCGAAGTCAGTGAGAACCTGGCCGAGCTGCGAGCCAGCGAGGTGGTGGGGCTCGAAGCCCTCAACGCGCTGATCCTGCAACGCATGCGCACCGGCATTCTGGTGCTCGACGAACAGCGCCGGGTGCAACTGGCCAATCACAGCGCCAAAACCCTGCTGGGCCAGACACACCTTGAAGGCGACTTGATCGACGAGCACTCGAGCGCGTTGGTCGAACGCCTGCAACTGTGGCTGAACAACCCGACCCTGCGCCCACAAAGCCTGAAAATCGCCGGCAATGGCCTGGAGCTGCAGCCGAGCTTCATTGCCCTGGAACTGAGCCCGAACCGCCAGACCCTGGTGTTTCTCGAAGACCTCGCCCAGATCGCCCAGCAGGCCCAGCAATTGAAACTCGCCGCACTGGGCCGGCTGACTGCCGGTATCGCCCATGAAATCCGCAATCCGCTGGGAGCCATCAGTCATGCCGCGCAGCTGTTGCAGGAATCCGAGGAACTCGACGGCGCGGATCGGCGTCTGACGCAGATCATTCAAGACCACTCCCAGCGCATGAACCGAGTCATCGAAAACGTCCTGCAACTGTCCCGCCGTCAGCAGAGCGCACCGCAACGGCTGGATCTCAAACCGTGGCTGGAGCAGTTCGTCAGCGAGAGCCGCGAACAGGCCGGCGAGCGCCAGCACATTCATCTGCACATTGGCCCGGGGGATTTCCGTACGTTGATGGATCCCGGCCAGCTCACGCAGATTCTCGACAATCTGTTACGCAACGGCTGGCGCCACAGTGCCCTTTTGCACGATCCGGCCGAGGTCTGGCTGACGCTGTCGATCGACCCCGAAAGCACGCTGGCCGTGCTCGAAGTGCAGGACAACGGCCCCGGCGTGCCGCTGGATCAACAGGCTCACCTGTTCGAACCGTTCTTTACCACCAGCAGCCAGGGCACCGGCCTTGGGCTTTATCTGTCCCGTGAGCTGTGCGAAAGCAATCAAGCGCGCCTAGACTTCAAATCACGCCAAGGCGGCGGCTGCTTTCGCATCACCTTTGCTCACGGACGGAAACAAAGTTGAACACGAGCCCACGGCAAAAAATCCTCATCGTCGACGACGAGCCGGATATCCGCGAACTCCTGGAAATCACCCTGGGACGGATGAAACTCGACACCTTCAGCGCACGCAATCTCAATGAAGCCCAGGCGCTGCTGCACCGCGAGACCTTCGACCTGTGCCTGACCGACATGCGCCTGCCCGACGGCACGGGCCTGGAACTGGTGCAGCATATCCAGCAACGTTATCCACAACTGCCGGTGGCAATGATCACCGCGTACGGCAGCCTGGAAACGGCGATCAACGCCTTGAAGGCCGGGGCTTTCGACTTCCTGACCAAACCGGTGGACCTGACACGCCTTCGCGAACTGGTTGGCTCGGCGTTGCGCATGCCGGCGCCGGGCAATGTCTGCACTTCGATCGACCGGCTGCTTCTCGGCGATTCACCACCGATGCGCAATCTGCGCAAGCAGATCGACAAACTGGCCCGCAGCCAGGCACCGGTTTACATCAGCGGCGAATCCGGCAGCGGCAAGGAACTGGTGGCCCGGCTGATTCATGAACAGGGCCCGCGCGCCAGCCAGCCGTTCGTGCCGGTGAACTGCGGGGCGATTCCGTCTGAGTTGATGGAAAGCGAGTTCTTCGGCCACCGCAAAGGCAGTTTCAGTGGCGCGGTGGAGGATAAACCGGGGCTGTTTCAGGCTGCCCACGGCGGCACGCTGTTTCTCGATGAAGTGGCGGACCTGCCACTGCCGATGCAGGTCAAGCTGCTGCGGGCGATTCAGGAAAAAGCCGTGCGCAGCGTTGGCGGCCAACAGGAAACCGTGGTCGATGTGCGCATCCTCTGCGCGACGCACAAGGACCTCGATGCGGAAGTGGCTGCCGAGCGTTTCCGTCAGGATCTGTATTACCGGCTGAACGTGATCGAACTGCGCGTACCGTCCCTGCGCGAACGTCGCGAGGACATCGAAGCCTTGGCCGGCCATATGCTCAAACGCCTGGCCAATGGCACCGGGCAGCCGGCGGCACGTCTTCATCCCCATGCCCTCGAGGCGCTGAAAAACTACCGGTTTCCGGGCAACGTGCGGGAGCTGGAGAACGTGCTTGAGCGGGCACATACCCTGTGTGAAAACCGCACGATCGAGGCAGAGGATTTACGTCTGAGTGAAGGAAACGGCACTGCTGAAGGCGGCATTGCCGATCTCACGCAGATCGACAACCTGGAAGACTATCTGGAAAGCGTCGAGCGCAAACTGATTTTGCAGGCGCTGGAAGAAACCCGCTGGAATCGCACGGCGGCAGCGCAGCGGTTGAGTCTTTCGTTTCGCTCGATGCGCTACAGGCTGAAGAAACTGGGGCTGGATTAAGGGCCCCTTCGCGGGCAAGCCCGCGAAGGCGATTTGTCAGTCATCGGAAGAAAAACTGACTAGATCCGTCCGGCCGGTGCATACGGCGCCGGATCAATGATCGGCGTGCGCCCCAGCATCACATCGGCAAACAACTGACAGGACGCCGGCGCCAGCACCAGTCCGTTGCGGTAATGACCGCAGTTCAGCCACAGACCGTCAAATCCCGGAACCCGCCCAATATAAGGAATGCCTTCCGGTGAACCCGGTCGCAGCCCGGCCCAATGCCCCACCACTTCAGCATCGGCCAGCGCCGGCAACAACTCGACTGCCGAAGCCTTGAGGCTTTCCAGCGCGTTGTCCGTCGGGGTCTTGTCGAAACCTTCGTGCTCCAGCGTACTGCCGATCAGAATGTGCCCGTCGCGGCGCGGAATCGCGTAGCGCCCCTTGGCCAGCACCATGCTCGGCAGGAAATCCGCCGCGCACTTGTAGAGAATCATCTGGCCTTTGACCGGCTCCACCGGCAGCGACAGGTTCAAGGTCTTGAGCAGTTCGCCGCTCCACGCACCTGCGGTAAGAACGACCTGATCACCGGTGATCACACCCGTGGAGGTCTGCACGCCCACCACCCGCTCGCGATCACGGACAAACCCGCTGACTTCACACTGCTCATGAATCGTCACGTTCGGCAGCGCCTGCAACGCCGCTTTCAAAGACTTCACCAGCCGAGGATTGCGCACGTTGGCCACATCGGCCATGTAGATCGCCCGGGAAAAACCGCCACCGAGCACCGGCACCGCATCATGCGCCGCCGAGATATCCACAGCCCGCAGCGGACGGTTTTCCCGCGCAGCCCACGCCAGCGCTTCGGCTTCGTCATCCAGGTCCAGCCAGTACAGGCCAGTGGTGTGCACTTCGGGGTCGACCCCGGTATCGGCAAACAGACGCTCGCCCAGCTGTGGATAAAAATCCTGCGACCAGTGCGCCAGCGCAGTGACGGCCGGGCTGTAGCGCCAAGGATACAGCGGAGAGACGATACCGCCGCCGGCCCAGGACGATTCCTGGCCGACGTTCGAACGATCCAGCAGCACCACGCTGCCGACCTCGGAGGCGAGGTTGTACGCAGTGAGCAGGCCAATCACCCCGCCACCGACAATCACCACTTGCTGTTGCCTGGTCATGTTTGATCCAACCGTAAAAAAGACAGTGGGCGCAAATGGCGCCCGAAATAAAGCGGCTCAGCGGCCCCAGCAATCCTTGGTGGTCAGCCCGGTGGTCGCGTTGTTCATGCTTCTGACACCGGTGTTGGTGAGGGTGAAATCCCCGCACTTGTCAGTGGCCATGGCCGTGCCGGTCTTGCGGGTCGCAGTCAGCAGGAAGGTCTGATCGGTGATTGTCGGCGTGATGATGTAGAAATCGTTGCCGGTGCTCAACCCGGTGACACCGGTGTAGACGTTGTTCTTCGAATAGAAGCGCTCAAGGATCTGTGCCTGTTCCGACAAATTGCTGACTACGTCGGCACGGCGGCCCTTCTTCACGTATTCGGTGAGGCTCGGATAGCCGATGGTGATGACGATACCGATGATCGCAATCACGATCATGATTTCGATCAGGGTGAAACCTCGGTTGGATCTGCGCATGCCTCGAACTCTCGCTTACTGAATTTGCCGCCACATGATACGACGGCTGCCGCCGCCGGACTTTTCCACCAGGGTGGTGATGCCGCCACTGGAATCGTTCACGACCTTGCGTGATGCACCGTTGACGATGGCGTTCAGGGTCGGGATACCGCCGGTGAACACCACGCCGCTGGAAATCGTATCGTTGCTGTCGACCACGCCATCGGCGTTGGTGTCGAGCACCGCGTAGTTGAGCATCTTACCGCTGAACGCATCGAGTTCTATCAGTTTGCCGGTACCGAAACTGGAACACGGGTCGGTGGTATCGACACTGGCCGTGGTGAACACGATGCGTCCCAGCACCAGACTGGCCTGATTGATCACCCGTTCGCCGGTCAATGCGTTGTTGTACACCAGCGGCAGGTACCAGCCCTTCTCCGCCGGATAGGTCGTGTCGTTCTGGCTGGTGGTGACGAACTGCCCGGAACTGCCAGAGAACACTCCGGTAATCGCCTGCGCCTGCAAACTGCTGACCGTGATCTGGCCCGACCCGCCATCGGCGTCCCACACCGAATAGAACGCCTGCAGATCCTTGTTGGTCTTGTCGGCGGTCTCGTTGAATTTGCCGGTGCCGACGAAAATCTGTTTGCCGCCCAGGGCGTTGTCCGCCAGCAACGGTTGCGCGGTGATCGGCTGAGTCGCCCCGCCAGCCGTGGTGAACAACGGCTTGCCGGAAAACGCCACGCCCCAGCTGTCGGACGAGGTGGCGCTCAGGTCGAATTTCCACAGCCGTCCCTTCAAGTCACCGCCATATGCGGCCTGCACAACGTTCTGCGAATTGACCCGCAGCTTCACCGAGGACAGACCGTTGGTGGTTTCCGTGCTGTCGATGACGATTTTCTTGATCAGCGAGCCGTCACGCACATCCAGCACATACAGCGCCGCCACCCCTGAGTTGCTGCCGTAACCGTTGGCAATGAACGCCGCCCAGCGACCATCGGCCAAGCGTGCCACTTCCGGACGGGCATAGGCGTAACCCAGATCATTAAAAGCGTTGGAAGTGCTGGCGGAGGCCGGCGCGCTGACTTCCCACAAGGCTCGGATAACGTTGCCCGCCGAGGCATCGAACAGTTGAAGCCCATAGAAAGTCTTGCCGCCCGCCCCCGTCCCGCCGATGGCCAGGGTTTTCCACGCTGTGCCGAATTGCGCGTCGAATACACCAATCTGACCATCCACCAGAAACTTGTGGCTGACGCCATTGACGTAGTTCGGATCGGCAATCAGGCGCAACGAGGGCAATACGCTCGACGGCATGTAGGCATAGCGCCGGGTACCGTTGGCCGAGTTGATGACGCTGACAAAACCGTCGTTGGCGTTCACCACGAGGCTGGCATTCATGTTCGAAGCCTTGGTCGTCAGGTAGGTGCTGTAGGTGGTGTCACCGGCCAGATCGGAGGCGGTTTTTTCCGTGGGTGAGGCCAGTACCAGCGGTGAGTTGATGACGTCCCCAAGCAACACACTGCGCACTTTGAGCCCGGCCTTGTTGGTGCCTTTGCTCCATTCGACCAGGTCGATGCCGCTGATACCGGTGGGCAAACCCTGGCCGAGAACGGTCTGCTGGGCCGGGGAGAAGTTACCGTAGGCCAGCGTCACCGCCGCGTTGTTCAGGGTGTTCCACGACTGGTAGGTCGGCGCGGTGGCGCCGGGCACGATGGCTGTGTCAGTGGTCCACAATACCGCCGAGGTGTTGACCGCCCCGGCCGAGTTGAAGCCAAAGGACTTGATCGTGCCGCGCCAGTCCTTGGGGTCATAACTGGTCTGGAAATAACTGGTGCCGCTCGCCAGCGTCGTCCCGCTGGCGACACCGCTGCCGCCGGAACCGGCCTTGGAGGTGATATCGCTCAACGCCGAGGAAAGCGCGGCATTCAGGCCGGTGCTGTCGGTCGCCTGGTAATAGCGGCCCTGTCCGTAATCCGCTGCGTCCGAGAGCATGTCGTTGGAAGCTGTGAAACCCACGGTGTAGGTGTTCATGTTCTGCCTGGGAAAATCCACCGCATTCCAGCTCTTGCCCGCCGCGTCGGTGCCGGTCGAACGCATGTCGATGTCGAAGGCGAACTTGGCGATATCGTCCAGGTACAGCGTATCGCCCTCCCCGTCCCCGTTCAGGTTGTTCCCGTCATTGTTGATGCCGTCCCAGTTCGGCAAGCGGCTGCCACCCAGCGGATCGTTGCTCGGAAAGGTGCGGTCGTAGGTCGGCAAACCATCAGTGATCACCACCCCGTAGTTTTTCTGGCAGCGATACTGGATCGGGCTGGTGTAAGTGCTCGGCGTGCTGTTGTAGTACGGCGCCATCCCGCGCATGTAGCGGGTGATTTCATAATAGGTCTCGGCCAGGGGAGTGTTGGCCACCGCGCTCAGGCCGTTGATCGAAGAAATCAGTGCGTTGTAGTTGGTGTCGGCCTGGGCCTGGGTCACGCTGCCGCTGACCGGTGACAGGTCGCTGATGGAGCGTGCAATGAAACCGCCGTTGCCGGGGTTGTTGCTGGTGGCCGGATTGAAGGTGGCCAGGCCCATGCGCAGGTTGCGGTTGCTGGTGACCAGTGCGGTGGAGACGTTGCGCGCCACGTTGATCCGGTAATCATTGGGAATGGCCCCGGTGGTGAAGTCGCGTGTGCCGTTGTTGATCGCCAGCCCGACCACGTAGGAAATGTAATCCGCCGAATAGCGGGTGTTGCCGCTGCCCACCGGATCCGGCAGCTTCAGGCAGAGCGGCGTCAGGCTGTTGTTGTAGAACGCATAGGCGCCGCCGGAGCAGCCGGAGGTTGGCAGGCTTGAGAGAAAGATCGTATCGCCGGTAATGGCGGTCGAGCTCAGACACAGGCCGATGACCGCGTTGCACTGGCGGGCCGCCGTGCGATCCACAGTCGGATCAAAACCCGCCGCATAGATGATGCTGTTCATGCTGCCCGAGTCGTCGATCATCAACATCACGTTCGGTGGCACGGCAGCCGCGCTCAACAGCGGCGAATCGGACGGCGTGAAAGCAAACGCCGGTGCAGCCAGATAGAGCCCGGTCAGCATGCCAAGCAGCAGCGACAGCCACTTGAAGCGTCGCTCAATACTTCGCATAGACACTCTCCACCACACTGCGCGAAGTACCGGCGACGCCGACGGCAGTGACCCGGTATAACGTCGCCGAGGTGTTGCTCGGCACGTTCACCGCCGTCAGGGTCGTACCGATGTTCTGCACCCCGTAGAACCCACTGCCGGCGGCGATCCAGGTCACGCCCGACGTGGAGTTGAGCCCCGCCGCGCTGACCACCGAGGATTCCGCCGGCGGCGCACATTGAGTGGTGCTGGCGCACACCGCCAGCGCGTAGCCGTCCAGTTGCACCGCGCTTTCGCCGATACGCAGTGCCGCCTCGGCAGTCTGGAACGATTGATTGCGCAGGCTCACGCTGCCCGCCATTTTTTCCTGCAGGTTGGCGCTCTGCATCGATGACAGGCCGATCAGCGTCAGGAGCAGCAGAAACACCAGGCTGACCAGCAACACCATGCCGCCCTGGGATCGTCGCCGATGGAGAGAAACGTTCATCGCTCGTCCCTCACTGCAAGCGGTTGCGCAAGGCGGCAACCACGTTGAAGGTTTGATTGCGGACCCGATTGTTCGGGTCAGTGAGGGTCAGGCTCAGACGCACGCTGCGGATCCGCGCGGGATCACCGGGATTGGCGCTGTAGGTGGACGCCGCGACATCGGTCGCGGAACTCGCCAGACCAAACATCACCGTGAACGCACTGACGTTGTTCACCAGCACCTGCTGGGCCGGGTTACCGCTGCCGGTGCCCATCAGAATCTGGTTGTTGCTGAAGCTGTAGACCAGCCGGCGGATCGGAAACGCGATCTGGCCCGTCGCCGCCGCCCGCGCGCCGGTATAAGCGGTGGCGCTGTTACGGCAATCGGAGACCACAGTCCAGGTCGGTGTCCCGCCCGCACTGCCGACATCGGCGGTGACCAGGGTCAGCTTGAGGTTGGCGTTGTCCCAGCTGATCGGCGTGATCTGGGCCGCATTGAAATCTCCCGCCGAGCTGGAATCGGTAATCGTGCCCAGGCAGCCGAACATACCCACCATGCGCAGCTCCTGGATCATCTTGCTCAGCACGAACCGCGCATCTTCCTGCATGGCGGCGGCACTGTTCTGGCTGACGTAGGTGTTCTTCGCCGCCAGGAAAATCTGCACAACGCCGAGTACCACGATCAGCCCCAGCGCCAGGGCGACCAGCATTTCGATCAGGCCGAAGCCCAGATTTTGGCGCCTCATGGCGTAGCCACCGGATCGACTGCGGCGCGGCTGGTCAGGACAAAGCTGCGGGGCGCACTGCTCGTATTGGCGGCGCGCGCGTCACTCCAGGTGATGGTGATGGTGTAAACGCGCTGATTGAGGGTGATGCTGCCGGTGGCGGTCGGGCCGCCGAAATTGACGATGTTGGTGGTGAAGTCGTAGAGATCCTGATCCCGGGCGACACTCAGGTTGCCCGTGGTCGGCGGTGTGACGGTGTAGTCGGCGCCCGAGTTGGCGCGGATCCGGTCCATCATGTCGTAGGCGATGAAACTCGCCTGGCTGGTCATGCGCGAGCTGTCGGTGTACTTCAGCGCATTGAGCTGAACCGCCGCCGCGCCCAGCAACCCGACTGTCAGAATCAGTAACGCGACCAGCACTTCGATCAGCGTCATGCCCTCCTGTGCGTGCTTGCTCCCTGCCCTCATCCGCAACTTCCACCCAGTTGAATTCGTCCGTTCAGACACACGTTCAGCGTCCTGCTTTGCGTTCCCAGCACATAACTAATGACCACCGCCGTGGACGGTGCCGCCAGTCCGCCCAGATTGTTGAAATCCAGCGCGGTCACTCCAGAGGGTAGCGTCAGAGTCGCGCCGCTGCTCATCGCTGGAACAACCCGCAATACATTGGCCGGGGTGCCAGTACTGTCGTAGACCGACAACTCGCCGGTCCAGACACTGCCGCCGGCGCTCGGCCGCAAGCGGGTGGTGATGCCCCGATTGATTGCCTCAAGCCTTGCGTAATTGAGGGCCCGTTGCAGGTCGCCGACCTCGGTGTCGGCCTTGCTGCCCTGCACCGAACGGGTGAACGCCGGCACTGCCATCGTGATCAGGATCACAAACACCGCGACCGCCACCAACAGCTCGATCAGCGTGAAACCTTTTGTACGATGATCCATCGATGCCCTCCGTTGCCGTCGGCTATACCTGTACAAACCTAGAACATTCGACCGGCATGCGCCGGTTGATTTACCGCGAACGGCGCACGGATTGCGCCGCTGTGCACAATCCAGGGAGGACGCGCACATGCCGCAACAGGGCTTCAGTCTGGTCGAACTGCTTATGGGACTGGCGATCGGCGCAATTGTTCTGTCGCTGGTCAGTCCGGCATTGGCGGACCTCACCGAATCAAACCGGCGGCAGCAGGCCGCGCAGTCTTTGCTCGACGGGATTCGCAATGCCCGGACCATGGCCATCACGCGTAATCAGAGCGTGGTGATTCATGGCATCAACGGTGATTGGGGCCAGGGCTGGCGAATCATTCTGGATATCAGCGGAAAGGGTCCGGGAGATGCCGGTAATCCATTGCTGATCGAGCAGGCGAGTGACGGAAAGATACCGATTGTCGGCAACTGGCTGGTGAGCCGCTACATACGCTTCAGCAGCCTGGGCCAGCCACTGGTGCCGGACCGGAAATTTCAGGCGGGGACGTTACATCTATGCTCGGCTCGCGAGCCGGTCAGCCAGCTTCAAGTTGTACTGGCGGCGACCGGCCGCGTACGCCTGACCAGTCAAAAGACTGAACAGGCGCTGTGCCAAAAGGATAAAGCGATCAGATCGAGCGAACGCGCAGCTCTTTAGGCATCGAGAACGTGATGTTTTCCTCACGCCCGGCCAGTTCGTCGGCGCCGGTGGCGCCCCAGGCCTGCAACTGCTGGATCACGCCACGCACCAGGACTTCCGGAGCGGAGGCGCCGGCGGTGATGCCGATACGCTCGACACCGTCGAACCAGCTCTTTTGCAGGTCTTCGGCGCCATCGATCAGGTAGGCCGGCGTGGCCATGCGTTCGGCCAGCTCACGCAGGCGGTTGGAGTTGGAGCTGTTCGGGCTGCCCACCACCAACACCACGTCGCATTCGTCGGCCAGTTGCTTGACCGCATCCTGACGGTTCTGGGTGGCGTAGCAGATATCGTCCTTGCGCGGCCCGCCAATGGCCGGGAAACGCGTACGCAGTGCGTCGATGACACGACTGGTGTCATCCATGGACAGCGTGGTCTGGGTGACGAAGGCCAGTTTGTCCGGGTTATGTACCTGCAACTCGGCGACATCCTTCTCGTCTTCGACGAGGTAGATCGCGCCGCCATTGCTGGCGTCGTACTGGCCCATGGTGCCTTCGACTTCCGGGTGACCGGCGTGGCCGATCAGGATGCACTCACGACCGTCACGACTGTATTTCGCGACTTCGATATGCACCTTGGTCACCAGCGGGCAGGTGGCGTCGAACACTTTCAGGCCACGGCCGGCGGCTTCGGTGCGCACGGCTTGTGAAACGCCGTGGGCACTGAAGATCACGATGACGTCGTCCGGCACCTGATCCAGTTCTTCGACGAAGATCGCGCCACGACTGCGCAGGTCTTCGACCACGAACTTGTTGTGCACCACTTCATGACGCACATAGATCGGCGGCCCGAAGACCTCCAGGGCGCGGTTGACGATTTCGATCGCCCGGTCCACGCCGGCGCAGAAGCCACGGGGGTTGGCGAGTTTGATTTGCATGCGGTGCCTCGTGTCTTGCGCGCGAAAGATTGGAACATTACAGGAGCCGGTCAGCCGGCTCCTGCAGAACAGCGATTACAGCGCTTTGACGGAGAAGATTTCCACGTCAAAGGTCAGCGTTTTGCCAGCCAGCGGGTGGTTGAAGTCGACAGTCACTTGCGCGTCGTCGAACTCTTTCACCACACCCGGCAACTCAGTATTGGCCGCATCGTTGAAGATCACCAGCAGACCCGGCGACAGTTCCATGTCCGCGAACTGCGAACGCGGAATGATCTGTACGTTTTGCGGGTTCGGCTGGCCGAAGGCGTTTTCCGGCTCGACGGTCAGGGTACGCTTGTCCCCTGCCTTGAAACCGAACAGCGCCGCCTCGAAGCCTGGCAGCAGGTTGCCGTCGCCGACCTTGAAGGTCGCCGGGGCTTTGTCGAAAGTGCTGTCGACCGTGTCGCCGTTCTCCAGGCGCAATGCAAAGTGCAAGGTGACTTCCGTGTTCTGGCCGATGCGTTGCTCAGCCAATACCTGTTCAGTCATGAACGGTTTCTCCGGTTTTTTTACTTTTGAACATGTCCAGTGCCAGCATCACCGCGCCAACGGTGATGGCGCTGTCGGCGAAGTTGAACGCCGGGAAGTACCAGCGGTTCTGCCAGTGCACCAGAATGAAGTCGATCACATGGCCCAGGGCAATGCGGTCATAAAGGTTGCCCAGTGCGCCGCCAAGAACCAGCGCCAGCGCGATGGCCAGCCAGGTTTCGTTGCGGCCCAGGCGCTTGAGCCAGACCACCAGCACCGCACTGACCGCTATCGCGATCAGGGCGAACAGCCAGCGCTGCCAGCCGGAGCTGTCCGCGAGGAAGCTGAAGGCAGCGCCGGTGTTGTAGGCCAGTGTCCAGCTGAAGTAATCAGGGATGATCACGATCTGCTGGAACATCTCGAGCTTGCCTTCGAAGTAGAACTTGCTGGCCTGGTCAATGACCAGAACCAGCAAGCTCAACCAGAGCCAGCTCAGCCGTCCGAAACGGCCAACGGCATTAGGCATAGTGACGAACCTCGCCAGCGCCATCGATGTTGTCCACGCAACGGCCGCAGATTTCCGGATGCTCCGGGTTCACGCCAACGTCTTCGCGGCAGTGCCAGCAACGGGCACATTTCGGGAAGGCGGATTTGACGATCTTCAGCTTCAGGCCGCTGACTTCGGTGGCCACAGCATCGGCCGGAGCGTGCACGAACGGCGCAACAGTGGCAGTCGAAGTGATCAGGACAAAGCGCAGCTCGTTGCTCAGCTTGGCCAGGTCGGCGGTCAGCGCGTCTTCGGCGAACAGCGTCACTTCGGCTTGCAGGTTGCCACCGACGGCCTTGGCCGCGCGCTGGATTTCCATCTCTTTGTTGACCGCCACCTTCACTTCCATGATGCGATCCCAGTACTCGCGACCCAGCTCGAAGCCTTCCGGCAACTCGGTCAGGCCTTCGTACCAGGTGTTGAGCATCACCGATTCGTTGCGCTCGCCCGGCAGGTATTGCCACAGCTCGTCGGCGGTGAACGCCAGGATCGGCGCGATCCAGCGCACCAGCGCTTCGGAGATGTGGAACAGCGCGGTCTGGCACGAACGACGGGCCTTGCTGTCTGCGCCGGTGGTGTACTGGCGATCCTTGATGATGTCCAGATAGAAACCACCCAGCTCCTGCACGCAGAAGTTGTGGATCTTCGAGTAGACGTTCCAGAAACGGTATTCGCCGTAGTGCTCTTGCAACTCGCGTTGCAGCAGCAGGGTGCGATCCACCGCCCAGCGATCCAGCGCCAGCATGTCTTCGGCCGGCAGCAGGTCGGTGGCCGGGTTGAAACCGGTCAGGTTGGAAAGCAGGAAGCGCGCGGTGTTACGGATACGACGATAGGCATCCGCACTGCGCTGCAGGATCTGCTCGGACACGGCCATCTCGCCCGAGTAGTCGGTCGAAGCGACCCACAGACGCATGATGTCGGCGCCCAGGGTGTCGTTGACTTTCTGCGGCGCGATCACGTTGCCCAGGGACTTGGACATCTTGCGGCCGGACTCGTCCACGGTGAAACCGTGGGTCAGCAGCTCGCGGTACGGCGCATGGTTGTCGATGGCGCAGCCGGTCAGCAAGGAAGAGTGGAACCAGCCACGGTGCTGGTCGGAACCTTCCAGGTACAGGTCGGCACGCGGACCGGTCTCGTGGCCCATCGGGTGCGAACCGCGCAGGACGTGCCAGTGCGTGGTGCCCGAGTCGAACCAGACGTCGAGGGTGTCGCTGATCTTGTCGTACTGCGACGCTTCATCGCCCAGCAGTTCGGCAGCGTCGAGTTTGAACCAGGCTTCGATGCCTTCGACTTCGACACGTTTGGCGACTTCTTCCATCAGCTCGACGGTGCGCGGGTGCAGCTCGCCGCTTTCCTTGTTCAGGAAGAACGGGATCGGCACGCCCCAGTTGCGCTGACGGGAGATGCACCAGTCCGGACGGTTGGCGATCATCGAGTGCAGGCGCGCCTGGCCCCAGGCCGGGACGAACTTGGTTTCTTCGATGGCTTTGAGCGAGCGTACGCGCAGGGTGTCGCCGCTGACTGGCTCTTTGTCCATACCGATGAACCACTGCGCGGTGGCGCGGTAGATCAGCGGGGTCTTGTGGCGCCAGCAGTGCATGTAGCTGTGTTCGATGACGGTGGTGTGCAGCAGCGCACCGACTTCGGTCAGTTTTTCGACGATGGCCGGGTTGGCCTTCCAGATGAACTGGCCGCCGAAGAACTCCAGCGACGGCACGTAGACGCCGTTGCTCTGTACCGGGTTGAGGATGTCGTCGTTGACCATGCCGTACTTCTTGCAGGTCACGAAGTCGTCCACGCCGTAGGCCGGGGCGGAGTGAACCACGCCGGTGCCGGCGCCCAGTTCCACGTAGTCGGCCAGGTACACCGGCGACAGACGGTCATAGAACGGGTGGCGGAAATTGATCAGCTCCAGCGCCGAACCCGGTGCGGTGGCCAATACAGTGCCTTCGACGCCGTAACGGGTCAGGCAGGATTCGACCAGCTCTTCAGCCAGCACCAGCAGCTTGTCGCCGATATCGACCAGCGCGTAGGTGAATTCCGGGTGAACGTTGAGCGCCTGGTTGGCCGGGATGGTCCACGGGGTGGTGGTCCAGATTACGATCGAGGCCGGTTTGCCCAGCGACGGCAGACCGAACGCGGCGGCCAGTTTGGCCTCGTCAGCGATCGGGAACGCGACGTCGATGGTCGAGGACTTCTTGTGCTCGTACTCGACTTCCGCTTCGGCCAGGGCCGAACCGCAATCGAAGCACCAGTTCACAGGCTTCAGGCCCTTGAATACGAAACCGCCCTTGACGATTTCGGCGAGGGCACGGATTTCGCCGGCCTCGTTCTTGAAGTCCATGGTCTTGTACGGGTTGGCGAAGTCGCCCAGCACGCCGAGACGGATGAATTCGGACTTCTGCCCTTCGATCTGCTCGGTGGCGTAGGCACGGCACAGTTCGCGGGTCTTGTCCGCGCCCAGGTTCTTGCCGTGGGTCACTTCAACCTTGTGCTCGATCGGCAGGCCGTGGCAATCCCAGCCCGGGACATACGGCGCGTCGAAGCCCGACAGGGTCTTCGAGCGGATGATCATGTCCTTGAGAATCTTGTTCAGTGCGTGACCGATGTGGATCGTACCGTTGGCGTACGGAGGGCCGTCGTGCAGGACGAACTTCGGACGATCCTTGCCAATCTCGCGCAACTTTCCGTACAGGCCAATACTGTCCCAGCGCTGCAGGATCTGCGGTTCGCGCTGTGGCAGGCCGGCCTTCATTGGGAAGGCGGTGTCCGGAAGGTTTAGCGTGGCTTTATAGTCGGTCATTTAAGGCTCTTCATTAGCGATGGGCGCTAGGTGCGGCTAGTGCACGGGCGGCGGCGACATCCGCGCTGATCGCCGTTTTCAATGCCTCCAGGGAGGCGAAACGCTGCTCTTCACGCAGCTTCTGGTGGAAAACCACCGTCAAACGCCGGTCATACAGATCGCCGGCAAAATCTAAAAGATGGACTTCAAGGTGGGCTTTGCCATCACCTTGTACCGTGGGCCGCACGCCGATATTGGCGACGCCGGGCCAGGTCTTGCCGTCGATGTCGACGTCGACCAGGTAAACCCCGGTGAACGGCACGCGACGGCGTTTCAGTTGAATGTTCGCCGTGGGCGTACCCAACTGGCGGGCCAGCTTCTGGCCATGCAGCACGCGACCGGCAATCCGGTACGGGCGACCCAGCAGGCGTTCAGCCAACGCGAAATCGGCAGCGGCCAACGCGTTGCGCACCTGGGTGCTGCTGACGCGAATGCCGTCCAGCTCGACGGTTTGCGCGGCTTCCACGGTAAAACCGTGGACCTGGCCGGCTTGCAACAGGAAATCGAAATCGCCGAGACGGTCGCAACCGAAGCGGAAATCGTCACCGACCTCCAGATGCTGCACGCCGAGGCCATCGACCAGGATGGTATCGACGAATTCGCTGGCGCTGAGCTTGCTTAAGCGCTGGTTGAAGGCCAGGCACAGAACCCGGTCAACGCCTTCGGCGGCCAGCAGTTGCAGCTTGTCGCGCAACCGGGCCAGACGCGCCGGCGCGGTCTCCGGGGCAAAGAATTCCCGTGGCTGCGGCTCGAAAATCACCACGCAGCTGGGTACGCCCAACTCGAGCGCACGCTCACGCAGTCGGGCCAGAATGGCCTGGTGACCACGGTGAACACCGTCAAAGTTGCCAATAGTGGCGACGCAGCCCCGATGCTGGGGGCGCAGATTGTGGAGGCCTCGAACCAGCTGCATAACGCGCTTCTTGCTCATAAAGTGGCCGATTATAACCACACCCGACGGCCGACGACAGGCAACACCGTAACCCAAAGTGATCGAGCCGACAAAACTGCCGGCTCGCGCCCGCCTTTCAAGGGTGAAACCTCAGCTCAACGCCTTGCGATTGAAGTCGCGCAGGCGGAAACCGAGCAGCAGCAACATGCCGAAATAAGCCACCACGCCGGCAACCACCAACGCACCCAGGCGCAGGAAACGCTCCAGCATGTGGCCCTGATCCCACGCGGGCATGAAATGCATGCCGATCAACAGCACCGCCGACATCACCGCCACCGCAACCACAAGCTTGAAACCGAACTTCAGCCAGCCCGGCTGCGGTTGGTACATCTGCTGCTTGCGCAGTTGATAGAACAGCAGCCCGGCGTTCAGGCAGGCACCGGCGCTGATCGCCAGTGCCAGCCCGGCGTGGGCCAGCGGACCGATCAGCACCAGGTTGAACAGTTGAGTAACCACCAGAGTGAAGATTGCGATTTTTACCGGTGTACGGATGTTCTGTTGCGCATAAAAACCCGGCGCCAGCACTTTGATCACAATAATCCCGAGCAGACCGACAGAATAGGCAATCAACGCCCGCTGAGTCATCTCGGCGTCAAACCCGCTGAACTGGCCGTACTGGAATAGCGAAACCGTCAACGGCTCGGCCAGGATCCCCAGCGCCAGTGCACATGGCAACACCAGTACGAAGCACAGGCGCAGGCCCCAGTCGAGAATCCGCGAATATTCGTGACGATCCTTGCTGGCGTAAGTCTTGGCCAATGTCGGCAGCAGGATCGTGCCCAGCGCCACACCCAGCACACCGGACGGCAACTCCATGAGACGGTCGGCGTAATACATCCACGACACCGAGCCCGCCACCAGGAACGAGGCGAAGATGGTGTTGATGATCAGGGAAATCTGGCTGACCGAGACGCCGATGATTGCCGGCAACATCTGCTTCATCACCCGCCAGACACCGGTATCACGCAGATTAAGGCGCGGCAGCACCAGCATGCCGATTTTTTTCAGGTGCGGCAGTTGATAGAGCAACTGCGCCAGACCACCGACCAGCACCGCCCAGCCAAGGGCCATCACCGGCGGATCGAAGTACGGCGTCAGGAACAGCGAAAACACGATCATGCTGACGTTGAGCAGGGTCGGCACGAATGCCGGCACCGAGAAACGGTTCCAGGTATTGAGGATCGCACCCGCCAGTGAAGACAGGGAGATCAGCAATATATAGGGGAAGGTCACTCGCAGCAGGTCGGAGGTCAGCTGGAATTTTTCCGGCGTATCGGTGAAACCCGGGGCTGTGGCCCAGATCACCCAAGGCGCGGCGATCATGCCCAGCGCGGTGACCAGCGCCAGTACCAGCGTCAACAGGCCGGAAACGTAAGCAATAAAGGTGCGAGTTGCCTCTTCGCCCTTCTGGTTTTTATATTCGGCCAGGATCGGCACAAAAGCCTGGGAAAACGCCCCCTCGGCGAAGATCCTGCGCAGCAGATTGGGCAGTTTGAAGGCGATGAAGAAGGCGTCGGTCGCCATTCCGGCGCCGAAAGTGCGAGCGATGAGCGTGTCGCGAACAAACCCGAGAATCCGGGAAAGCATCGTGATAGAGCTGACGGCGGCCAACGATTTGAGCAGATTCATTGAAGGAATGTGTGCCTGTCGATAAACAGCAGGCGAATAACGCGCCCACTTGTGCGATACTCCGCGCCGCAACAGCACAGAGCCAAAGCTCGCGAGTTTACAGGTCAAGCGCCGGAAATAAATATCCCGCCTCTTTATACCTACCACTTAGCGGAACGTCTCAAGCGCCCTTGACAAGACATCTCTTCATCGGCATGATTCGCGGCCTATTTTGTTTGCTATTTCCTAAAAAGTCTTTCGAGGAGCTCGACGGTGGCCAACTCACCTTCCGCCAAAAAACGTGCAAAACAGGCTGAGAAGCGTCGCAGCCACAACGCCAGCCTGCGTTCCATGGTTCGTACCTACATCAAGAATGTAGTTAAAGCCATCGACGCAAAAGACGCTGAAAAAGCTCAAGCTGCATACGTTCTGGCTGTGCCAGTTATCGACCGCATGGCCGATAAAGGCATCATCCACAAGAACAAGGCTGCTCGTCATAAGAGCCGTCTGAATGGCCACGTCAAGGCACTGAAAGAAGCTGCCTAATCGACGTAGTCATTAAAAAACCGACCTCAGGGTCGGTTTTTTATTGCCTGCGATTTGCTCTGATTTCAGCAAATCACAGGCAAAAAAAGAGGAGCCAACCGGCTCCTCTTTTTTTACGCACAATTAATGAGCCGACGCCCACGGCAGAATCGGGATCGCCGTCACCGCATTCTGCGGACTACCCTCGATCAGGCGATCACTGTAGACCAGATACACCAGCGTATTGCGCTTCTTGTCGAGGAAGCGCACCACCTGCATGGTCTTGAACACCAGCGAAGTGCGCTCCTTGAACACCTCTTCGCCATCCTTCAACTCACCCTTGAAGTTGATCGGCCCGACCTGACGGCAAGCAATGGACGCCTCGGCACGATCCTCAGCCAGACCCAACCCACCCTTCACACCACCCGTTTTGGCGCGCGACAGGTAGCAAGTCACGCCTTCAACCTTCGGATCATCGAATGCCTCGACCACGATCCGGTCGTTCGGCCCGACAAACTTGAACACCGTCGACACCTGGCCGATTTCCTCGGCCGAGGCCAGCAATGGCAGCGCCATCAACAAGCCCAACAATCCTTTTGCCATGCGCATCGCGTTTTCCTTACACCAGAATCAGGTTGTCACGGTGAACCAGTTCCGGCTCAGCCATATAACCCAGCAAACCGACAATCGCATCCGACGACTGACCGATGATTTTTTGTGCTTCCAGCGCGCTGTAGTTGGCCAGACCACGGGCGATCTCACGACCGTCCGGCGCCACGCAAACCACCATTTCGCCGCGACGGAAACTGCCCTGAACCAGTTTGACGCCGACCGGCAGCAGGCTTTTGTTGCCTTGGGACAACGCGGAAACCGCGCCATCATCCAGCACCAGCGTGCCACGGGTTTGCAGATGCCCGGCCAGCCACTGCTTGCGCGCCGCGAGCATGCCGCGCTCAGGCGACAGCAACGTACCAATGCGCTCACCCGCTTTCAGCCGATCGAGCACGCGCTCCAGACGCCCACCAACAATGATGGTATGAGCACCGGAACGCGCCGCCAGACGCGCCGCGCGCAGCTTGGTCTGCATGCCGCCACGACCCAATGCACCGCCAGTACCGCCCGCCACCGCATCCAGCGTCGGATCATCGGCGCGCGCTTCGTAAATCAGCTGGGCGTCAGGGTTATTGCGCGGATCAGCGTCGAACATGCCGTCGCGATCCGTCAGGATCACCAGCAGATCAGCCTCGACCAGGTTGGCCACCAGCGCCGCGAGCGTGTCGTTGTCGCCGAAACGGATTTCGTCGGTGACCACGGTGTCATTCTCGTTGATTACCGGGATGACTTTCAGCTCGACCAGCGCACGCAAGGTGCTACGGGCGTTCAGGTAGCGCTTGCGATCGGACAGGTCGTCGTGAGTCAGGAGAATCTGCGCAGTGTGCCGGCCATGCTCGGCAAAGCTCGACTCCCAGGCTTGCACCAAGCCCATCTGACCGATTGCTGCAGCGGCCTGGAGCTCGTGCATCGCACTGGGTCGCGCGGTCCAGCCGAGGCGACTCATGCCCGCCGCCACTGCCCCGGAGGACACCAGCACCAGCTCGACGCCGGCCTCATGCAAAGCCACCATCTGCTCGACCCAGACACCCATTGCCGCGCGATCCAGCCCTTTGCCATCCGCTGTCAGCAAAGCGCTGCCGATCTTCACGACCCAACGCTGCGCACCTGTCACCTTGCTCCGCATCATCTTCAACCTTAGCTTGAGGGCAGCGCGACCTGGCACTGCCCGTGACGTTATTCGTGGTTCTTCGTGACCAACAATCGATTTCCAGATACTAAAACGCCGCTCGATTGAGCGGCGCTTAAGTTTACTGCAACGAATCAGTCACGCACGTAAATGATTTCCGGACCGTCTTCGTCATCCACATCTTCTTCGTCCCAGTCATCGTCGCCGATGTCGTGGACCGACTTCACGCCGCTGCGACGCAGGGCACGCTTGTCATCCAGCGCCTGCAACTGAGCACGGGCTTCGTCTTCGATGCGCTGATCGAGATCGGCCAGCTCTTCCTTGTAAGCCGGGTCATTGGCCAGGCGATCGGCACGATCTTCCAGATAACGCATGATGTCGCGCGTCAGGCGCTCGGTGCCGTCTTTGGCGATGGCCGAGATCACGTAGACCGGACCTTCCCACTGCAGACGCTCGACCACTTCCTTGACCCGCTCCTCGTGCTCTTCTTCGAGGATCTGGTCGCACTTGTTCAGCACCAGCCAGCGATCACGCTCGGCCAGCGACGGGCTGAACTTGATCAGCTCGTTGACGATCACTTCAGCGGCGTCCGGCGCACTGCTGTCGTCCAGCGGCGCCATATCCACGAGGTGCAGCAACAGACGGGTACGCGCCAGGTGCTTGAGGAAACGAATGCCCAGGCCGGCACCGTCGGAAGCACCTTCGATCAGACCCGGAATGTCGGCGATGACGAAGCTTTTCCAGCGATCGACGCTGACAACACCCAGGTTCGGTACCAGGGTGGTAAACGGGTAATCGGCGACTTTCGGCTTGGCA
This sequence comes from Pseudomonas sp. GM25, assembly GCF_000282255.1. Classification (NCBI taxonomy): domain Bacteria; kingdom Pseudomonadati; phylum Pseudomonadota; class Gammaproteobacteria; order Pseudomonadales; family Pseudomonadaceae; genus Pseudomonas; species Pseudomonas sp. GM25. The sequence continues at coordinate 5 of NZ_AKJQ01000077.1, read as the reverse complement.
GCCGA
>NZ_AKJQ01000076.1:0-159276 GCF_000282255.1 Pseudomonas sp. GM25 | reverse complement strand
CATCGAGAGGAGGTGCAGCGAAGCAAACCGTAGGCGATGCCCCCGGATCAATCCCGGAGCGAAGGAACCCCGAGCCTCAGCGAGGGGCCGTACGTCAGGGTTAGAGACCTTTTGGTTACTTTTGGGGCGTTTGCCAAAAGTGACCCGCCGTAAGGGCGGAACCCTAAGCAGCCATAACCGCAGCAACGGATCTGCCCACAAAATTGACTAAATTCCCCAACCCATGGTCTCCTACACAACTTGTTACGGGTGCCCCTCACAGGGTGAAACGGGAAACCGGTGAATCATGTGCTTTACTCTAAAGCCATGTCAGTCCGGTGCTGCCCCCGCAACGGTAAGCGAGCGAAGCGTCAGATCCACTGTGCCCACAGGCATGGGAAGGTGACGCTTGCAGGTCGGCCAGACGCCAACCCCTCGTGAGCCCGGAGACCGGCCCGCAACACACAGTGCGCATCTTGCGTCACTGAACATAACAAACCCGCGGTGGGCGGGCGCTGTTCGAACCTCTGCGTGCCCGGCCGCAGGGGTTTTCATGCGCTCTATTCACCCACTGACACTCCAGAGGGAAGCGCCATGTCGATCATCAGCAGCACCGGCAGCAATTCGGACAAGATCTCCAGCACCACCACCCTGAGCCAACGCCTGACCGCCGCCGTCTGCGCGTCGATCCTCGGTGCGTGCCTCGTGTATTTCGCCGGTTTCTCGCACATCGAAGCGGTGCACAACGCCGCTCACGATACCCGCCACAGCGCCGCGTTCCCGTGCCACTGAGACCTGACGACATGATCAAGCGTATTGCGCAGACCGCAGGTTTCACCGGCCTTCTGGCCGCCCTGCTCCTGACGTTGCTGCAAAGCTTCTGGGTTTCGCCGCTGATTCTGCAGGCCGAGACCTTCGAGAAAGCCGAGCCGGTTGCCGAAGTTCACGAACACGCCGCCGGCACCGCCGCCCATACACACGATGCCGAAGCCTGGGAGCCGGAAGATGGCTGGCAGCGCGTGGTCTCCACCACTGGCGGCAACCTGGTGGTTGCCGTGGGTTTTGCCCTGATGCTGGCTGGCCTGTACACCCTGCGTGCGCCGACCAAAACATCGCAAGGCCTGCTCTGGGGTCTGGCCGGTTATGCGACCTTCGTGCTCGCCCCGACCATGGGTCTGCCACCTGAATTGCCAGGCACTGCCGCTGCGGATCTGGCCTCGCGGCAGATGTGGTGGATCGGCACCGCCGCCTCCACCGCTGTCGGCCTGTCCTTGATCGCGTTCAGCCGTCACTGGCTGATGAAGATCCTCGGCGTGGCGATCCTTGCCGTGCCGCATGTGATCGGCGCGCCACAACCGGAAGTGCATTCGATGCTCGCCCCGGAAGCCCTCGAAGCTCAGTTCAAAATCGCTTCGCAGCTGACCAACGTCGCGTTCTGGCTGGCCCTGGGCCTGATCAGCACCTGGTTGTTCCGCCGCAAAAGCGAAGGTCAGTACCACGCATGACCGATGACAGCGCAGCGCCGACCTTCGTGGTCGGCCTGGGCTGCCAGCGCGGCTGCCCGGCCAGCACGCTGCGTGCATTACTTGATCAGGCGTTGCAGGCGCATCGAATTGATCTTGAGAAGGTCAAGGCGCTCGCCAGTATCGACCTCAAGCGCGACGAACCCGGTTTGCAGGAACTCGCCACCCAACTGGCGCTGCCATTGCTGTACTTCAGCAGCGAGGAACTGGCCAGTTATCAGCAACGTTTGAGTCACCATTCGCAAATCGCCTTCGAACGCACCGGTTGCTACGGTGTGGCGGAAAGTGCCGCGCTGGCGCTCGCCGAACAGCTGATCAGCGGCCCGGCAAAACTGCTGATTTCCCGGCAAAAGTACGCTCAGGCAACTCTGGCATTGGCCGGCGCGGCGTAAATTCCCGATAATCCCCGCTTTCGATCATGAGCATTCTTCATCTGAAGGGCTTGTGACGCACCGCCCTGCCCCTTTTCTACAGGATCCAACGATGACCGTTTACTTCATCGGCGCCGGCCCCGGCGACCCGGAATTGATCACTGTCAAAGGCCAGCGGCTGATCCGCAGTTGCCCGGTGATCATCTACGCAGGTTCACTGGTGCCGACGGCAGTGCTGGAAGGTCATTGCGCTGAAACCGTGGTCAACAGCGCCGAGCTGCACCTGGAGCAGATCATCGACCTGATCAAGGCCGCCCACGCCAAGGGCCAGGATGTGGCGCGGGTACATTCGGGGGATCCGAGTCTGTATGGCGCCATTGGCGAGCAGATTCGTTATTTGCGCGAGCTGGGTATTCCGTTCGAGATCATTCCCGGTGTGACCGCCACCGCCGCGTGCGCCGCGCTGTTGGGCGCCGAACTGACCCTGCCGGACATCTCGCAAAGCGTGATTCTTACCCGATATGCGGACAAGACCGCGATGCCGGTTGGCGAGGAGCTCGGCAGTCTGGCGCAGCACGGGGCGACCATGGCGATTCATCTGGGGGTCAATCATCTGGAGAAGATCCTGGCTGAGCTGCTGCCGCATTACGGCGCGGATTGCCCGATCGCGGTGATTCACCGGGCGACGTGGCCGGATCAGGACTGGGTGGTCGGGACGCTGGAGGATATTGCCGGGAAGGTAGCCGCCAAGGGGTTTCGGCGTACGGCGTTGATTCTGGTTGGGCGGGTGTTGGGCAGCGATCATTTCAGTGAGTCTTCGCTGTATCGCGCCGGGCACGCACATCTTTACCGCCCATAACGGCCCCATCGCGAGCAGGCTCGCTCCCACAGTAGACCGTATTTCCCTGTGGGAGCGAGCCTGCTCGCGATATCGGGCGCTGAATTTCTGGCATAAAAAAACGGCGCTCACGGGGCGCCGTTTTTCATGCCGCAGCGAACACCTTAGTAGTAGGCGTTTTCTTTCTGCGTGTGGTCGGTCACGTCGCGCACGCCCTTGAGCTCCGGAATGCGCTCGAGCAAGGTGCGCTCGATGCCTTCCTTCAGGGTTACGTCCGCCTGGCCGCAGCCCTGGCAACCGCCGCCGAACTGCAGCACGGCAATGCCGTCTTCAACGACGTCGATCAGGCTGACCTGCCCGCCGTGGCTGGCCAGCCCCGGGTTGATTTCGGTTTGCAGGTAGTAGTTGATGCGCTCGTTGATCGGGCTGTCAGCGTTGACCATCGGGACTTTGGCGTTTGGTGCCTTGATGGTCAACTGGCCGCCCATGCGGTCGGTGGCGTAGTCGACGACGGCATCATCGAGAAACGCTTCGCTGAACGAGTCGATGTAAGCGGTGAAGCTTTTCAGCCCCAGCGCCGTGTCTTCAGGTTTCTCTTCGCCCGGCTTGCAGTAGGCAATGCAGGTTTCGGCGTACTGGGTGCCAGGCTGGGTGATGAAAACGCGGATGCCGATGCCCGGGGTGTTCTGCTTGGAGAGCAGATCGGCCAGGTAATCATGGGCGGCGTCGGTAATGGTAATAGCGGTCATGGAGACTCCTCGCAGGCTTGAGGCGGAGTTTACGCCAATCGGCGCGCGGCACAAAGTCCTAGTATTTACGTAGGAATAGTTCGCAAATCGGCTAGGCGCCAGGTTCACCGTCAATCCGCGCTTTAAGCCATTGATAACTGCGTTTTTCCACCCATTCGTAGCTCAGCCATGAACCGATAGCGATGGCCAGCGCACAGACGACAAACATCAAATACGGGTTGATCCCGTAGCGTCGGGCCAGATAACCGCCGGCCGACAGCACCAGCACATGCATCAGATACACCGAGTAAGAACAGTCACCCAGCAGCTTGAGCAGCCTGTTGCGCTCGACATGCCGCTCCAGCGCCATGCTGGCCATGACCAGCACTGCACTGGGCACGCCCCAATTCAGCAAACGGGGTTCCGGCGGCAGGAGATAGATTGCCAGCAACGCCGCACCGATCCCCAATAAGGGTAGCCAGAGCGCCGAGCCGACCCAGCCGCGACGGTAGAGCATGCCGATGCCGATCCCCAGCAGGAACTCATAAACGATGTCCGAGCGATAAAACTCGCTGACCCAGCCAAACCCGGTCCAGGCCTGACACACCGCAAACAGCAGCGCCGCGACCACCAGCAAGCGCACTTGCAGCCGGAACAACAGCGCCCAGGCGAACAGCACGTAGAACAGCATTTCGTAATTCAGGGTCCAGCCGACATTCAGGGTCGGATAGATCCCGTAGCCGCCGGGGTTTTCCGTCGGGATAAACAGCAACGACAGCAGCAAATGACTCCAGTCCACCGTCTGATCCGGCAGCAACGGCCGGGCGAATACCACCAGCAACGCCATCAGCACCGTGTAGAGCCAATACGCCGGGACAATCCGAAACAGCCGATACAACAGAAACCGCGCCGGCGGCAGTGCCTTGCCTTCGGTGGACAGGAAAATCACCAGCCCGCTGATCACGAAAAAGATATCGACGCCCACGGCGCCCTTGTCGATGAACAGCTGGCCTATCGGCCCGCGCGCCTCGAAGTCGAAGAAAATCTGCATGAAGTGATGGCAGACCACCGCCCACGCGGCGAGCGCTCGCAGGGCCTGCACTGAAATCAACATCGATGGTGCTCCCGATCCCGTACTTCACAGGATTGGGACAACCGCCATCGCTCAAACGATCAAAGATTCTCGTACCGGTTCATGTCCAGCACGCCCTCTTCCACCGGATCGGTTTCGTGGATGTATTGGCTGAGGTCGTGGAAATAGAACCAGAACTGCGGATGGCTGCGACGGATACCCCAACGTTCGACGATTTTCTCGAACTGCGCCGCGTCCTTTGCACTCTCCATGGCATCAACAAACGCCGGCACCTGATCCGCCGGGATGTTGAACATGAAATTCGGGTAGCTGCTGAGCACACCCGGATAGATCGTCAGCGTGTCCAGCCCCGGTTGATAGCGCAACGATTCGCCGAGCAGGAACGCCACGTTGCTGTGCGCACGGTTGCGCAGCAGGCTGTAGACCTCGCGTTTGCCGCTGCGGGTTTCGACCCGCAGCATGGTCGCTTCCGGCAATTGATCGATCACTTTCAGGCCGGCTGCCGGGCGCGAAGTCAGGCGACTGAGGGCCTGCTCGGCGTTCTGCAACGCCGGATCAATGTTCGGGCGCGAGCAATAAGCGTCTTCGCAGCGGTTGATCGGATCCGGACGCGCGTTGAGATCGCCGTAACGCGCCAGCAACTGCATGGCGAAATCGCGTTTCGGGTCTTTTTCGTCGAGTTTCAGCGCGGTCGGCTTGTCGTCGTCGATGGCTTCGTAATCGAGCCACATCTTGAACTGGCCGCTGCTCTGGTACCAATCGTCGAGGTAACCCTCACGGGAATCAGCGGGCATCAGGCGCAGGAAGTTCTGTTCGGCGCCGTTGCGGATCAGGTCGAAATACAAGCGCGTTTGCGCCTGATGGGAGACGTTGCCGAACACATCGAAATTCACCGCCAACTGGTAATACGTGCGCTCCAGCAGCGGATAGTCGAACAACCACATGGTCTGCGGCACCTCGCCGATCAAGCCCTTGGTCACCGAGGCACTGTCGAAGTGGCGGAAGATGCTGAGCAGGGCGTTGTCGTTGCCGGCCCACAGGGTCGACCAGCTCGGTGCCGGCAGGTCGGCGTAGCTGTCACGGCGTAGGGCTTCGTATTTGTTTCGCTTGTTGCGGTAGTTGTGCCACAGGCTCAGGACACTGCCGACATCGTCGTTCTGCCCCGGCATGGCCAACAACGGCGTGGCCTGGCCGCGATAGTTCGGGTCGGTGATGTACAGGTCGTGTTCCGGGGCCTGGAACAGCGCCCAGAAGTTGTCGCGGATCACGTCGGTTGCGATCTGCCCACGGCATACCGGGCCGCGAATGAAGGTGCGCACGAAGTATTCGGCGTTATCGAGCATGAACTGATAACGCGCCTGCGCCGGGATCGCCTCGAAGGTCGCGAACGGGTTGGCCCGGCTCTGCGGCCCATAGCCCGGCAAGGCGTTGACTTGCCAGTTACCGTTGTAGAACAGGCTTTTGACCCGCGCCATCTTCGCCGCGCTCAGCGGATAAGTGATGTGGGTCTTGTGCACGATCACGCCCTGCACCGGCCACAGGCGGTAATACACCTGAGTGCCCGGATCGTCGTTCGGGCGACGGGTGGCGATCAGGTCGATCGGCTGGCCGGTTGGTGTGCGCGAACGCACCCACTGGAAGTAATGCCCCGGCTCGCCGTCCTTGAAATAGATGTGCGCCAGGAACCAGTGCTCGTACAGCCAGCGCCCGACCAGACTTTCCCGCGCGCCGGGCTGGTTGAGCAGGTTTTCCCACTGGACGATTTGCAGCGCTTCCTTGGTGCTCGGCGCCAGGCCTTGCTCATCGATCGGCGCGCCGGACGCCAGCCAGCGTTGCAGCGTCTGATATTGCTGATCGGTCAGGCCGGTCACCGCAAGCGGCATGCCTTCTTTCGGATGGGCTCCGGCATAGCCGACGAACTCGGCGGGCATCGCGCACAGGTTCTCGCGATTGAGGCCCAGCACGATTTCTTCCGGCAGTTTGGCGTTGGGTGTCAGCGGCGTTTTGTGTCCCAGCTCCAGCATGCGTGCCATCAGAGCGGCCTGACTGCCTTGGGCGTCGAGTACCGAATAAAAGTCTTTTTGCTGCCAGGCGCGTTTGCCGAAGGCGTCATAGAACAACCGGGTGGTCGGCGCCGCCTGGGTGCGCTCGCCATCGTAGACCGGCATCTTGCTCGCGCCACGGGCCGCACCTTCGCCGCTGCCCAGGTTCAACTGGCAGGCAGAGTCGTAGCACGCATGGCAGGCCACGCACTTCTCGGTGAAGATCGGCTGGATGTCTCGGGTGTAGGAGATAGGAGAAGAAATAGCGGGATTCTGCGCCGCCGCGCCAAAACTCAAAAACAGCAACACCATGCTGACGACGCGGTACGACATATCCCTGATCCTGATCCTGAATAAAAACGCCGCGATTCTACCGTTATGACGCCCGTACCAACATGAGCGATATTCATGCAAAAACGCCACATGCTCTAAATCGGCACAGGTTTGTTATGATCCCGCTCCTTCGTCATGGTCTTTTTCGAGTAGTCCCAATGTCCGATCGCAGCGTCCGCCTTCAAGCTCTCAAGCAAGCTCTCAAAGAGCGCATCCTGATTCTCGATGGCGGCATGGGCACGATGATCCAGAGCTACAAGCTCGAAGAGCAGGATTATCGCGGCAAACGCTTCGCCGACTGGCCGAGCGACGTCAAGGGAAACAACGACCTGTTGGTTATTACCCGTCCCGACGTGATCGGCGGCATCGAGAAGGCCTACCTGGATGCCGGCGCCGACATCCTTGAAACCAACACCTTCAACGCCACCCGCATTTCCATGGCCGACTACGGCATGGAAGAACTGGCCTACGAACTCAACGTAGAAGGTGCACGACTGGCACGCAAGGTCGCTGACGCCAAGACTACCGAGAACCCGGACAAGCCGCGCTTCGTCGCCGGCGTGCTGGGCCCGACCAGTCGCACCTGCTCGCTGTCGCCGGACGTCAACAACCCGGGCTATCGCAACGTCACCTTCGATGAGCTGGTGGAAAACTACACGGAGGCCACCAAAGGCCTGATCGAGGGCGGCGCCGACCTGATCCTGATCGAAACCATCTTCGACACTCTCAACGCCAAAGCCGCGATCTTCGCCGTGCAAGGCGTGTTCGAAGAACTGGGCTTCGAGTTGCCGATCATGATTTCCGGCACCATCACCGACGCCTCCGGCCGTACCCTGTCGGGCCAGACCACCGAAGCGTTCTGGAACTCCGTGGCCCACGCCAAACCGATTTCGGTCGGCCTGAACTGCGCCCTCGGTGCCCGCGAACTGCGTCCGTACCTGGAAGAGCTGTCGGACAAGGCCAGCACCCACGTCTCAGCGCACCCAAACGCCGGCCTGCCGAACGAATTCGGCGAGTACGACGAACTGCCGGTGGACACCGCCAAAGTCATCGAAGAATTCGCCCAGAGCGGTTTCCTCAACATCGTCGGCGGTTGCTGCGGCACCACCCCGGGCCACATCGAAGCCATCGCCAAAGCTGTCGCCGGTTATGCGCCACGGCAGATACCGGACATTCCCAAGGCATGCCGACTGTCGGGCCTGGAACCGTTCACCATCGATCGCAGCTCGCTGTTCGTCAACGTCGGCGAGCGGACCAACATCACCGGTTCCGCGAAATTCGCCCGCCTGATCCGTGAAGACAACTACACCGAAGCCCTGGAAGTCGCCCTGCAGCAGGTCGAGGCCGGCGCCCAGGTGATCGACATCAACATGGACGAAGGGATGCTCGATTCGAAGAAGGCCATGGTGACCTTCCTCAATCTGATTGCCGGCGAGCCGGACATCTCCCGCGTACCGATCATGATCGACTCCTCGAAATGGGAAGTGATCGAAGCCGGCCTCAAGTGCATTCAGGGCAAGGGCATCGTCAACTCGATCAGCATGAAAGAAGGCGTCGAGCAGTTCATCCACCACGCCAAACTGTGCAAACGCTACGGCGCGGCAGTTGTAGTGATGGCGTTCGACGAAGCCGGCCAGGCCGACACCGAAGCGCGCAAGAAAGAAATCTGCAAACGCTCCTACGACATTCTGGTCAACGAAGTCGGCTTCCCGCCGGAAGACATCATCTTCGACCCGAACATCTTCGCCGTGGCCACCGGCATCGAAGAACACAACAACTACGCTGTGGACTTCATCAACGCCTGTGCCTACATCCGTGACGAACTGCCGTATGCCCTGAGCTCCGGCGGCGTGTCCAACGTGTCGTTCTCGTTCCGCGGCAACAACCCGGTGCGCGAGGCGATCCACTCGGTGTTCCTGCTGTACGCGATCCGCGCCGGCCTGACCATGGGCATCGTCAACGCCGGTCAGCTGGAGATCTACGACCAGATCCCGCAGGAACTGCGCGACGCCGTTGAAGACGTGATCCTCAACCGCACGCCGGAAGGCACCGATGCCCTCCTCGCCATCGCCGACAAGTACAAGGGCGACGGCAGCGTCAAGGAAGCCGAGACCGAAGAGTGGCGCAGCTGGGACGTCAACAAGCGTCTGGAGCATGCGCTGGTCAAAGGCATCACCACTCACATCGTCGAAGACACCGAAGAATCCCGTCAGTCGTTTGCGCGCCCGATCGAAGTGATCGAAGGCCCGCTGATGTCCGGCATGAACATCGTCGGTGACCTGTTCGGCGCCGGCAAAATGTTCCTGCCACAGGTGGTGAAATCTGCCCGCGTGATGAAACAGGCCGTGGCCCACTTGATCCCGTTCATCGAACTTGAAAAAGGCGACAAGCCGGAAGCCAAGGGCAAGATCCTGATGGCCACCGTGAAAGGCGACGTGCACGATATCGGCAAGAACATCGTCGGCGTGGTGCTGGGTTGCAACGGCTATGACATCGTCGACCTCGGCGTGATGGTCCCGGCCGAGAAAATCCTGCAGGTGGCCAAGGAGCAGAAGTGCGACATCATCGGCCTGTCCGGCCTGATCACTCCGTCGCTGGATGAAATGGTCCACGTGGCCCGCGAGATGCAGCGTCAGGATTTCCACCTGCCGCTGATGATCGGCGGCGCGACCACCTCCAAGGCGCACACGGCGGTGAAGATCGAACCCAAGTACAGCAACGACGCAGTGGTCTACGTCACCGACGCCTCCCGCGCCGTGGGCGTGGCGACACAGTTGCTGTCCAAGGAACTGAAAGCCGGTTTCGTTCAGAAGACCCGCGAAGAGTACATCGACGTCCGCGAGCGCACTGCCAACCGCAGCGCCCGCACCGAGCGTCTGAGCTACGCCGCGTCGATCGCGAAAAAACCGCAGTTCGACTGGGCCTCCTACACCCCGGTCAAACCGACCTTCACCGGCACCCGCGTGCTGGACAACATCGACCTCAACGTGCTGGCCGAGTACATCGACTGGACGCCGTTCTTCATCTCCTGGGACCTGGCTGGCAAATTCCCGCGCATCCTCGAAGACGAAGTGGTCGGTGAAGCCGCGACCTCGCTGTACAAGGACGCCCGCGAGATGCTGACCAAGCTGATCGACGAGAAGCTGATCAGCGCCCGTGCGGTGTTCGGCTTCTGGCCGGCCAATCAGGTCCATGACGACGATATCGAGCTGTACGGCGATGACGGCAAGCCGATGGCCCGCCTGCATCACCTGCGCCAGCAGATCATCAAGACCGACGGTAAACCGAACTTCTCCCTGGCCGACTTCGTCGCGCCGAAGGACAGTGAAGTGACCGACTATGTCGGTGGTTTCATCACCACCGCCGGCATCGGCGCCGAAGAAGTGGCCAAGGCCTATCAGGACGCTGGCGACGATTACAACTCGATCATGGTCAAGGCCCTCGCCGACCGTCTGGCCGAAGCCTGCGCCGAGTGGCTGCACCAGCAGGTGCGTAAAGAGCACTGGGGTTACGCCAAGGATGAAGCCCTCGACAACGAGGCGCTGATCAAAGAGCAGTATTCCGGCATCCGCCCTGCCCCGGGCTACCCGGCCTGCCCGGATCACACCGAGAAGGCCACCCTGTTCGCCCTGCTCGACCCTGAAGCCCAGGAAATGCGCGCCGGTCGCAGCGGCGTGTTCCTCACCGAGCACTACGCGATGTTCCCGGCGGCAGCGGTCAGCGGCTGGTACTTCGCCCATCCGCAGGCGCAGTACTTCGCGGTGGGCAAGGTCGACAAGGATCAGGTGCAGAGCTACACCTCGCGCAAAGGCCAGGAACTGAGCCTGACCGAGCGCTGGCTGGCGCCGAATCTGGGTTACGACAATTGAGTTACGACAACTAAATCAGCTACGCGCGACACCCTGTGGGAGCCTATTGGCTCCCACAGTTATTTCTGCGGCCTGAAAACGGTTGGCTATGCTTGTCTGACACACACGGCAGACGGGGGATTTATGGACGATCCAGTCGACAACAAGCCACCGACCTTCTGGCAGATGCTGCACAGCGTCATGGCGGCGGCGTTCGGCGTGCAGAGCGGCAAGAACCGGGCAAGGGACTTCACCCACGGCAAGCCCAGCCATTTCATCTTCCTGGGCATCGCGTTCACGGCGGTGTTCGCCCTGACGCTGTTCGGCATTGTGCAACTGGTGGTGCATCTGGCGGGCGTCTGATCCGCTCAGCGCATCAACGTCTGCAGATTGAACGGATAGCGATACGAAACCGGACGGCCCTTCGCCGAGAGCTTGCGAAAGCGCACGCCGTAGTCCGGTGAGGTGCCCATGGCCAGCATTCGGCGGGCATGATCCTTGTCGATCAATTGCAGCAAGGAAATCTGCCGGTCGCGGCCACCGTAGCGGTTCAAGTCGACGCCCTGCGCATGATCGTGCACTTCCACCAGCGCCCAGCCCCCCAGGGTGAAATGACCGCCGAGCAATGCACTCAAGCGTCCGTCGATCATGGCCTGCAACGCCGCAGGCGAGGTATTGACCGCGCTGAACAGCACGTCTTTGCCCGGCACTTTCCCGATCTCTGAAACCGCTCGCATCGCACCAAATGCCATTTCGTCGTTGGCCGCCCACACCAGTGACACCTTCGGGTAACGAACCAGCAACTGCCGGGCCTGCTCGTAAGCACGCTGCTGTGTCCAGCCGCCATAGACCAGTTGCCGCAAACGGACCTCAGGATGTTCGGCCAGCGCCCGCTGCATGCCTTGCTCGCGCAACTGCGACGATGGCGTGATCTTCAGGCCAGAGAACGCCAGCAATTCGATGCTGGCGCCGGGGGCCACTGGTGGATGCAGGCGGATCAACTCCTTCATCAGCAGGTAACCGCCCTCCTCGTCATTGGGCACGAGGCTGCCGATCCGGTCAGCCCGGTCCCCGACCAGCGCTTGCTGATTGGGGGTCAGTGCGGCATTGACGATAAACAGCTTCACCCCGCTCTGATTGGCCATGCGCAGGATCTGCGGCGCGATGTATTGCTCGTTGGCGAACATCAGATAGTCGGGGCGATCAGGGCCCTGCAGGGCCACCCGGGCCTGGGCCAGAGTCATTTCGGGCTGGCGCTGGGAATAGAGGATGCGCAGATCGATGCCCAGATCCCGGGCGGCAGCCTGCATGAATTGCGAGTAGCTGACCCAGAACGCTTCGTCGGTGGCGCCCGGATTCAGAAACAACACCGACTCTGCCCGCGCACTGGTCCCGAAGGCCATGCCCAGCAAAAGCAGACTGATGTGGAGAAACTTGAACATGAAACATCCGGGCCCAGGGAAAAATGGCCGCGCATTATAGCCATTCAATCGCCGGCCATTAGCGCCTGATCCCGCTTTTTGTCCGACAATCGTCGGAGGCGGGCCCGGACGAGTCGTTTTACTGATGGCTGACCCAGAACACCGCCGTTCCAACGACCAGAATGATCAGGAACAGAATGGCCCATGCATCGACGCTGCTATCGCTTTTCCTTGCCTTGGTTGGGTTGCTCATTGCATCCCCTCTTGTCGGTTTTATCGGTGATTGCAGAAAGACTCGACCACAGTTAAGACGATGATTGTCCGCACGACAAATGTGGGTTAGTTGACAGTGATTCTCGTTAGGCGATTTGGTTCTTTCCATATACTCAAACATCACTTTTGCGCATAACTGCAAACGGGTATATTGCCCCGGCTCCCTTAGGGAGTGCGCGGCCGTGCGCGCAGAATTGCAGAGGAACCATCGGACTCCAGCAAGCGAAAACGCAGCGTTTTCCGAGTGGCCAAAGCCTGAGAACAGGACTTATATGTACGTATACGACGAGTACGATCAGCGGATCATCGAGGACCGCGTCAAGCAGTTCCGTGATCAGACCCGACGCTATCTGGCAGGTGAGCTGAGCGAAGAAGAATTCCGCCCCCTGCGCCTGCAAAATGGCCTGTATATCCAGCGTTTCGCGCCGATGTTGCGCGTGGCGGTGCCTTACGGCCAGCTGACTTCGCGTCAGATGCGCATGATGGCAAAAATCGCCCGCGACTATGACAAGGGCTACGCCCACATCAGTACCCGCCAGAACGTGCAGTTCAACTGGCCGGCGCTGGAAGACATCCCGGAGATTCTCGCCGAGCTGGCCACCGTGCAGATGCACGCGATCCAGACCAGCGGCAACTGCCTGCGCAACGTCACCACCGACCAGTTCGCCGGTGTTGCGTTCGATGAGCTGATCGACCCGCGTCCTTGGTGCGAAATCGTTCGTCAGTGGACGACCTTCCACCCGGAATTCGCTTACTTGCCGCGTAAATTCAAGATCGCCGTCAACGGTTCGACCTCCGACCGTGCGGCCATCGAAGTCCACGACATCGGCCTTGAGCCAGTGCACAACGCTGCTGGCGAACTCGGTTTCCGCGTGCTGGTCGGCGGTGGTCTGGGTCGTACCCCGGTGGTCGGCGCCTTCATCAACGAATTCCTGCCATGGCAGGACCTGTTGAGCTACCTCGATGCCATCCTGCGGGTCTACAACCGCTACGGCCGTCGTGACAACAAATACAAGGCGCGGATCAAGATCCTCGTCAAGGCGCTGACCCCGGAAGTCTTCGCCCAGAAAGTCGATGCGGAGATGGAACACCTGCGCGGCGGCCAGACCACGCTGACCGAAGCCGAAGTTCATCGCGTCGCCAAACACTTCGTCGATCCGGACTACAAGGCACTGAGCAGTCAGGACGCTGAACTGGCCGCCCTCGACAAAGAGCATCCGGGCTTCGCCCGCTGGCGCACCCGCAACACCCTGGCGCACAAGAAGCCGGGCTATGTGGCCGTGACCCTGTCTCTGAAGCCGACCGGCGTTGCGCCGGGCGACATTACCGACAAGCAGCTCGATGCCGTCGCCGACCTGGCCGACCGCTACAGCTTCGGTCAACTGCGCACCTCCCACGAGCAGAACATCATTCTGGCCGACGTCGAGCAGAGCCAGCTGTTCACCCTGTGGGGCGAACTGCGTGAAGGTGGCTTCGCCACGCCGAACATCGGCCTGCTGACCGACATCATCTGCTGCCCTGGCGGTGATTTCTGCTCGCTGGCAAACGCCAAGTCGATCCCGATCGCCGAATCGATCCAGCGCCGTTTCGACGACCTGGACTACCTGTTCGACATCGGTGAACTGGACCTGAACATCTCCGGGTGCATGAACGCCTGCGGTCACCACCACGTCGGCCACATCGGCATTCTGGGTGTGGACAAGAAAGGTGAGGAGTTCTACCAGGTCTCGCTCGGCGGCAGCGCCAGCCGTGACGCCAGCCTGGGCAAGATCCTCGGCCCGTCGTTCGCCCAGGACGACATGCCGGACGTGATCTCCAAACTGATCGACGTGTACGTGGAACAGCGCACCGAAGACGAGCGTTTCATCGACACCTACCAGCGTATTGGCATCGACCTCTTCAAGGAACGCGTCTATGCAGCGAATCATTAAGAACAACGAGGTCGTCGACGAAACCTGGCACCTGCTGCCCAAGGATTTCAACATCGACGAAATCAGCAACTGCGACGACCTGATCGTCCCGCTGCAGCTGTGGCGTGAACACGCGCGCATGCTCAAGGCGCGCGATGGCGGTCTGGGTGTGTGGCTGGACGCCGATGAAGAAGCCGAAGAAATCGGTGACGACGTCAATGAATTCCAGGTGATTGCCCTGAACTTCCCGGCGTTCACCGATGGTCGCAACTACTCCAACGCCCGCCTGCTGCGTGACCGTTACGGTTTCAAAGGCGAATTGCGGGCGATTGGCGACGTGCTGCGCGACCAGCTGTTCTACATGCGCCGTTGCGGTTTCGATGCCTTCGCCCTGCGCGCAGACAAAGACCCGTACGACGCACTGGAAAGCCTCAAGGACTTCTCGGTGACCTATCAGGCCGCCACTGACGAACCGCTGCCGCTGTTCCGTCGCCGCTGATCGTGTACCCGAGCCTGCATTCGCAGGCTCGGGTATTGCCGTTTATCCCTCTCTTGTTCCCAATCTGTTCGGGCCCGGCGTGACCGGCAAGCTCAGCCCTGGATGCCTCGCCAGTGCCGCATTGGTCAGCTGTTTGCGCAGTTCCAGGCTTTCATTTCTGAAATTGTCGAATATCGTCGTCATTTGCGCACTGGCTGCTTCACGGGACAGCCCGACCTGCGATTCCAGACGCGCGAACGCGTGAGCACTGCGATCGAGAACGCTGGTAAATGCATCTTGGCGTGTCGCCAGCAAATACTCGGCCCAGAACTCCTGCCTGCTGACTGAATCCGAGAGCTGCGCCGTCTGCTCGGCCCTGACCACCTCCAGATAGGCGTGATCGATCTGCGCGTCGGTCACCTCGGCATCCAGTGGCACATTCAGCTCTGTGGGTTGTGCCGGCAACGCCAGGCGCTGCGCCAGTCGCACCCGATAAATCAGGCTGATATCCAGTGCCTGACGTTGAGTGAAAGCTCCTGCGCGGGAACGCCGCGCGATATCGAGCAACGCCTGTTTTTCTACCTGCTGCAACCGGAACAGCCCGCGCAACAGACGAACCAGATCGCCTTCGAGTGTCTGTGTACCGGTGCGGGCCGCCGCCGCTGCCCGATAACACAGAACCCTGACCTCCAGATCGCTGAACAGTCCCGCAACATTGGGCGCATTGCTCCAGCCTGTGCGGGCCATGCGAAACAGCGCGCGACGCAACGAGTCGTCCTCGCAGGCAGCTTCCAGTACATTCCATACTCGCTGCCCGAGCTGTTCGCGGGTTCGGGCGTAATCGGACGTTTCACACAGTTGCATGAGCACTTCAAAAAAATCCCGGGAATCCGGATCAGCCGACAGTGACGACAACACCTGCTTCGCCCGACCGATCTGCACCGTCGGCAAGCCGTTTACCCACCCTGCCCCTTCCCGATCACCGGCCAACCGTGCAGCGCGGGTGTACTCGGTGGTGATAACGCCCAGACTTATACCTTGCGACTGCTGGTACGCAGCGATGGCTTGCAAACTTTCTGTCGACAGCGGATTGCCATCGATCGTGGTGCCCCGATTCAGTACAGCGCGGGAGGTGAACACGAAAGACGGGATATCGACGATCTGGTTGTTGCGCAGATCGAGTGATTCCAGATGCGCAAGCGCATCGGTTCCGGGCCATTCGGTACTGCCGGTGTTGCGCAGACTCAGGTGGCGCAGATTGCGCATCGCGCTGACATCCGGAGTGCGCCCCAAGAGGGGGTTGAAGCCCAGATCCAGTGTGTGCAGGTGATGCTTGCCGGCCAGCTCTACAATCGTCTGCTGAGTAAGCCGGATACGGTTGTTGCTCAGGTCCAGACCTGTCAGCCCCGGCATGTCCCCGATCGCGACAGGGATGCGTGTCAGTCCGTTTCCTGACAGGTTCAGCACCCTCAGTCCGGGAAAATTACGCAGAAACGTGTTCAAACCTGCACTGGCGCCAACGCCGCTCATTTCCAGCGCGGTGATGTGGGCAAAGTCACCGATAAGGGTCGGCATATCCCCCAACGGCACCGCATCGAGTGTCAGATTGTAGGTCGGATGCCTCGGGTGCGACGCGTCGCGGGTTTCCTTGCGCCACGCGCGCAGAATGGCTTGCATGGCCCGGGCCTTGCTGTGGACCGGAACCTTGAGCCTGGGCCCTTCTTCATCCTGATAATACGTGTCGCGATGAGTCCAGCGCTCCAGGGTTTCCACCATCGTCCGGTATTGTTCGCGCAACCGCTCAAGCGATCTGATGGCCAACACTTCGTCGGCGCCCAGTGAGGTCACGAAACGTTTGATCTGTGCGGTTGATTGGGTCGGGTACAACTCCTGCGCTCGACGCACGAGCGCGGGCGAAATGCCCAGAGATGGACTTGAAGGTGCCGATTGTTCGTCGGTGACCTGTTCGATCCGGGGATCTGCCAGCCTCATGGGTGAACGGTAACTCGAGCGCACCGGTGCAATTTCCAGCACCTTGGCGAAGGCTTCGCGCCGCTGCAGCGCCAATGCAGTGATTTTCTGGCGCAAGCCCGTGCCGTCGACGTCCGTTTCAACGCCGATGGCCTTGCGACTGTGGGCAGGAAGGCTTTCCCACAGCGCCTGGAAAAAATTCGCCCGGGTGCGTGACGGATGACTGGAGACGCTATTGTTGCGCGCATCCTGAACCTGATAACGCTCGGCATAGGCTTCGACAAGCACTTTGTGTGTAGCGTCGCTCGGGCCAACGACGGCCCGCTGATCGGCGTACACACCCCAGTCCAGAATTTCGACAAATACATCGCCAGGCCAGCCCGGCAGATGGCTCAAGGTGTCGAGTACCAGCATGTCGGGATCGCGCCCACTGGCGGCGTCCAGATATAACCCCTCGTAAGCGCGGTTCAACCGCTGTACCAGCTGATAGCGCCTGGCCTCCTCGGCCAGACGCAACGGTACAGTGTCGGATTCAAGCTGCGCCCACTCACGTGCATCGGCATGTTGCACCAGTTCGTCGGCAACACTGGCTGAAAGCCCTGGAAACGCCTTGATGATCGACTCGCCTCTGGAAAGCTCGCAAACGTCGGTCCGCCGGAACAACCGGTCCATCATCGCCATGCGCATCCGCGGCGCCAGCCCGGCAATGTGCTTGCCCAGTAACGCAATCTGGTTTTTCGACTCCACGGTGGCCGAACCCAGCAAGCGAGTGCGCTCACTGTCACTGAGTGCCGCCAGAAGAGGTGCATAAAACTGACCGTTGCGCAGTGCATCCTCACTGAGGCTCACCTGGCGAGCAGTCTTGTCTGCGCCATAGCGTGTCACTTCGTTACCAGTGATGTCCTTCACCAGGATGGCCATGTCCTGCGGCCAGCGACCTGCCCCTGTCAGCAAATACAGCTGCAGATCGGCATCCGCCAATGAAGCGGACGCGGGCGTTTCAATTTGCGCCATGAACTTACTGGCATCGGTGTCCGCACGAAAGCGCCTCACCGAGTCCGTGAGCATCGCCATTGGCTTGCCGCGTTCGACAAACAACTTGCGCATGGCCGCCTGGCTGATCCCGCTGGCCGCAATGACTTGCAGGGCACGGATGTCTGAAATCCTTTCCTCGCGAAAACCCAGACGACGGAACAGGGTCAGCGGACTCCACTCGTTCGGCAGCTCGGAGTCATGACGCCAGGCGCCAACTCCATTGGTCTCAAGCAACGGTGAATAACGCCCGGGCAGTTGCGGGTCATGTACCTCCCACAGACCGGTGCCGGTAACCGGACGCACCGCGTAAGCGTCGGGGCCCAGCGGCAAATAGCGGTTGTCTGCGCGCCATACCAGCCCTTGCGCATCCGCAGCAAAACTGCGCGGCAATGACTCACGCTGACGGTAAGCCGCCATGTCCGGATTCCACAGGCGATAAGACATTGGGCCAGCCGGAACGCGCCGAAGTCCCTGCATGAAACTCGACGAACGCACGACTGTGTAGGCTTTGCCGACAGCAACACCGCCAGCGGCAAAACCCGCCATGAGGATCAGGTTTTCAAGCGTGTCGAACAGGCAATCGGTGGCATGTTCCTGGTCACCGTGGGCCCAACTGTCGAAGCCCTCGTAGATCTGACCGAGCAGTTGTATCCCGGCGACGGCACAAATGACCTCGCCAAGGACCGGTACGAAGGACACAAAGAACAACAGGGTATTCAGCCCGATGGCTTTGTAGGTGTCGTGCCTGGCAAGACGGGTTTTCTCGTCTTCATCATCCGTCGGCACCACCAGCAGGCGAATATCGGCCAGGACCTGCGCCGCGCGGTGCTCGAACATCGCGAGAAACAGGTTATGTCTTGCGTCACCCTGAAGATCGAGTCCTGTCAGCGGAAGGAAGGTCGTGGAAACGGGAAACTGGTTCGGCCGGGCTTTCAACAGCCGTACATCGAGCCCGGTGAGGAAAACCGAGCTGTCCTTCATCTGGATAAAGCGCATGAAAAAACTGCGAAACTGCGAGTTGCGTAAACGCCCGCTCAACTCGAGCTCGAATTTCTGGAAGGTCGGGTATTCCTTGAGAGGATGATCGGGATCGCCAGGGGTATAGACCACACAACGATAATCGCCATCCGTATGTTCACTGACTGGACCGATGAACATCGGCCCCCTGAGCTGTACCCCGAGCATTTCAAGGCTTTGATAACCCAGGGTGTTCTTGCCCAGCTTAATTGAAGGATCCGAGTTCCTGACCGACTCAAGCATGTGGTAAACATCGGAACTGATATGCCCACGCATATAAGCGATATGCCGCTCGACATCGAACTGGTCACTGGAATAGGCGACAGCGGATTCCTGCAAGCTTGCGACCTCGCTGTCGCTACCGAAGAACCCTTCCACATGTTTCTGATATTGTTTGCCCAGATCCAGATAACGGCAAAGCCTGGCAAATTCGTGAGGCTGTATCGACAATACCTTATTATTGCGCCCGGTTATCTGCTGCGGGATGTACAGCAAGGAACTCTCGTGATAAGTGCTGGCCAGGGTTTCCGACAATTCGAAATTCTCGCAGGCCGCGGTCAACAAATCGCGATTGATGGGCAGCACCAGTTTTCTGCGCAGCCCCAAGAGGCTGGACGTAGAGCGCACATGCTGAAATATCGCCCCTTCGACCTCAAAGTCTTCGCCCAGCTTCTCGGCCATGGCCTTGGCCAGCAGGGGCGTGCAAAAGCTCTGAGGGGATTTCAATGTGCGCAATTGTTCCAGCGCGGTTTGACGGGATTTGAAACTGGTCTTGAAACTTTCATAAAGATCGTTTCGGGCAGTTTCCGAAGACTCCAACAACCAGCCAGGAATCTGTTTTTTATACAGGTCAAAAAAAACACCCTGCTGAGCGGGCGTCATGACAGGCGAAATCGAATCACTCTTTTCAACATCCATGTTTAGCAACTTTATTTCTGAGAGGAGCTTTCAGAGTAAAGTTTCAGTCTCTTTCAATACAGCGCGATTAGTTGATGAATCAACCAACAAAACAACAACAATATGCAACTATAAAATAACTATATACCGCACCGTCTTCCGCTGAAAATGCAGCACGCCCGCGAGCCTGATTGCTAACGGGCGTGTGAAGCTTTTACCAGAAGCGTTGCTGAGTCAGCCAGCTCCACCAGCTCAGCAACACGCGATCAACCGAACCGCTGGCCGCCATGCCGATACGCTCCTGCAGGCTTTTGCGTTCGGCGTAGTGCAGGTGATAGACCTCGGACTGCTTGGCACGCTCGGCCAGGTATTCATCGCTGGTCTTGAGTTCGTCGACCAGTTTATTTTCCAGCGCCGCGATGCCGAGCCAGACTTCACCGGTGGCGACCTCGTCGATCGCCAGTTGCGGGCGATAACGGGCGACGAAGTTCTTGAACAACTGGTGGGTGATGTCCAGGTCTTCCTGGAATTTCTCCCGGCCCTTCTCGGTGTTTTCGCCAAACACGGTCAGGGTGCGTTTGTACTCGCCGGCGGTCAGCACTTCGAAATCGATGTCGTGCTTTTTCAGCAGGCGGTTGACGTTGGGCAACTGCGCCACCACACCGATGGAGCCAAGGATGGCGAACGGGGCGCTGATGATCTTCTCGCCGATGCACGCCATCATGTAGCCGCCGCTGGCTGCAACCTTGTCGATGCACACGGTCAACGGCACGCCGGCTTCACGGACGCGCGCCAGTTGCGACGAGGCCAGGCCGTAGCTGTGGACCATGCCGCCGCCGCTTTCCAGGCGCAGGACCACTTCGTCCTTCGGCGTGGCCAGGGTCAGCAGCGCGGTGATCTCGTGGCGCAGGCTTTCGGTGGCGGAAGCCTTGATGTCGCCGTCGAAGTCCAGCACGAACACCCGAGGCTTGGCGTCGGGTTTCTTCTTTTGTTTCTTCTCGGACTTGGCCTGGCCCTTGCGCAAGGCCTTGAGCTGATCCTTGTCGAGCAGAGTCTGCTCCAGGCGCTCACGCAGGCCTTTATAGAAATCGTTGAGCTTGCTGACCTGCAACTGGCCCGCGGATTTGCGCCGGCCCTTGCTGCGCAACGCGGCAAAACTCGCCAGCACCACCAGAATGGCGATGACCAGCGTCACGGTCTTGGCCAGGAAACTGGCGTATTCAGTGAAAAACTCCACAGTGACTCCTTCAAACGATGCGCGGTCGTGAAACACACGCGGGAATTGGCTCCAGCATACCCATGCACCGGCCCGTCGGCCAGCCGTGAAACCTCTGGCAACAAGGCTGGAACGGGCATTTCAAACAAGCGTATGTTTTTTCATTGACAGCTCACCGTCATCCCCATAACCTCGCCACAACCTTCAACGTACCGGGATGACGCGGACGTGGGCAGCATCTACTTGATTCGACATGGCCAGGCCTCCTTCGGTGCAGACGACTATGACGTCCTGTCGCCGACCGGTGTACGCCAGGCAGAAATCCTCGGCCGTCACCTCGCCGAACTCGGAATCAGCTTCGACCGCTGCCTGTCGGGCGACCTGCGCCGCCAGCAACACACGGCCAACAGCGCGCTGGAACAGTTCGCCGCCGTCGGCCTGCCGGTACCGGCTCTGGAAATCGATTCGGCTTTCAACGAATTCGACGCCGACGCCGTGATCCGCGCCCTGCTCCCGGCCATGTTGCCGGAAGAACCCGAAGCACTGGAAATCCTGCGCAACGCCGCGCAAAACCGTGGCGAGTTCCAGCGCATCTTCGCCCTGATCATCGAACGCTGGCTCGCCGGCACCTACGACACACCGGGCCTGGAAAGCTGGCTGGGTTTCGTCGAACGGGTACAGGCCGGGCTGCAGCGAATTCTCGAACAGGCCGACAACACCCAGAAAATTGCGGTGTTCACCTCCGGTGGCACGATCACCGCCCTGCTCCACCTCATTACTCAAATGCCTGCCCGGCAGGCCTTTGAACTGAACTGGCAAATCGTCAACACCTCGCTCAACCAGCTGAAGTTCCGCGGTCGCGAGGTGGCTCTGGCTTCCTTCAACAGTCATGCACACCTGCAACTGCTGAAGGCCCCGGAACTCATCACGTTTCGCTGAGTCCGGATTACTGTGACCCTGCTGCAATCAACCAAAAAGGATCGAACCATGACCTCCGTAGCTGATGCCGTAAAAGCAATGCAAGCCAAGTTCAACCCAGCCGCCGCTGCCGGTCTGGATCTGGTCTTCGGTTTCAACATCACTGACGAAGACAAGCAATACGCCCTGATCGTCAAAGACGGCACCTGCGACATCCAGGAAGGCGAAAACCCGGACGCCAACTGCACGCTGGTGCTGGACAGCGAAACCCTGAAAGGTATCGTCAGCGGCGAAACCGACGGCATGCAGGCTTTCATGGGCGGCAAGCTGCGCGTTGAAGGCGACATGATGCTGTCGATGAAACTGTCCGAGCTGTTCCCGGCTTAAGACCGCAGCCAGTCTGCAAACAAATCCCGCCCCTGTGGCGGGATTTGTCGTTTCAGGCGTTTACACCGGCAAACGACGCCGCCAGCAGCTCGCGCGTGTACGGATGCCGGGCCGAATGAAACAACCCCGCAGTTTCACCACGTTCCACCACCTCGCCATCCTTCATCACGATCAGATCGTGAGCCAGCGCCCGCACCACCGCCAGGTCATGACTGATGAACAGATAGGTCAGCCCGTGCTCCTCCTGCAACCGGCGCAACAGCGCGACGATCTGTTTCTGCACCGTGCGATCCAGCGCCGAGGTCGGCTCATCCAGCAGGATCAGATCCGGCTTGAGCACCAACGCCCGAGCGATGGCGATGCGTTGCCGTTGCCCGCCGGAAAACTCGTGGGGGTAACGATGACGCGTCGCCGGATCGAGCCCGACTTCCTTCAGTACATCGATCACCGCCTGCTCGCGCGCCTGCGCATTCAAGTCGCTGTGCACCTGCAAACCTTCGGCAATGATCTGCTCCACGCACAAGCGCGGGCTGAGGCTGCCGAACGGATCCTGAAACACCACTTGCAGGCGTTTGCGCAGCGGGCGCAATTGTTTACCGCTCAGTTGCTCAAGCGCCTCACCCTTGAAGCGGATGCTACCGTCGGCGTCGATCAGGCGCAGGATCGCCTGACCCAGTGTGGATTTACCCGATCCCGACTCACCAACAATGCCCAGAGTCTTGCCCCGCTGCAGATTCAGATCGATGCCGTTGACCGCGTGCAGATACGACTTGGCCCGCAGCCATCCGCCGCCCAGCGGAAAACGCACATTCAGATCGCGAACTTCGAGCAAATCCTCCGCCGCATCACGACACAGCGCCGCACCGCCGGGTTCAGCGTTGAGCAATTCGATGCTGTAGGGATGCTGCGGCGCGCGGAACAATTGCTCGCAGCTCGCCTGTTCGACGATTTCGCCCGCGCGCATCACCGCCACCCGCTGGGCGATGGTGCGCACCAGATTCAGGTCGTGACTGATGATCAGCAGGGCCATGCCCAGCCGCTGTTGCAGCTCCTTGAGCAGCAACAGAATCTTGCGCTGCACCGTGACGTCCAGGGCGGTGGTCGGCTCATCGGCGATCAGCAACTGCGGTTCGCACGCCAGCGCCATGGCGATCATCACCCGTTGTCGCTGGCCGCCGGAGAGTTGATGCGGATACGCTTTCAGCCGCTCGCGCGGACGCTGAATGCCGACCAGCTCCAACAGCTCCAGAATTCGTTTGCGGGCCGCCGCGCCCGCCAAGCCTTTGTGCAGTGCCAGGCTTTCGCCGAGTTGCCGCTCGATGCTGTGCAACGGGTTGAGCGAGCTCATAGGCTCCTGAAAAATCATCGCGATGCGGTTGCCGCGCAGTTGCCGCAGATAGCGCTCGTGTACACCCAGCAACTCTTCGCCGCCGTAACGTATGCTGCCGTCGATCCGGGTGATGTTCGGGTCCAGCAGTTGCAGGATGCTGTGGGCCGTCACCGACTTGCCGGAACCCGACTCGCCCACCAGCGCCAGGCACTCACCCGGGCAAATGTCGAGGTCGATGCCGTGCACCACTTCCTGCCCTTTGAACGCCACCCGCAGGTCGCGTATTTCGATCAGATGTTCACGCATATCAAGTCCTGGGGTCGAAAGCATCACGGCAGGCTTCGCCGATGAATACGAGTAGAGAAAGAATCAGCGCCAGGGCAAAAAATGCCGTCAGCCCTAACCACGGTGCTTGCAGATTGGTCTTGCCCTGACCGATCAACTCGCCCAGCGAAGCGCTGCCGGCGGGCATGCCGAAGCCGAGAAAATCCAGCGCCGACAACGTCGCAATCGCTCCGGTCAGAATGAACGGCAGGTACGTCAACGTTGCACTCATGGCGTTGGGCAGAATGTGCCGCACGATCACCTGCGCATCGCCGACACCCAGCGCCCGCGCCGCTTTCACGTACTCGAGCCCCCGGCTGCGCAGGAACTCGGCGCGCACCACGTCCACCAGACTCAGCCAGGAAAACAGCGCCATGATCCCCAGCAACCACCAGAAATTCGGCTCGACGAAGCCCGACAGAATGATCAGCAGGTAAAGCACCGGCAGCCCCGACCAGACCTCCAGCAAGCGCTGGCCGAGCAAGTCGACCCAGCCGCCGTAATACCCCTGCAAGGCACCGGCAGCGATGCCGATCAACGCGCTCACCGCCGTCAACGCCAACGCAAACAATAGCGAGACCCGCGTGCCGAATATCACCCGCGCCAGCACATCCCGCGCCTGATCGTCGGTGCCCAGCCAGTTTTCAGCGGTGGGCGGGCTCGGGGCCGGTTCGGTGAGGTCGTAGTTGGCCGTGTCGTAGCCGAACGGGATCGGCGCAAACCACATCCGTCCGCCCTGCCCCTCGATCAGTTCACGTACCTGGGCACTGCGGTAGTCGGGCTGGAACGGCAGCTCACCGCCGAAATCCTGCTCGGTGTAGCGCTTGAACGCCGGGAAATACCATTCGCCCTGATATGTCACCAGCAGCGGTTTGTCATTGGCGACCAGCTCGCCGCCCAGGCTCAGGCCGAACAGCGCGAGAAACAGCCACAACGACCACCAGCCGCGCCGATGGGCCTTGAACCGCGCCCAACGGCGCTGTCCGATTGGAGAAAGCGTCGGCATCAGGCAGTCCTCGCAGTGAAATCGATGCGCGGATCGACCAGCGTGTAGCACAGGTCGCCAAGCAGTTTTATCAGGAGCCCGAACAGGGTGAAGATGAACAGCGAACCGAACACCACCGGGTAATCCCGCGACACCGCCGCTTCGTAGCTCAGGCGGCCGAGACCGTCGAGGGAGAAGATCACTTCGATCAACAATGAGCCGCCGAAAAACACCGTGACCAATGCCTGAGGCAATCCGGCCACCACCAGCAGCATCGCGTTGCGAAACACATGCCCGTACAACACCTGTCGTTCACTCAGGCCTTTGGCCCGGGCCGTGACCACGTACAACCGCGAGATCTCGTTGAGGAAGCTGTTCTTGGTCAGGATCGTCAGCGTCGCGAATCCGCCGATCACCAGCGCACTGACCGGCAACACCAGATGCCAGAAGTAATCGGCGACCTTGTCCCACAGCGACAGCTCGGCGAAGTTGTCCGAGACCAGCCCGCGCACCGGAAACCAGTCCAGCGCCGTACCGCCGGCGAACACCACGATCAGCAGCAGCGCAAACAGAAAACCGGGCATCGCGTAGCCGATGATGATCGCCGCACTGCTCCAGACATCGAACGCCGAGCCGTTGTGCACCGCCTTGCGGATGCCCAGCGGAATCGATACCAGATAAGTGATCAGCGTCGCCCACAATCCCAACGACAAGGTCACCGGCAGCTTCTGCCAGATCAGCTCGGTCACCGTCGCGCCCCGGAAGAAGCTCTTGCCGAAGTCCAGCTGCGCATAGCTCTTGAGCATCAGCCACAAACGCTCGCCGGCACTTTTGTCGAAGCCGTACTGACGCTCGATCTCGGCCACCAGTTTCGGGTCCAGGCCACGGGTCGCGCGGGACTCGCCGCCAATGCTTTCAACATGACTGGCACCCACCGCCGCACCGACACCAATCCCCTGCAATCGGGCGATGGCCTGTTCGACCGGTCCACCGGGCGCGGCCTGCACGATCACGAAGTTCACCAGCAGAATCGCCAGCAAGGTCGGCACGATCAGCAGCAGACGCCGCAAGCTATAACCCCACATGGGCGTACTCCTTGTGCTGTTGCTGCATTTGCGTCGAGGTCAGCGCGGTCGGGCTGATTTCCCACCAGGTGTCGAGACCGGCGTCGTACAGCGGCGCAATCGCCGGGCGACCGAAGCGGTTCCACCACACCGTGGAAATACCCGGCGGGTAGTAGTTGGGAATCCAGTAATAGCCCCACTGCAACACCCGATCCAGGGCATGGGCGTGGCGCAGAAGACTCTCGCGATTGTCGGCCTGCACCACGCCTTCAAGCAGCGCATCTACCGCCGGGTCGCGCAGCACCATGTAGTTGTTGGAGCCAGGATCATCGGCGCCGTCAGAGCCGAAATAGTTGAACAGCTCGCGCCCCGGCGCCTGACTCACCGGGTAACCGACGACGATCATGTCGTAGTCGCGGCTGCGCACGCGGTTGGTGTATTGCGCGGTGTCAACCTGACGAATATCGAAACCGATGCCGATCTGCGCCAGGTTGCGCTTGAACGGCAGCAGCAGGCGCTCGAAGCCCTTCTGGCCGTTGAGGAAGGTGAATTGCAACGGCTCGCCGGCGCCATTCACCAATTGATCGCCACGGGGTTTCCAGCCGGCGGACTCCAGCAATCTCAGCGCCTGCAACTGCTGCGCGCGGATGTTGCCGCTGCCGTCGGTGCGCGGCGCTTCGAATACCTGACTGAAGACTTCATCGGGAATCTTGCCGCGCCACGGTTCGAGGATTTTCAGCTCTTCGGCATCCGGCAGTTCGGTGGCCGACAACGCGCTGTGGGAAAAGAAGCTGCGCTGGCGCAGGTACATGCTGCGCATCATCTGCCGGTTGCTCCACTCGAAATCCCAGAGCATGGCAACCGCCTGCCGAACCCGACGATCCTGAAACATCGGCTTCTGCAAGTTGAACGCAAACCCCTGGGCACCTTGCGCGGCCCCGGGTGCGAGGTGTTCGCGCAGCAACTTGCCCTGCTCCAACGCCGCCCCGGCATAACCGATGGTGTAACTGGTGGCGGAGAACTCGCGGTTGTAATCGAAGCCGCCGGCCTTGAGCACCTGTCGCGACACGTCGGTGTCGGCAAAGAACTCCACGCTCAACTGATCGAAGTTGTAGAGCCCGCGATTGATCGGCAGATCCCTGGCCCACCAGTCCTTGATCCGCTGGAATTTCACGCTGCGCCCGGCGTCCACCGCGCTGACCTTGTAAGGCCCGCTGCCCGGCGGAATCTCGAAGCCTGCGCCATCGGCGAAATTGCGCGTGCGCCACCAATGCTCAGGCAACACCGGCAACGTCGCCAGATCCAGCGGCAAGGTACGGCTCTCGTTGTTCTTGAACACGAAACGCACCTGGGTCGGCGACTCGACCTGTACCTCGGCGACATCGCGAAACTGCTGGCGATATTTGAGGCTGCCCTGAGTGGTGAACAGCTCGAAGGTGTAGCGCACGTCTTCGGCGGTGATCGGCGTGCCGTCCTCGAACTGTGCCTTGGGGTTGAGGTAAAAGCGCAGCCAGCGCCGGTCCGCGTCCAGCTCCATCCGTTGCGCGACCAGGCCGTAGACGCTGTAAGGCTCGTCCTTGCTGCGATAGGCCAGCGGCGCATAGAGCCAGCCGTCGATGTCGGCAACGCCTGTGCCTTTGTCGATGTAGGGAATCAGGTGATCGAACGGGCCGCTCTCCAGCGAAGAGCGGCGCAAGGTTCCACCCTTGGGCGCGTCGGGGTTGGCGTAGGCCAGGTGCTGGAAGTCCGGGGCGTATTTCGGGGCTTCGCCGTAGACCGTGAGGGCGTGTTGGGGCGCCGCGAACAGCGCCGGGCTCAGCAACAGACCGACGCTGAACAGAATGACTCTGGAAAACATGGGCAGATCCTTTCACCACGTGCCCGCCTGACTGTGATGTGCAACAGGCCGGGCCTTTTTATAGGGCGGGGTTTAGAACGATGTGTTACTAAAACCCGCCCTGACCGATCATTCTCAGAACTTGTAACTGACCCGCGTGTACAGCGTGCGGCCAAACGGATCGCCGTATTTCGGGTCGTAACCGCTCTGGAACGTGTAGGTCTGGTTACTGAATGGCGGCTCGCGGTCGAACAGGTTTTTCACCCCAAGGGTCACTGCCAGGGTCTTGCGCCAGGTGTAGGTACCGGCCACGTCCCAGACGTTGTACGAACCGACGTAATCGTGAGTTTCACGATCCGAGTCGTGGTAACCGCTGGTGTAGCGGTTGGTCAGGCTCGCGCCGAGCGGGCCATAGTTCCAGCTGCCGGTCAGGCTGTGACGCCAGCGGGCCACGGCACCGGCCGAGGCAAAGTCGCCGCCGCGAAAATCGCCGAGCTTGTCGATGTAGTCGCCCTTGAGCTGCTGCTGATAGTCGTAACGGGTGACGTAAGTGCCTTGCAGGCCGATGCCGAAATCGCCGTACGGTGTACTCGGCAGGCGATAGTCGAAGCTCACGTCGACGCCGTTGGTCTTGATCTTGCCGAGGTTGGCCAGGCCGGTGACGATGTGATCGATGGAGCCATCAGGCTTGCGGATCAGGCGCTCCGGGTACAGCTCCGGGTTCTCGAACACCGCCGATTCAGGGAATTCGGCGATCTGGTTGGCGATGTCGATCCACCAGAAATCCAGACCGGTGGTCAGGCGATCGAATGGCTGATAAACGAAACCGAGGGTGACGTTGCGTGCGGTCTCCGGGCTCAGGTCCTGGTTACCGCCGGTCCGGTTATAGAACTGCTGAGCGCAGTCGCGGTTGGCAATCCCGCCATTGCTCGGGTTGCCACCGGCACACAGTCGCGGGTCGTTGTAGTTGGCCACGGTGAACGAGGTGAAGTTCGGGTTGTACAACTCGTACAGCGATGGCGCGCGGAAGCCTTCACTGTAGGCGCCACGCACCACCAGTTCCTTGAACGGCTGGAAGCGGAACGAGTATTTCGGGTTGGTGGTGCTGCCGAAATCGCTGTATTTGTCGTGGCGCACGGCGGCGGACAGTTCCAGGCTGTCGAGCACCGGCACGTTGACCTCGGCGTACTGCGCGGAGACGCTGCGATCCCCGGCGACGCTGGCATTGGGATCCACGCCCAGGCTCTGCACATCAGCCGCGAACTGGGCGAAATCCTGATGGAAGTCTTCCTTGCGGTACTCACCGCCCAGCGCCAAGGCCGAAGGCCCTGCACCGAACCAGTCGCCTATCTCGCGGCTGATGCGCCCGTCAATCGCTTTGACCCGGCCCACTGCCGTCGAGTAATCGCCGTCCACTCCGTTGGCTGCCAGTAATGCCGAACCGGCAGCCGTCTGCGGACCGAACGGGTTGATCACACCGTTGGCGATGCCCTGGCTGACGGCGCGGTCGTTCACGTAACCGCTGCGAATCGTGTTGACCACTTTGTTCTGGTTGTACGACGCGCCGAGGTTGTAATCCCACCCCACCAGCGTGCCGTCGAAGCTCAACAGCAGACGCTGACCGGTGTTGTCATCTTCATGCTGACGGGCACCGACCGCGGTTTCACGCCAGTTCACGTCCACCGGTTGCGTCGGGTCCAGAGCAAAACCGCTTGGGCCAGGCGTGATGCCATTACCGGGATAGAACGGGGTGCCGGGATTGACCTGATTGCCCATCAAAGTGCCGGGGCCGATCTGCGTCCGGTTCTCGTTGCGCGCCCAGAAGTATTCGAGGCTGACGTTGTGATCGTCCGACAGCTTGCCGGTGGCCTTGGCGAACGCCGAGGTCTTCTCGGTTTCCGGCACCAGATCGAGGTAGTTCCACAGGCTCTGGCGGCAGATCCCGTTGCGTGACAGCAGCCCCGGCGCATTGCAACCGGAACCGGCCAACGGGTTGGTGGCGTTGCTGCCCTGGCTCCAGTTGGCGGGCGATGCCGTACCGGAGGTGTAATCGAGACCGCGGCCCGGCTGGTAGTTGTAGGTGTAACCGCGGTCTTCGGCGGCCAGCCGTTGTTGCTTGTCGTAACTCACCACGCCGAAAACGTTGAAGCGATCATCCTGCAAATCACCAAAACCCCAACTGCCGCTGAAGTTGCGGCTTTCACCGCCACCGGAATGGGTCGGCGTGTCGTAATTGGTGCTGATCTGACCTTCGGTGAGGCTGGTCTTGGTGATGAAGTTGATCACCCCGCCGATGGCATCGGTGCCGTACAGCGCCGAGGCGCCGTCGCGCAGCACCTCCACCCGGTCGATAGCGGCGAACGGGATGGTGTTGAGATCGACGCCGGAGCCGTTGATCGCATTGGTCGCGTTGTTGCTCAGACGCCGACCGTTGAGCAGCACCAGGGTCTTGTCCGGGCCAATGCCACGCAAGTCCGCATAAGACGCGCCGCCGCTGGAAGAACCCACCGAACGCCCGGAGCCTACGGACGACTGGTTGGCAGAGATTCGACTGACCAGCTCTTCAGTCGTTGTCACACCTTGCTTCTGCAGTTCTTCCACCCGAAGGATGGTCACTGGTACGGCGGTTTCTGCATCGACCCGGCGGATCGCAGTACCGGTGACTTCGACCCGTTGCAACTGGGTGGTCGGTTCTGTAGCACTGCTGTCGGCGGCCATCGCCGGCAATGTGTTGATCGCCAGCAGCAAGGCCAGGCTCAACGGGGATTTAACGGGTGAAAAATGGATCATGAACAGCCATCCCTGCGTTTTGGTTTATGCAGGGATGTGCGATGGCGGATGCTGATTTATAGGGCGCGATTTAGACCGTTGGGTGCTGAGGTTATGCAAAACCGGCAAGTCGACTCATCAGGTCAAAACCGCTTCTTTGAGCAACCGGGTATCCAGCCCAAACCGTTCTTGGGAGACCATCCTGAATTGCCCCTCCGCCAAATCGCAGCTCACCAGCAAATTCCACGAATGCCGGGTTGCCGCCGACGGAATCAGCACAAACGGATGCTCGGCCAGTAAAGCGTCGGCGAACAATCGCTGATTGGGTGACGGCCGTGCAGGGCTCAACCAGTAAGGGTTCGGCACTTCTTCGGGCTGCACGATTTTCACCTTCGCGTCGCTGATGACCTCAAAACATGTCAATACATAAGGCTCGCGGTCCAAGGCATCAAAACTGTGGTTGGCTGCCACCTCCAGAATGGCCGAGGACGGATCGACTGACGCGTAGACGACGCGTCGTCCGGGCCTATTCCATCGGCCGCCATTCAGCTTTGAACCAATCCCCTTGTCCCAGGTACCGCCATAAACCTCGCGATCCAGCCGCCACGCATACCAATGCTCGTCCCACGGCAAGGGGTTCATGGGTAAACCCCGTAGATAAGCTGCTGCAAATACTGCTCGACCATCTGAAAACCCAATGGATGCAGGGTCAATCCCAGCGGCACATGACCGTAAAAATAGGTAGAGGGTTTCTGCAGCCAGTCCTCCGCCCGTGGTTGCCCCCCGAAGGCCCGAATGGCTAACTCCAGCACCAATGCATATTGGTAGGCGATGACACTCTGCTGCGGGTCAAGCCGTACCGGTTTGCCTTCCTTCAGCAGCCGCCTTACCGTTCTGACCGACTTGCCAGTGATGAGTTTGACCATGTCGCCTTGCTGGTAAAGCTCGGAGGTTGAAAGCATGTCGACGACGTCGTTCAGCTCGAAACCTTCATCGGTAAGCTGAACAATCAGCAGGGCGTCATCACCGATGTTCCGGCCATGCACGAGCAATTCGACCGGCTTGCCCTCGATCTTCTTCAAACCCGCCAACCGGGGTACTTTTGCGCTGGGCAAGGCGACATCCTCCATGGGGCACCTGGCACGATCATCGCGCCACTGATGGCGAGCGGAATAAGCAGGCGTTTCGTATTCGAGGTGTGCAGTTCGCATGATCAATCCATTATCAGAGGCCTGAGTGATCAGGCCGTTAACGACTTCAATGTCATCGCCGATGCTATAGATCACGCTTCCGACGGCCAACCTTAAAAAGTCGTCGGAAATATC
Organism: Pseudomonas sp. GM25; assembly: GCF_000282255.1. Classification (NCBI taxonomy): domain Bacteria; kingdom Pseudomonadati; phylum Pseudomonadota; class Gammaproteobacteria; order Pseudomonadales; family Pseudomonadaceae; genus Pseudomonas; species Pseudomonas sp. GM25. Next base: position 127,364 of record NZ_AKJQ01000076.1, on the reverse strand, counting down.
CCCGTTTTTACCCAAAGTCCGGCAACTTCCGTAGGACGCTGCCGGGCGTCATTCCGTCCTCAACTGCCGAAGTGATAACTCACATCCAGCCACCACTGGCGCCCGTACGGGTCGTAGTTGCCGGTCGGGTAATACGGCCAGCCCGCCGAATCGTCATGCTTGACCTGGTTGAGCACATTGTTCACGGTCAGCCCGACACTCGCCCGGTCATTGAGCTTGTACCGTGCACTGGCGTTGAACACCGTCCACGGCGACAGACGCCCGTCGCCCGCGCCGTTAGTGACCGAGCCGTAACGAATCCCCATCAGCGTCGCCGTGGCCTTCTGGTAATCCCAGGTCAGGCTGGCGTTGACCTTGCTGCGCCAGTCGTAATTGGTGCGCGAGGTGCGCCAGTCCTGGGTCGGGGCTTCGTCCGATTCCTTGTAGTAATGCGAGAGCACCAGGGTGTAGCCCAGCGTCGAACTGAACGCGCCGTACTGCCCGGCGCCCCAGCGAATATTGCTCTTGAAGTCCAGGCCGCTGACTCGCTCGCTGGCGGCGTTGATCGCGTTTACCCGCACCCGCTGCAACTGATTGGGATCGACGGCGGCGTTGCCGGGATTGCGATCGACGCGCGCCAGGGTCGACTGGCAGTTGGCCGAATTGATGTCCTGGGTGCCATTGCGGCATTCGTTCTCTTGCTGCAGCAGACGGTTTTCGTCGACGGTGGTCAGCAGGTCATCGATCTCCACCCGCCAGAAATCGGTGGAGAAATCGAAATTGCGCGACGGCGACCAGACGAAACCGTAGGTCCAGGATTTGCCGCGTTCGGATTCCAGATCCGCCGTGCCGCTCTGGGTGTAATCGACCCGCCCACGGTCACAGGCGCCCTCCACGCCCTGGCTGCAACCGTAATAGTCGATCTGCGCCGGGTAGTAGCCGTTGCTGTCGGACTGATAGATGTAGTTCAGGTCCGGGGCGCGGAAACTGGTGCCGTAGCTGCCGCGCACCAGCAGGCTGTTCACCGGCCGCCATTCCAGGCCGAGGTTGTAGGTTTTCTGTTGCTCGGTGCGGCCGCTGAACTTGTATTGGTCCCAGCGACCCGCCGCTGTCGCCAGCACCGTGTCGGTGACCGGAATGCTGAACTCGCCGCCCGCCGCATAACGCTTGCGCGAACCGCCGGAGCTTTGCGCCGGGGTCACGCCGTAGAAACTGCCGTCGTTGAGGCTGTCATCCGGGTCGATGCGATACTCCTGCTTGCCCGCCTCGAGCACGCCGGCGAATCCCACCGGGCCGGCCGGCAGGTCAAACAAATCGCCGTTGACCGAAGCGTTGTAACTGGTCGACACCGACTTGCTGCTCTGCGTCAGGTTGCCGCGAAACTGCTCCCACTCCTGCGGCGTCAGTGGCCGGTCGAGGCGCGAGGCATCCGGCGCGAACACCGGATAACCGTCGCGGGTGCCCAGTTGCGGGCCGAGGTAAAAATCCTGGATCGACGACAGCGGCGTGTAACGCGTGGTGCGCACGCTCTTGTATTCAGACCGGTTGGCCGCCAGTTCATAGTTCCATCCGGTGTCGGCAATTTTATCCGAGAGGCCCAGGGTCCCGGTCCATGAGGTATCGCGCCACTTGCTGTTGTTGCTGGTGCGCCCGCCGATTTCCTCTTCACCGAAGCGCCGGTACCAGCGCTCCAGATTGCCGCTGTTCTGGTTGATGAAATCCGGCGAGGTGAAGCTCGGGCCGCGTGTGTTGTTCTGGATGTGATCGAGGCCGTACATCAGATCGGCGAAGACCTGGCCGCTGTCGCTGAAATGCCAGGTGCCACGGGTGTAGCCGTCGTAGTTTTCCTTCTGGGTCTGCACCGTCCAGTAATCGTTGTACATCTGATCGGTGCGGCAACGTCCGCCGCTGTTGAACAGCTTGTTGTCGAACGTGCCCTGATAGGCGCCACAGCCGGGCCCCAGATAGCGGTTGTTGGTCAGGTCGCGACGGTAGCCGACATCCGCCAGCGGTCCGCTCTGCATGAAGCCGCGATCATCGGCCCAGATCGGATCGCGGTTGGTCAGTTCAAGTCCGAACAAACCGTCAAAGTCGCCCCAACTGCCGCCGCCACTGATCTGCAAGCGCTGGTTGTCACCGCCGCCGCGCTCGCTGGTGCCGCCCTTGAGGTTGACGTCGACGCCATTCATTTTGTCCTTGAGGATGATGTTCACCACCCCGGCAATCGCATCCGAACCGTAGATCGCCGAGGCGCCGCTGCTGAGCACTTCGATGCGGTCGATGATCGCCGACGGAATGTTCGCAAGGTTGGTGAAGTTGACCTTGCCGTCGTACGGCGTCGGGTAATCGGCGACCCGCCGGCCGTTGATCAGCACCAGCGTGTGGTTGGGGCCAAGGCCGCGCAGGTTGAGCGCGCTGGCCGCCGGTTGCCAGGTATTGCCGTAGTCTTCGCCCTGGGTCATGCCGGTGTTCTGGGTTTGCGTGGCGAGGGCGTCGTAGACGTTCTTGTAGCCGCGCGCTTCCATTTCTTCGTGGGTGATGACGCTGACCGGCGTCGCACCATCGCTCTGCGCACGGGCGATCCGCGAGCCGGTGACCGTGACTTTTTCCATGCGGTAATCGGCGCTGGTGGCGGGTGCCACGGCAGCGGCCTTGACCGGCGCGGTGCTTGGCGCATCGGCCGGGCGAATGCTCAGGCCCTGGCTGCCCTGCTCGACTTGCAGGCCGCTGCCGATCAGGGCTTTCTCCACCGCCTGACGGCCACCCAATGCGCCGCGCACCGCACTGCTGCGCTTGCCCTGAACCAGATTCTGGCTGAAGGAAATCGGCACGCCGGTCTGGCGCGAGATGTCCAGCAGCACCTCGTCGAGGGCCCCCGCGGCAATGTCGAAGGTAAAGACCTGAGTGGCAGCGTCTTGTGCCAGAACGGTGGTCGGGACAATGCCCGCCGCCAGCACGATGGCCAGCGTCAGGCGGGACAATTGTTGTTGTTTGAATGAGAACATCGAGGGGCTTCCCTGTTGAAGGCGTCTGCAGGGAATGAGCAGCGGGCCGGCGCTTTTTATAGGGGGACGGATAGACCAGGAAGTTATGGATTTATAACCGTGCTTCGATGCTCACCCAGTACGGGTTGTGCCAGGTGACACGGATGGGTAGCGAACGCTCCAGCAGTTGCAAAGTGCGGTCGCTGTCGTCCAGCGGATAGAGACCGCTGAGGCGCAAACCGGCGACCTCGGGGCTCAGGTGCAGGATGCCGCGACGGTAGCTGCGCAGGCTGTCGATGACTTCGCTCAAAGGCCGATCGCGCACTTCAAGCCGCCCTTGCACCCAGGCGCTTTCCTGCCCTTTGCTGCGTTCCAGCGCGAGGATTTCCTGCCTGTTGAACAGCAGACTTTCGCCCGCCTCCACCACTTGCCGCGCGCCGCTGGCGGTGACCACTTCGACCTGCGAATGCAGCATCACCAGCCGCGTCGAATCCTCACCGCGCTGCACCAGGAATTTGGTCCCGAGCGCACGCATCCGCCCATGCTCGGTTTCGACCACAAACGGCCGGGCCAGATTTTTCGCCACATCGATCAGCAGCTCGCCGCTGCGCAAGTCCAGCAAACGTTCGAGATTGTTGAAGCGCGGCACCACGCGGCTGCGGGCATTCAACGTAAGGGCGCTGCCATCCTCCAGCGTGAATTCCCGACGCTCGCCGGTACCGGTCGACAACTCGCCGGCCTCGGGCAGCCAGCCATAACGTCGACCGAGCAAACCGGCCAGCACCGCGATCCCGAGCACACTCAAACTGCCGCTGAGGAATCGACGGCGACTGGACGGCGCATTCAGGCTGTGCAGCACACTCTCGCGCGGCAACCCGCGCAGGTTCGAATGGCGCAGCAGGTTCAGCCCGCCACCCATTTGCTCGATGATCTGCTGATGCCGTGGATCCGCCGTGCGCCAGGCGTCGAAGGCAGCGCGCTCCTGCAAGCTGACGTGTCCTGATTGCAGCAGCGCCATCCATTGCGCGGCTTCGTCGATCAGCGTTTCGTCCGGCCTCATGCCTGCATCGCCAGATAGCAACGCTTGAACGCCTCGACCATGTATTGCTGCACGCGGCTGGTGGACACGCCGAGGCGTTCGCCGATTTCGCTGTAGGTCAGACCGTCGAGCTGGTGATAGAGAAACGCAGCCTTGGCCTTGGCGGACAAGCCATTGAGCAAGCGATCCACCGCCAGCAACGTTTCGATCACCAATACCCGTTCCTCGGGTGACGGGTGCACCGGCTCCGGCGCCAAGGCAAGGCTTTGCAGATAGGCGCGCTCCAGATCCTGCCGGCGCCAGCCTTCATAGACCAGCCGCCGGGCAATCGTGGTCAACAGCGCGCGGGGTTCGCGAATCGCCAGCGGATCGGGCAGTGCCAAGACCCGAAGAAAAGTTTCCGAAGCAATGTCCTGTGCACTGTGCGGGCAGCCGAGGGTACGGCTGACCGCTGCGCAGAGCCATCGGTAGTCCTTTTGGAACATTTGCCCGATGACCTGGTAATGCGGGTTGTGACTCCCCATGCCTTACTCCCTGAAAACGGGCTCCACCCGCTGCGAAAATCCATGGATACGCCGGGATCTTCCGGCGGTGATCAGGGGTGCGACTGTGCAATAGCGCCTGAGACATTTGAAGTAATAAAAAATCAGGATCATCAAACCTTTGAGAATAAGGCACGTCGTCGCCACGGCAACATTGGCTGACACAACGTTGATCTCGATCAGTGGCGCCAGCCACGCCAGTCTCTAACCTTGCGCCTCCATCGATAGCCACGGACGGCTCACCGGGAGCCTGCGGCTGACCTTTCAAGGAAGAGCAATCATGCGATCACTCAACATCATTCTTCTGTCGTCGGCGTTCAACGGCCTGACCCAGCGCGCGTGGCTGGAACTGCGTCAGGCCGGGCACTCACCCAGCGTGGTGCTGTTCACCGATGAAGCCGCCGTATGCGAACAGATCGAAAACAGCGGCGCTGATCTGGTGATCTGCCCGTTCCTCAAGGATCGCGTGCCCCACGCGCTGTGGAGCAATCAGCAGCGTCCGGTGGTGATTATTCACCCCGGCATCGTCGGCGATCGCGGTGCCAGCGCACTGGACTGGGCGATCATGCGCGAGCTGCCGTCCTGGGGCGTGACCGCCCTGCAAGCGGTAGAGGAAATGGACGCCGGCCCGGTCTGGGCCACCTGCGAATTCAACCTGCCGACCGGCCTGCGCAAATCCGAGCTGTACAACGGCCGGGGCAGCGACGCGGCGATCCGTTGCATCCGCGAAGTGGTGGAGAAATTCATCGAAGGCTTCGTGCCGGTCGCGCTGGATTACAACGATCCGAAAGTGCGCGGGCGATTGCAGCCGAACATGAAGCAGGACGACCGCACCTTCAGCTGGCACGACTGCTCGCGCTTCATCAAACGCTGCATCGACGCGGCGGACGGTCAGCCCGGCGTACTCGCCAGCCTCGCTGGCGGGCAGTATTACGTGTACGACGCGCACCTCGATCAGCGCACCGGCATGCCCGGCGAGATTCTCGCGGTGCATGACGACGCGGTGTTGGTGGCGACCGGTGATCACAGCCTGTGGATCGGCTCGCTGCGGCGCAAACCGCAACTGGGCGAAGAAACCTTCAAACGTCCGGCGCGGCATGTGCTGGCCGGGCAGTTGTCTGGCGTGCCGGTGCTGGACTGGTCGATTGCCAACGCGCCGTTCAGCGACGAGACGTATCAGCCGATCCGGTATCGCGAGTCCGGCCAGGTCGGCGAGCTGACGCTGGAGTTCTACAACGGCGCCATGAGCACCGAGCAATGCCGGCGCATGGTCGAGGCCCTGCGCTGGGCCAAATCCCGCGACACTCAGGTGCTGTTGATCAAGGGCGGTCGCGGCAGTTTTTCCAACGGCGTACACCTGAACGTGATTCAGGCTGCCGAAGATCCGGGCGCCGAAGCCTGGGCCAATATCCAGGCCATCGATGATGTGTGCGAAGAATTGCTCAGCGCACGGCAACTGGTGGTCAGCGGGGTTACCGGCAATGCTGGCGCCGGTGGCGTGATGCTCGCTCTGGCGGCTGACATCGTGTTTGCCCGCGCCGATATCGTGCTCAATCCGCACTACAAGAGCATGGGGCTGTACGGCTCGGAATACTGGACTTACAGCCTGCCCCGCGCCGTGGGCCCGGCCATGGCGGAACAACTGACCCAAGCCTGTCTGCCGGTCAGCGCTGCACAGGCGCTGCAACTGGGCATGGTCCAGGAAATCGGCCCGCGCTGCCCGGACGAGTTTTCGCTGTGGCTGCTGCAACGGGCCAACAGTGTGCTGAGCGATCCGACTTATGCGGCGGTGCGGGAGCGCAAGTTGCGGGTCGATCATGTGTTGATTCGTCAGTGTCGCGAGGCGGAGTTGCAGGAGATGCAGGAAGACATGCTGTACAACCGCAATCAGTTTGCCGAGAAGTGCCGGAGTTTTGTTTACAAGCGCAAGACTTGCTGCACGCCGGCGCGGTTGGTGGAGGATTGGGCTCGGGTGCGTGAAGTCGAAGTGGCTGACTGAACAATGACGCGGTCCCGGGGCTGCCCGTACAATGCGCGCACCTCAACCACCGGCCCGCCCATGGACATCGACCTCGCCCGCACCTTTCTGGAAATCGTCCGTCACGGCAGCCTCGCCGCGGCGGCGGAAAAGCTGTTCGTCACGCAAACGGCAATCACCGCCCGGGTCCAGAAACTCGAAAGCCAGTTGGGCAGCACGCTGTTCGTGCGCAATCGTGCCGGTGCGCGGCTGACCGCCAACGGCGAGGCCTTCGTGGTCTACGCCAATCAGCTGGTGCAGACCTGGGAAGCGGCGCGCCGCGATCTGCCCTTGCCCGAGGGTTATCACAATGTGCTGCACATCGGTGGCGAGGTCAGTCTGTGCAACCCGTTGATGCTCAGTTGGGCTGCCGAGCTGCGGGAGAAAATCCCCGGCCACGCGTTGCGCATGGAAATCCGCGACGGCGAAAACCTGCTGCGTCAGCTCGAACTAGGCGTACTCGATGCAGCGCTGGTCTATCAACCGGAATACTGGCCGGGGCTGCAGGTCGAGCAGGTGCTGGAAGAGAAACTGATTCTGGTGACCACGCCCGGCCGCCCTGCCCCCTACGTGTACATCGACTGGGGCCCGGACTTCCGCCGCCAGCACGACGCCGCTCTGCCGGAAAAGGCCAAGGCTGCCCTGAGTTTCAACCTCGGCCCGCTGGCCCTGCAATACATCCTCGAGAACGGCGGCAGCGGCTATTTCCGGACCCGGGTCGTGCGCACCTACCTGGAAAGCGGCGCGCTGGAACCGGTGACCAAAGCCCCGGAATTCGGCTATCCGACCTACCTCGTCTATTCCCGCGACCGCGACTCGGCGATCCTGCAACAGGCGTTCGATCTGCTGCGCGAAGTGATCAAGGCCGATGACGACTGGTCGCAGCGCTGGAACCCGTTGAGCTGACGGCCGCTTTACACCGGAGCATGGCACTTGTGACCTGAAGGTTGCCCCTGCACAAACGGCGGGATCGGCTACTCTGCCGGGATAACGACAATATCCGCAGGTGACCGCAGTGAGGCAGACCACCGAGGCATTTCGCAGCCGCTACCGTGCGGCGATCCATCCCCGCTACAACCCGTGGCTGCACGGCGCGTTCGTGCTGCTGTTCGGCGTGCTGGCCATCGGCACGTTCTGGAGTAGCGTGCACCAGGTGCGGCCGCTGGAATGGCTGACCGTGCCGCTGACCCTGCTGTTCTTCAATTTCGGCGTGTACATGGTGCACCGCCACCTCGGCCATCATAAAAAGAGCTTCGCGCGGATGTTCTACGCCCGGCATGCCGGCGATCATCACAGCTTCTTCACCCCCGGCCACATGACCTACGACGGCGCCCGCGACTGGCGGGTGATCCTGTTTCCCGCCTGGCTGATCGTGCTGCACACGCTGGCGATCACCCTGCCCCTGTGGTGGCTGTTCGCGCAGGTCAACAGCAACGTTGCCGGACTTTTCGGCGCCTGCATGGTGTTCGGTTACCTGACCTATGAAGTGTTTCACGCCTGCGAGCATCTGCCGCCGCAGAACCCGCTGACCCGCCTGCCGTGGATCCGCCAGATGCGCCGTCTGCATGAGCTGCATCACCGTCGCGAGCGCATGCAGGAGCGCAATTTCAATATCGTTTTTCCGCTGATGGACTACCTGTTCGGCACCCTCTACTGGGAGCCGGAAACCGCCCCTCTCACCGATTCGAGAACGCCTATGACCCGCATGCAGCACACAGTCGACATCGTCGGTGATCCGATCGCCGTCCTCGCCTACGCCGCCACCGTCAGTCGCTGGCCGGAGTGGCACCCGTCTTCGCTGAAGATCGACGGCCCTAGCGGCGCGTTACATGCCGGTGCGCGATTCGACGAGGACATCCACGCCGGTGGGCGCGAGGGGCATTTGCGCTGGGAAGTCACCGAATACCTGCCCGGTCGACGCTGGTGCGCGCGGGCCCAGGGTGATCAGGGTCTTTCGTTGCTGCTGACCTACGAATGCTCGGCGCAAAACGATGCCACGCGGTTCGTGCGCACCCTCGATTACCAGTTCGAAGGCATCGGCCTGCGCATCGCCAACCACCTGCTGCTCAAGCGTCGCATCGATCGCGAATCGGCGGCTTCGATGCTGGCCCTGCGTGACATGGCGACCCGGCACCTGGCACTCGCGGGAGCCCACGTGTGAGATGGCGTTATCTGCTGTTGCTGCTGATTATCGGGGTTCTGGCCTTTCTGCTGTTGATGCCGACCAAGGTCAACCCCGTCGCCTGGACGCCGCAACCGGCGCCCTCGCTGACCGAAGGCCAATTCGCTGACAATCAGCGACTCAAGAGCGCGGCGCAAGTCGGCCCGAGCGACATCGAAGGCCCGGAAGCGCTGCTGCTGGAAAACGACTTTCTAATCACCGGGCTGCACGACGGACGCCTGCTGCGCACCAGCCTCGACGGTCAGCAACGCAAGGTGCTGGCAGATACCGGCGGCCGGCCGCTGGGGCTGGCGCGGCATCCCAACGGTTTGCTGGTGATCGCCGACGGGGTCAAGGGTTTGCTGTCGCTCGATGCGCAGGGTCGGCTGGTGGCGCTGACCACCGAAGCCAATGGCTTGCCGTTCGGGTTTACCGATGACGTGGCCATCGACAAGTCCGGGCATTACGCCTACTTCAGCGATGCCTCGAGTCGCTGGGGTTACGGCCACGATGGCGAAGCGATCATCGAGCACGGCGGCGACGGACGCCTGCTGCGTTATGACTTCCAGACCGGCAAGACCGTCGTGCTGCTCGACAAACTGGAATTCGCCAACGGCGTGACACTCGGCCCCGATGACGCCTATGTGCTGGTCAACGAAACCGGCGCCTATCGCATCAGCCGCTATTGGCTGACCGGGCCCAAGGCCGGCACCCACGATCTGTTCATCGATAACCTGCCGGGGCTGCCGGACAACCTCGCGTTCAATGGCCGGGACCGTTTCTGGGTGGCGCTGTACACGCCGCGCAATTCGCTGCTGGATCGCACCGCTGAACACCCGTTCGTACGCAAGATGATCGTCCGGGCGATGACCGTCGTGCCCAAACCGGTGGAGAAGCGCGGGTTCGTGCTGGGGCTGGATCTGGAGGGCAAGGTGATTGCCAATCTGCAGGACGCCAGCGCCGGCAATTACTCGCCGATCACCACGGTTCGCGAATATGGCGAGTGGTTGTATTTCGGCTCGCTGAAGGCCACGCACATGGCGCGGATGCCGCTGGAGGCAGCCTTGAAGTGAGGCGATGGCGGGCCATCAGTTACTGGACCGATCGAACTTGTCCGGATCCTCATCCTCCGGCACTTCCTCGCTCTTGCGTTCCTCTTCAGGATTACGGACGGTGTGCGCCGGGCTATTGGGCTCGGGATGCGTGGGAACCGGGTCGAATGCACCCTGCTCTTCACTGGGGAATTTAGGATCTTTCATAAGGCACCTCGCTGAGAGTCGCTATGTGAAGACTCTGAACATTCGAGGTGCCGTTCGGGGCTGTCGTTCCAGTCGTTTCACCACCGAAGGCCGGTGGCGCGACTGACGGTCAGGTTCGGGCCTGCAACTGCTCGACGATCTTGTCTTTGACCTGCAGGCGTTTCTCTTTGAGTTTCTTCAGGGTGTCGTCGCTGGGTGCATCCGAGGTCGCCGTCTCGGCCTTGACGACTTCGGCGTCCGCCTGGGAATACTTGTTGATCAGTGCATCCAGATGTGGATCCGCGGTGCGTCGTTGCTGGATCTCTTCCTTCGTAAGTTTCAAGTCCTGTAACAAATCATGAGTCACCGGCATGGAACACCTCCGTCAGTTGATCGGCAGCCAACGCGACCGATTGCGCTGGCCAAGTATCAGAATGGCCTCGGTTGACCGGTTCTGTCGACCACCTGTCAGACCAGCGGTGCCCGTTCGTCGCCCTGTCGCAAACCCGATAAAACCTTCGTCCGCGCTCGTCCCTCCATTGAATAACGCTCACAAAAACCTGCGTGGAGAAACACCAATGGACGGATTCAAACTGCGTCATCTTTTTCTGGCCGTTGCGTTGAGCACCGGCATGGGCTCGGCCTTCGCCGCCACCGACAATGATTTTGTCGACAACGCCGCGGCCGGCGGCATCGCCGAGATCGAAACCAGTCGCCTGGCGCTGGAAAAAAGCCAGTCCGCCGACATCAAGGCTTTCGCCAACATGATGATCACCGACCACGGCAAGGCCAACGACGAACTGGCGACGATTGCCAAGGCCAACGACATCGAAGTGCCGGACACCACGACGCTGGTCAAACAGGCCAAGGAGAAAATCCTCGACATGCGCGATGAATCGTTTGATGCGGCCTACGCCAACAATCAGGTCAAGGCCCACGAAGAAGCCATCAAACTGTTCGAGAAACAGGCCAACACCGTGACCGACGACAAGGTCAAGGGCGCCACTGAGCTCAAGGGCTTTGCCCAGAAAATGCTTCCGGGGCTGCAAAAACACCTGGCCGCCGCCAAGGAATTGCAGGCCAAACACCCGAGCAAGTAACCGCAACACACCTCAAGAGGCCGCCTCCATTGGACGCGGCCTCTTTTTTTGACCCGTTGTTTTGCGCGAAAGATCAGCGCCGCCAGCCATGGCGACTAGAGTTATCGGTGCGTTCCGTGCGGTAGATCAAAAATATGATCGCGGGAACGAACAACTATTTCGAACGGCCAAGGTCATTCACTTCGCGCCGGTCATTTTCCGAAGAACCGGCCCCCAATTCGCAATGGAGCAACAGGCACATGGCAGCACTGCAGAACAGCACACTCGATGCGATGAAAAACAAACAGGCACAGCTGCTGGGCGAATGGACTCAAGGGCTGGTCGATAGCGGTGCCACCCGCAATCTCAAGGAACACGACTTGCAGCAGCAGACCAGCGAGTTCCTGCAACTGGTGGTCAGCGGCCTGGAAAACGACAACGGCACCAATATCGCCGCGCCGGGTTGGGAGCCTACTCGCCAGTTCCTCGAAAAGCTCTCCCACAGCCGCGCCCTGCTCGGTCAGGATTCGCAACAGACCGCCAGTTTCATCTTCGCCCTCAAAGGCCCGCTGTTCGCCTTGCTGCAAAGTCATTACCGGGAACAACCGGCGCTGCTGGCCGAACAGCTGTGGGAGATCTCCGAACTGCTCGACGCCTTCGGCCTGCACACCATCCGCACCTTCCAGAAATCCCGTGAAGCGGTGATCAAGCGTCAACAGGAAGAACTGCTGGAACTGTCGACCCCCGTGGTCAAGCTGTGGGACGGCGTTCTCGCCCTGCCGATGATCGGCACCCTCGACTCGCAACGCACCCAGGTGGTGATGGAGTCGCTGCTGCAACGCATCGTCGACACCGGTTCGGAAATCGCCATCATCGACATCACCGGCGTGCCGACCGTCGACACCCTCGTGGCCCAGCACCTGCTGAAAACCGTGACTGCGATTCGCCTGATGGGTGCCGATTGCATCATCAGCGGCGTGCGTCCGCAGATCGCCCAGACCATCGTCCACCTGGGCCTCGACCTGCAAGGCGTGGTGACCAAAGCCAATCTGGCCGATGCCTTGAAACTGGCGCTGACTCGCCTGGGCATCACCCTCGCCAAGACGGTTTAACCCATGGAACGTATCCCGATTCTTCAGATGGGCGACTTCCTGCTGGTGACCATCCAGGTCGACATGCATGACCAGCTCGCCCTCACCCTCCAGGACGATCTGTCCGAACGCATCAGCAAAACCTCGGCGCGTGGGGTGTTGATCGACATCTCGGCGCTGGACATGGTCGATTCGTTCATCGGCCGGATGATCGGCACCATTTCCGGCCTGTCGAAAATCATGGACGCCGAAACCATGCTCGTCGGCATGCAACCGGCGGTGGCGATCACGCTGGTCGAACTCGGCCTGAACCTGCCGGGCGTCAGCACCGCGCTGAACGTCGAGCGCGGAATGAAACTGTTGCAGGAACGAGTACGCCAGCAATGACCGTGCGCAGTAGCGGTACCCAACCGATCAAAATCGAACAGGACGTGGTGCTGGCCCGGCAACAGGCGCGCAAACTGGCCACCGAATGCGGCATGCGCCTGATCGACCTGACCAAACTGGTGACCGCCGTCAGCGAGCTGGCGCGCAACACCATGGTCTACGGCGGTGGCGGCGACATGGACTGGCAGATCCTCGACGACAACCACAAGGTCGGCCTGCGCCTGACCTTTCGCGACGAGGGGCCGGGGATTGCCGACATCAAACTGGCGATGACCGATGGCTGGACCTCCGGCAGTGGTCTGGGCCTGGGGTTGACCGGGGCCAAGCGACTGGTGGATGAGTTCGAACTGGATACTGCGCCCGGTGAAGGCACTCGCATAACGATCACCCGATGGACATGAATATCAGCGGGACACTGACCCAGGTGTTGGTGATCGAGGACAGCAGCCAGATCGGCCATGCCCGGCGCACGGCGCAGCGGCTGGCCGAACAGCACGGTTTCGGCGACAGCGACGCGGGGCGCGTGGCGCTGGTAGCCACTGAACTGGCGAGCAATGTGCTCAAGCATGCCGGGCGCGGTGAATTGCACCTGCGCCTGTTGCCCCGTCAGGGCGACGCCGGCATCGAGATGATTGCAGTCGACCGTGCCCAGGGGTTTGATCTGGACGCGTGTCTGGCGGACGGTTTCTCAACCGGTGGCACCCAGGGCATTGGTCTGGGTGCGGTCGCACGACAGGCCGATGTATTCGATGTGTTTGCCGATCATCGCGGCGCGGTGCTGCTGGCTCGTCTATATCCGCGCAGCGACCGCCAGGCGGATCTGCCATATGGTGTCAGCCAGCACTCGCTGCACAACGATCCGGCCTGCGGCGACGTCTGGCATCTGGCGATTCACGGCAGTGACATCAGTGCCCTGATCGTCGATGGTCTGGGCCATGGCGAAGACGCCGAGCGTGCGGCCCGTGCAGGCGAAAAAGCCTTTGCTCTCACCCCGTTCGGTGCGCCAACGGTTCTGATGGAAGACATGCACCGCGAAATGATCGGGACACGTGGCGGCGCAGTGGCATTCGCGCAGTTTCACGCCGACCGGGCCAGCCTGACGTTCGCCGGGATCGGCAACATCGGTGCAAGCCTGATCGCCTCCGACAAATCCCGCGGACTGGCCTCGCACCCGGGGATCGTCGGCGGCCAATACCGAAAAGCCCAGCCCTTTGACTATGCTCACGTGAACGGACATCTATTGATCATGTACAGCGACGGCTTGCAGTCCCGTTGGAACCTTCAAGACTACCCCGGTCTGGTGCATCGCCATCCCGCCGTGATAGCCACCGTCCTGCACCGCGACTTCTGTCGCGGGCGCGACGATGTAACGGTGCTGGTCGTTGCCCTGGAGGCCGCCCATGGCTGAGTCCCCGACCCTGAACAGCGCAGAACAGACCGCGCTGATCGCCCAGTTGCAGAGCGAAACCGCTGCGCTGCGCGAAGAGCTCGACGAGACCAATCAGGGCGTGCTCGCCCTGTACGCCGAACTCGACACCCAGGCCGAACAACTGCGCCAAGCCTCGGACCTGAAAAGCCGCTTCCTGTCGTACATGAGCCACGAGTTCCGCACGCCACTGGGCTCGATCCTGAGCATCAACAGCCTGCTGGCCGATGAGCTCGACGGCCCGCTCAGCCCCGAACAACACAAGCAGGTCGCGTTCGTCAGCAGCGCCGCCCGTGAACTCAGCGACATGGTCGATGACCTGCTCGATCTGGCGAAGATCGAGGCCGGGCGCATCAGCATTTCTCCGGCGTGGTTCGACATGTTCGATCTGTTCGCCGCACTGCGCGGGATGTTCCGGCCGATTGTCGACGCCACGGCCGTAGACCTGATTTTCGAAGAGCCGGTAGGCCTGCCGCGCCTCTTCACCGATGACAAGAAGCTGGCGCAGATCCTGCGCAACTTCATTTCCAACTCGCTGAAATTCACCACCCGTGGCGAAGTCCGGGTCTCGGCGCGGCTTGAGGGTCAGGACAAGGTGCGATTTGCGGTCAGCGACACCGGCATCGGTATCGCCCCGGAGCTGCACGGCACCCTGTTCGAAGACTTTTCCCAGGTCGATTCACCGCTGCAAAAACGCCTGCGTGGCACCGGGCTCGGCCTGTCGCTGTGCAAGCGTTTCGCCGAATTGCTCGGTGGCGAGGTCGGTGTCGAAAGTACGCCGGGTGTGGGTTCAAGCTTTTTCGTGATCATTCCGCTGGCGATTGCCCAGGAGAACGTCGATGAAACATGACATCCGTCTGTTGATCGTCGATGACAACGTCGCCACCCGCTACGCCTTGCGCCGACGCCTGGAGCGACACGGTTACGAAGTGCTCGAGGCCGGCACCGGCGGCGATGGTCTGGCCCTGATCGCCAGTCAGTCGCTTGATGCGCTGATTCTAGACGTCAACCTGCCGGACATGAGCGGGTTCGACATCGTCCGTGAATTGCGCGCCGACCCGAGCACCGCTCTGCTCCCGGTGATCCACGTGTCGGCGGCGTCGATCCAGACCGGCGACATCATCACCGGCCTCGATGCCGGGGCCGATGCCTACCTGATTCACCCGGTCGATCCCGATGTGCTGCTGGCAACGCTGCGCACCCTGCTGCGAGTGCGCGACACGGAGAACGCCCTACGCGAAAGCGAGGCGCGTTTCCGCGAGATTTTCGTCAACATCTCCGCGCCCATCGCGGTGCTCGACGCCGACCTGAAAGTCCACGAGTGCAACCACGCCTTCTCCCAACTGATCCAGGACAACCACGACCCGCAGACCCTCAGCGAATGCTTCGCCGAGGATCAGAGCGCGATCCTCGACGAACTGCGCCTGCGGCTGGAGGATGGCGAGCGCTGGAAAGGCACGCTGAACATGCGTGTGCAGGGCGAGATACGCGAAACCGAGTGGCAGATTTCACCCTATCGCACGCCGAGACTGAGCCTGGTGTTCGTCGAAGACGTCACCGAGCACCGTCACCGCGAACGCTCGCACCTGGCGCGGCTGGACGACACCACCACGCAACTGGCCAAGGAAGTCGCCGACCGGGTCCGCGCCGAATCGCAGCTGCTGCAAGTGCAGAAAATGGATGCGCTGGGCAAACTCACCGGCGGCATCGCCCATGACTTCAACAACCTGCTGACCGGGATCATCACCAGCCTCGAACTGATCCAGAAACGCGTCGCCGATGCCCGCCCGGACAAGGTCCAGTTCTATGCCGAAGCCGCCCTGAACTCGGCGATGAGCGCGGCCTCGCTCACCCATCGCCTGCTGGCTTTCGCCCGCCAGCAACCGCTCGACACCCGCCCGGTGGACATCAACGAACACGTGCGTTCGCTCGAAGAACTGCTGGTGCGCACCATCGGCGAACGCATCGCCCTCAAGCTTGAGCTGACCACCAAACCTGCGATTGCGCTGGTCGACCCGATCCAGCTGGAAAGTGCGGTGCTCAACCTGGTGATCAATGCCCGGGACGCGCTGCCTCAGGGCGGCAATATCTGGGTCAGCACTTACGCCGCGTACTCCCACGGCGACCCGAACCTCACCGATGGCTCCTACGTGGCGCTGTCGGTGCGCGATGACGGTACCGGCATCGAGCACAGCGTGATCGGCAAGGTGTTCGAACCGTTTTTCACCACCAAACCGCTGGGCCAGGGCACCGGGCTGGGGCTGTCGACGATCTACGGTTTCGCCCGCCAGTCCGGTGGCGATGCGCACATCCGCAGCGTGGCGCGACGCGGTACTGAGGTAACGATCATGCTGCCGGCGACCACCGACCCGACCGCTGCCGATCTGGTGCCTCCCGTGGTCGACCCGCAGGGTTCCGGTGAGCATGTGCTGATCGTCGAAGACATGCCGTCGGTGCGGCTGTTCGTCACCGAAGTGCTGGAGGACGCCGGTTACCGTTGCACCCAGGCCGGCGATATCGAAACCGCACTGGAACGCCTGCAGAACGATCCGTCGATCAACCTGCTGCTGACCGACGTCGGCCTGCCGCGCATGAGCGGTCGCGAACTGGCGGACGTTGCCCGGGGCTGGCGTGAGGGGTTGCCGATCCTGTTCATGACCGGTTACGCGGAAACCGCGATCAACCGCCAAGTGTTTCTCGGTGCGGGCATGGACATGCTGGTCAAACCGTTCCAGATCCGTGAGTTGCTGGACAAGGTACGCCGAACGCTCGACGGCGCCTGACACTCTCCCTGTGGGAGCGAGCTTGCTCGCTCCCACAAGAGTGAGTATTAGCTCAAGGCTCGGATGAGAAACGGCGCAGTCCGGCTCTTCTTGCTCGCCGCCACTTTCTGCGGCGTCCCGGCCACGACGATCTTGCCGCCCTGATCCCCCGCACCCGGGCCGATGTCGATCACCCAGTCGCTCTGCGCCACCACGCGCATTTCATGCTCGACCACGATCACCGTGTGCCCTGCCGTCACCAGCGTATCCAGTTGTTCCAGCAAGCGGTCAACGTCTCGCGGGTGCAGCCCGGTGGTCGGTTCATCCAGCACATACAACGTCGCACCGCGCTGGTTGCGTTGCAGCTCGGTGGCCAGTTTGATCCGCTGGGCTTCGCCGCCGGACAACTCGGTCGCCGGTTGCCCGAGGCGCAAGTAACCGAGGCCGATGTCTCGCAGCACCTCCAGCGAACGGCGGATCGCCGGCTGCTCGGCAAACACCGTCACCGCCTCGTCCACCGTCAGTTGCAGCACCTGCGCGATGCTCAAGCCCTGCCAGAGGATGGCCAACGTCTCGGGGTTGTAACGCGCGCCGTGGCAGGTCGGGCACGGCGCATACACGCTGGGCATGAACAGCAATTCGACACTGACAAACCCCTCGCCTTCACAGGTCGGGCAACGGCCCTTGGCGACGTTGAAGGAAAACTGCCCGGCGTCGTAACCCGCGGCTTTCGCCTCGCTGGTTGCGGCGAACAACTTGCGCACGTTGTCGAACAACCCGGTGTAGGTCGCCAGATTCGAACGCGGGGTGCGACCGATGGGTTTCTGATCGACCTGCACCAGACGTTTTATCGACTCCAGCCCGGCGCTGACCTGGCCGGTGCTGGCGGTCGGGGTATCGTCTTCCAGATTGAGTTCTTCCGGCTCGGCGTCACTGACGCTGCGCCCAAGCTGCGCGCCGACCAGTTCCAGCAGCGCCTGGCTGACCAGGCTCGACTTGCCGGAACCGGAGACACCGGTGACCGAGGTGAAACAGCCCAGTGGAAATTCGGCGCTGAGGTTATTGAGATTGTTGCGGGTGACGCCATCTAGCTTCAGCCACCCAGAAGGCTTGCGCGCGGCACGGGTCGACCGTTGCTGTTCGGCGAACAGGTAGGCACGGGTCTGCGAGTGTTCGATCGCCGCCAGCCCCGGCGGCGTGCCGCTGTAGAGAATCTGCCCGCCCTTTTCGCCTGCCGCCGGGCCGACATCGATCAGCCAGTCGGCACGGCGCATGGTGTCCAGATCGTGCTCGACCACAAACACGCTGTTGCCGTCGGCCTTCAGGCGCTGCAAGGCCTCGAACAGGGCCTCGCCGTCAGCCGGGTGCAGGCCGGCGGAGGGTTCGTCGAGCACGTAGATCACGCCGAACAATTGCGAGCCCAGTTGGGTGGCCAATCGCAGGCGTTGCAACTCGCCGGACGACAGGGTCGGCGTGCTGCGCTCCAGGGCCAGATAACCGAGGCCGAGATCGGTCAGGGTGCTGACCCGGTCCAGCAAGTCCTCGGCAATGCGCTGCGCGGCCAGGCGTTTTTCCAGCGACAGGTTCGGCGTATGGCGTACGTCAGGCGCGTTGGCGTGGCCGCTGGCGCCGTGGGCCACGCGCTCCTGGCGGGCTTCGCGGGTCTGGCTGTGGGTCAGGGTTTCGCCGGTTTCATCGGCGTGTTCCAGCCAGCTCGCGTCCGCCACCGGTTTCAAGACTTCGGCGACTTGCAGCAGCGGCATCCGCGACAGCTCGCCGATGTCATGCCCGGCAAACGTCACCGACAGCGCCTCGCGCTTGAGGCGTTTGCCATCGCACAACGGGCACAGGCTGCCGAGCATGAATTGCGACACGCGCTTCTTCATCAGCGCGCTTTGCGAATGGGTGAAGGTGTGCAGGATGTAGCGCCGGGCGCCGGTGAACGTGCCTTGATAACTCGGCTCCATCTTGCGCTCGAGGGCGACGCGGGTTTCTTCCGGCGTCAGCCCGGCGTACACCGGAACCGTCGGTGTTTCCTCGGTGAAGAGGATCCAGTCGCGCTGTTTTTTCGGCAGTTTGCGCCATGGAATATCGACGTCGATGCCCATGGTCACCAGGATGTCGCGCAGGTTCTGCCCCTGCCAGGCCAAGGGCCAGGAGGCCACGGCGCGCTGGCGAATGGTCAGCTCCGGATCCGGAACCATCAACGCCTCGGTCACCTCGTAAACCCGGCCCAGTCCATGGCACTCCGGGCACGCGCCTTGTGGTGTGTTCGGTGAAAAATCCTCGGCATACAGCATCGGCTGGCCCGGTGGGTAGCTGCCGGCGCGCGAGTAGAGCATGCGGATCAGGCTGGACAACGTGGTCACGCTGCCCACCGATGAGCGCGTGCTCGGCGTGCCGCGTTGTTGCTGCAGGGCCACGGCTGGCGGCAGGCCCTCAATGGAATCGACATCCGGCACGCCGACCTGATCGATCAGCCGCCGCGCATAGGGCGCCACCGATTCGAAATAGCGCCGCTGGGCTTCGGCATACAACGTTGAAAACGCCAGCGACGACTTGCCCGAACCCGACACGCCGGTGAACACCACCAGCGCATCACGGGGGATATCGACGTCGACGTTCTTCAGGTTGTGTTCACGGGCGCCGCGCACGCGAACCATGCCGGCGGCGGAATTGGAGCTGCGCTTGGAGGTCATTGGCCAGCCTTGGTCAGGGGATTCGAAGCTCAGGCACTGAGCACGGAACGGATCATCTGCAACAGCGCTTCAGGGCCGTAAGGCTTGCCGAGCAAGTGGGTGTCGGGGCTGAGCTGGTGGTTGCGCGAGATGATGTCGCGGGTGTGGCCCGAGGTGAACAGCACCGCCACTGGCGGCATCTGCACCTTGGCCCACGCCGCCAGATCGGAGCTCTTGATCAGACCGGGCATGACCACGTCGGTGAAGATCAGGTCGACCCGAGCGCCTTCCATCAATATCTGCATGGCCGCGTCGCCATTGCCGGCGGTCAGCACGCGATAACCTTCTTCGCGCAACAGCTCGACCGCCGAAGTGCGCACCGCTTCGTTGTCCTCGACCACCAGGATCGTCTCGTGTCCGCCCGTGAGGGGTTTCTCCACGCTGGGTGCCGCTTGACCCACCGCTCGCAGGCTGCGCGGGAAGTACAACTGCACGCGCGTGCCCTGGCCCACCTGGCTGTCGATCTCGACATGCCCGCCGCTCTGTTTGACGAAGCCGAACACCATGCTCAAGCCGAGGCCGGTGCCTTGGCCGTCGGCCTTGGTGGTGAAGAACGGTTCGAACACCTGCTCGAGCATGTGCGGGGCAATGCCGACGCCGCTGTCACTGACCGAAACCCGGACGAAATCCCCCGGCACGATGCCCTTGCCCGAACAGAACGCCCGATCCAGTGAAAGGTTGGCGGCGCCGAGCACAATCGTGCCCTCGCCTTTCATGGCGTCCCGGGCATTGATCGCCAGATTGAGAATGGCGTTTTCCAGTTGATTGCGGTCGACATTGATGTGCCACGGTTCGTCCGGCAATTGCACGTCGATCTGAATGGTTTCGCCCAGCGCCCGTTGCAGCAACTCGCCGACGCCTTCGAAGATCTGCCGTGGATTGCACACCGCCGGCGACAGCGGCTGGCGACGGGCAAACGCGAGCAATTGCGAGGACAGCTTGGCGCCACGTTCCACCGCTGCCAGCGAGGCGCTGACCCGGCGCTGGACGTTGGCGTTGTTCGGCTCATGCCGCGCCAGCAGGTGCAAATTGCCGGCGATCACTTGCAGCAGGTTGTTGAAGTCATGGGCCACGCCACCGGTAAGCCCGCCGATGGCTTCGAGTTTCTGCGACTGGCGCAGTTGCTCTTCGGCACTGAGCCGCGCCTCGACCTCATTCGCCACACGCTGTTCGAGGTTACGGGTGAACTTGAGCAGGGATTCTTCGGCGATCTTGCGTTCGTGGATGTCGATCAACACGCCGGGGAAACGAAACGGCTGGCCCTGCTCGTCGAACTCGCAGCAACCGCTGGCCAGCACCCAGAGGAAGCTGCCATCGGCGCGGATCACACGGTATTCAGCGTTGTACGGTTCGCCGGTGCGCACCGAGTTTTCGACGCACTCCTGCACCCAGGGGCGGTCATCGGGATGAATGTGCGCTTCGGCAATGTGCTGCGGCAGGTTGGTCAGGTCCTGATCCGGCGGAAAGGAGAATGTGCGGGCAAATCGCTCGTCGGCGGACAGCACGTTGTTCCTGACGTCCCAGACAAACGAGCCAAGCAGTGCCCCGGCGTTCAGTGCCAGGCGCACCCGTTCGTTGTCGGCGCGGTAGGCGTCTTCGGCTGCCTGGCGCAACCGTTCTGACTGCACCAGTTCGGTGGTTTCCACCACCATCGCCATCACGCCCGAAGGCACGCCGGCATCGTTGGCCACCGGGCTGTAATACAAATCGAGCCAGACGTCTTCGGGCACACCATCGCGCAGCAGCACCAGCACCTTGTTGCGGTACTCAAGCGTGCCGCCCGCCAGACAGGTGTCGACCACATGCCGGTTGAAATCGGCGACCTCCGGCCAGCCCAGTTCCACCGGTGATCCGAGCAGGTACGGATGGCGGCCGCCGGCGAATCGGGAATAGGCGTCGTTGTAGATCATGTAACCGGCATGGCCCCAGAGCATGACCATCGGCAGCGGCGAGGCCAGCATCAGCTGGACCGTGCTGCACAGGCTGGCCGGCCAGGTTTCGAGGGGGCCCAGATCCGTGCCGCTCCAGTCGAACGCACGGATTCGCCCGGCCATCTCGCCTTGCCAGCCGTCACACCCATGGCTATCGGATAAAAACTGCATCGGCTGCTTCAACGCCTTGTGGTGGGTCCGGTTCTATCGCTGCGCGTTCAAGCGCCGCGCCCGTCTGTTTCGAGCGCGCCGGGCAGCGATGGTTTCATTAGAGGTATAGCCGATTTCACCCCGGCTCGACGTTCAGACTTCGATCAGGTGTTTGAGCGGATGGTAGCCGGTCTTGAGCTTCGCAGCGACGTCGAGAATCGCCTTCTGGATGCCGTCCAGGTGCATGCAGGTCAGCTCGATCGCCGCGCTTTGGTTGCCGGCCTCGATGTACTCGATCAGCCGCAGATGTTCGTCGTCGCGGCAGGCTTCGTGGCTGTCGTCATCCAGCGCGGCGGCGTACAGCGAGGCGCGGGAAATCAGCTTCTGGAACCAGTCGAGCAACACCGGGTTGTTGAGGCTGCGGGCCAGTTTGATGTGGAACTCGCCGAGCAGGTGAATCAGCCGCTCGTGATCGCCCGCTTCATGGGCTTCGTCTTCCAGCAGCAAGTGATCGCGCAAGTCCTGCATCACCGCAGAGTCCTTGCGCCGGCACAGTTCGGTGACGATGCCGATCTCGATCAGGCGCCGGGTTTCGAACAGCGAACGGATCTCTTCATCACTGGGCAGCGACACCGATGCACCTTTATTGGGCTCGGTGGTGACCAGTCCGTCGGCCTCCAGTTGCTTGAGCGCGGCACGAACCGACGTGCGGCTGACATTGAACAATTCCGCCAGCGACGCCTCGCCCAGCTTCATTCCCGGACGCAGCGAGCGCTTGCTGATCGCCTCGTAAACCCCTTGGTAGACGCGGTCGACCGTGGTTTCCGTTTTCTTCTCGGTCATTCAAAAACTCCTTCAATGCTGGCAACGCTGCCCGACGAACGACTCAGTCAGGGAAATGGGGGGTTGCGCCAGCAGATTAATCCGGGTATTTCTAAATTGCATTCAGATATTGCATACAATAATTAGAGGATTGCACCATTATGGGTCAACCAATAGCCATTGAAGTGCGTAACGTATCCAAGCGGTATTCTGATGACCCTGGCCTGGCGCCAGTCCTCGACAACGTGTCGGTGAACATCGCCGACAACGAGTTCTTCACCCTCCTCGGCCCTTCGGGCTGCGGCAAGACCACCCTGCTGCGCACCATCGCCGGTTTCGAACACGTCAGCGACGGCGAGATCCGTCTGGCGGGCGAAACGGTCAATCACCTGCCGCCGTTCAAGCGTCGGGTCAACACGGTGTTCCAGAGTTACGCGCTGTTTCCGCACATGAGTGTCGCGCAGAATATCGCCTTCGGCCTCGAGATGCAGGGTCTTGATCGCAAGACGATTCCCGGACGGGTCGATGAAATGCTCGCGCTGGTGCAGATGGAGCACCTGGCCGGGCGCAAACCGGCGGAATTATCCGGCGGCCAGCAACAGCGCGTGGCTCTGGCCCGGGCCCTGGCGCCGAAGCCGAAAGTGCTGTTGCTCGACGAGCCGCTGTCGGCACTGGACCTGAAGCTGCGCAAGGAAATGCAGGTCGAACTCAAACGCGTGCAGCAAGAAGCCGGCATTACCTTCATCTTCGTCACCCACGATCAGGAAGAAGCCCTGACCCTGTCCGACCGGATCGCGGTGATGTCCGCCGGCAAGATCCTGCAGATCGGCACCCCGACCGACATCTATGAACGTCCGCAGCACCGGTTCGTCGCCCAGTTCATCGGCGACATCAATTTTCTCCCCGGCCAGCTCAAGCGCGGCGAGCACAACGAAAACATCTTCGTGCCCAACGGCATGCCGGTGGAAATCCCCTGCCCGCCACAGGGCGTCAGCGGCAGCAGCGTGCAACTGGCGTTTCGGCCCGAGCGCTCGCAACTGGTCGCGGCAGATCAACCGCATCATCTGCGCGGGGTGATCGAGGCGGTGCTGTATGTCGGCACCGCGACCCTGTACCAGTGCCGTTTGAACAACGACATCAAAGTCATGCTGCGGGAAAACAACGAGGGCCTGAGCGCTTGTCGTGCGGTCGGTGAACGCGTGGCGGTGCACCTGCCGCCCCAGGCCTGCTTGTTGATGGAGGCCTGAGATGAGCGTCAGCAGCACTTCCCCCTCTCTCAACCGCGCGCTGTTGCTCAGCCCGGTGGTGTTGACCCTGCTCGCCCTGATCGCCATTCCGCTGGGCATCATGGGCTACATCAGCCTGCTGCCGCGCAACACCTACGGCGGCGTTGACTGGCAGGCCCAATGGCAATTGCAGAGTTACGTGCAGCTGTTTTTCCAGGAAGGTTTCGACGGTGAACTGGAACTGAACTGGGTCTACGCCCAGGCGCTGTTGCGCTCGGTGTTCCAGGCCGGTGGCACCACGGTGTTGTGCTTTCTGTTCGGGTTTCCGGTGGCGCTGTGGATGTCGAGCCTGACTCCGCGCCGGCGCAACCTGATGGTGTTGCTCATCACCATTCCGTTCTGGACCAACCTGCTGATCCGCAACTACGCGTGGCTGATCATCCTGCGTGAACAGGGCTGGGTCGCCCAGAGCCTCAACGCGCTGTTCCCGAGTGCCGGCGGCATCACCCTGCTCTACAACGACTTCGCGGTCAGCGTCGGTCTGGTCTACAGCTTCCTGCCGTTCATGATTTTGCCGATCTACTCGACCCTGGAAAAACTCGACTGGCGTCTGGTGGAAGCCGCCTACGACCTGGGCGCCAACCGCTGGCACGCACTGCGGCGGATCATCCTGCCGCTGTCGATGCCCGGGGTGATTGCCGGTGCGTTGCTGGTGTTCGTGCCGAGCCTTGGCGCCTTCATCACCCCGGCGATCCTCGGCGGCGGCAAGACCCTGATGATCGGCAACCTGATCCAGCAGCAATTCGGCACCGCGCGTAACTGGCCGCTGGGCAGCTCGCTGTCGTTCCTGTTGCTGGGAATTCTGCTGTTGTCACTGGTGCTCTACGCCCTCTACAGCCGCAGCGCGGCGAAAACCCTGAACCGGGGAGCGAAAGCATGATCTCTCTGCACCTGAAAAAACTCCCGGCGACCCGGGAAATCAGCCTGCTGATCCTCGCGTACCTGTACGTGCCGATCCTGGTGTTGATCGCCTACAGCTTCAACGCCAACCGCTCGGCGACGGTGTGGACAGAGTTCTCGTTCGCCTGGTACGGGCGGATCCTGGCCAACCCGTCGATCCAGACGGCGGCGCTGAACTCGATCATCGTCGCGACCATCGCCACCGTATGCGCCACGACGATTGCACTGCTGGCGGCGCTGGCGACTTACCGGCCGTTCTACGGACAGAAAATGGTCGAAGGCGGGATCAACCTGCCGCTGATCCTGCCGGAGATCGTCACCGCCGTGGCCACCCTGCTGCTGTTCATGGCGTTGGGGATCAAGCTCGGGCTGATGACGGTGATCGTCGCGCACATCGGCTTCTGCATTCCGTTCGCCTACCTGCCGATCCGCGCACGGCTCAACGATCTGGACAAGAGCCTGCTGGAAGCCGCCAACGATCTGTACGCCAATCCGTGGCAGGTGTTCCGCCGCGTGACCTTGCCGCTGTTGTGGCCGGCGGTGTTGTCCGGTTCGGTGCTGGCGTTCGTGGTCAGCCTCGACGATTTCATCATGACCTTCTTCGTCGCCGGGCCCGGTTCGACCACGTTGCCGGTGTACATCTTCTCGGCGATCAAGGCCGGTGTGACGCCCGAGATCAACGCGATTTCGACCCTGATGCTGGTGATTTCCATCGTGCTCGTGGTGCTGGCCTTCTGGCTTGGCCAACGCGGCAAACAACAATAAACCTGGAGCGCTCTGTTCATGAAAACCAAAAGCATGCGTTTGGCAATTTCCGGTCTGGCCCTGAGTTGTTTCACCGCGTTCAGCGCCCACGCCGCCGAGCCCAAGCAATTGTTCTTCTACAACTGGACCGATTACTACCCGGTGGACCTGCTGGCCAAGTTCGAAAAGGAAACCGGGATCAAGGTCACCATGGACGGCTATGACAGCAACGAAACCCTGCTCGCCAAGTTGCAGGCCGGCGGCGCGGCGTATGACGTGATCGTGCCGTCGCAGTCGATCATGCAGACGCTGATCAAGCAGGACCTGCTGCTGGAAATCGACGCTCCGAGCCTGAACAACTTCCAGTACGTCAAAGGCCCGTTCCGCGACCCGAGCTTCGACCCGGGCCGCAAGTTTTCGGCGCCGTATCTGTGGGGCACCACCGGTTTTTCCTATGACAGCGCACGGGTGCCGGGCGGCAAGCTCGACGACTCGTGGAAAGAATTCTTCGAACCGCGCAAGGAGCTGCAAGGCCAGCTCGCCGCCCTCGACACCTCCAGCAGCGTGATCAACGCCGCCAGCCATTACCTCAACGTCGACGAATGCACGGAAAACCCGCAGGACGCCAAACGCATCCTCGAGCTGCTGCAAAAGCAGAAACCGTTCTTGAAGATGTACAGCTCCGACAACACGGTCGACCGCATGGCCTCGGGCGAAGTGATCATGATGCAGAACTGGAACGGCTCGACAGCCCGCGCCACCTTGCAGAAGAGCACGATCAAATACGTGTATCCGAAAGAAGGCCTGGCGATGTTTCAGGACAACTTCGCCGTACCGAAAAGCGCGCCGCATCCGGGCAACGCGAAGATCTTCATCGACTGGATGATGAAGCCCGAGAACGCGGCGGCCGTGTCCAACGCGATTGCCTATGCCAACGGGATTCAGAGCGATCAGTTGCTGGATGCGAAATGGAAGGTCATGGACGCGATCAACATGCCCGAGGAATACGCCTCGCGACTGCGGCCGGAGAAGGAATGCAGCAACAAGGCGCGGGAGCTGCAGGATCGGATTTGGTCGAAGCTCAAGGGTTGATTGCCTGACTCAAGACCGCGTCGCGGCCATCGCGAGCAGGCTCGCTCCCACAAGATGAGCGCATTTCAATGTGGGAGCGAGCCTGCTCGCGAAGAGGCCGCCCAGACAACATAGAAACAGAGGTATGAAATGTCCCACCCCCGCTGGCTCAGAAACATCCGCCCCTACGGCGCCCCCGCCGAAGACCTGCTGATCGACAACGGCAAGTTCGCTCAACGCCGCCCGGCCTCCAGCACCCCGCTGACCGCCACCGACATCGACGGCCAGAACCAGCTCCTGACCGCCCCGCTGGTAGAAAGCCACGTCCACCTCGACAAGACCCTGTACGGCCAACCCTGGCGCCCGAACAGCGCCGGCCCGACGCTCAAGGATTACATCAGCAACGAGCGCCGCGTCCTGCGTGAAGTCAAAGCGCCGATCGCCGAACGCGCCGGTGCGCTGCTGGAAAACTGCATCGCCCGGGGTTCGCTGACGATGCGTTGCCACGTCGACATCGACCCGGAATTCGGCCTGCGTCACGTCGAGGCCATGCAACAACTGCGCGAAACCTACAACGACCTGATCGACCTGCAACTGGTGGTGTTCCCGCAAACCGGCCTGATCAGCCGCCCCGGCACCGCCGAGCTGATGCGCGAAGCCATGGCGCTGGGAGTGGAAAACGTTGGCGGGCTCGACCCGTGCGGCATCGACAACGACCCGATCGCGCAGCTGGACTTCGTGTTCAAACTGGCGAGTGAATTCCAGCGCGGCGTCGACATCCATCTGCACGACAAAGGTGAACTGGGCCTGTGGCAGATCGCCCGGATCGCCGATTACACCGAGCGTTTCAACCTGCAAAACCGGGTGATGATCAGCCACGCCTATTGCCTCGGCATGCTGCCGTGGAGCCAGGTCAAACCCGTCGCCGAGCGCCTCGCTGCGCTGGGGATTTCGCTGATGAGTTCGGCGCCGGCCGACTGCGCGGTGCCGCCATTCCTGGCGTTGCGTGAAGCCGGTGTCAACGTGTGCCTGGGCTCCGACGGTATTCGTGATGCGTGGTCGCCGATGGGCAATGGCGACATGCTGGAACGGGCGATGTTGTTGGCGTTCCGATTCGACCTGGGCAAGGACGATGAATTGGCGGCGGCGTTCGACGCGGCGACGGTCAACGGTGCGCGCGCATTGGGGATCGAGGATTACGGCTTCGCCATCGGCAGACCGGCAGACTTTCTGCTGATGCCGGTCGAAACCCTTGGTGAAGCCGTGGTTTCTCGGCCAGTACGTCAGGTCTATCGCAGCGGTGAACTGATCGCCAGCGGCGGTCGTCTGCTGGGCAGCCGTCTGTGAAACGGATCGGCCTGAAGGCCAGTTGCGTGGTCGGTTTCGACGGAACGCAGCATGTGCTGTGGCGTGACGGCGAAGTGGTGTTCGCCGGCTCGCGCATCGAGTTTGTCGGGCGCGGTTACCAAGGGCCGGTGGACCAGTGGATCGACTACGGCAATGCGCTGATCGGACCCGGCTTCATCGACCTGGATGCCCTCGGCGATCTCGACTCCACGGTGCTGACGCTGGATAACGGCGACGAACGCGCCATGGGCCGGATGTGGTCGGCGGAGTATCTGGCGGCCGGCCCGCGTGAGTCGTTCAGCCCCGAAGAAGAAGTCTTCAAATATCGCTACGCCTTCACCCAGTTAATCCGCAACGGCATCACCACCGCCATGCCGATCACCTCGATGTACTACCGCGAATGGGCGGAGACCTACGACGAGTTCGCGGCGGTCGCCGATGTGGCGGGCGAACTGGGCCTGCGCACCTATCTCGGCCCCTGCTACATGAGCGGCATGAGTTACTGGCGTGCCGACGGCACCCTCGCCCATCACTGGGATGAGGCGCGGGGTCTGGCCGGACTGGACGCAGCCGAACGGTTTTTCAAGGATTTCGATGGTGCTCATGCGGGGTTGATTCGTGGTGCGCTGCTGCCGGATCGTATTCAGACCTGCACCCCGGCGCTGCTTCAGCGCACGTCCGCATTGAGTCGCGAGCTGAACGCGCCGATGCGCCTGCATTGCTGTCAGGCGCTGGGAGAAGTGGCGATGGTCGAACAGCTGCGCGGCACCTCACCGCTGGGCTGGTTGCAGCAGCTGGATTTGCTGACGCCACGCAGCCTGTTGCCCCACGGCATCTACACCTCGGGCGATGACGATCTGCAACGGGTCATCGACGGCGGCGCGAGTCTGGTGCACTGCCCGCTGGTGTTCGCCCGTGACGGCGAGGCACTGAATTCGTTTGGCCGCTATCGCGCCAAGGGCATCAACTTCGCCCTCGGTACCGACACCTGGCCGGCGGACTTGCTGGCCAACATGCGCCACGGTCTGAACATCGCCCGCTTGATGGAGGGCGGCTCGGCACTGACCAGCAGCCTCGATCTGTACAACGCCGCGACCCTCGGCGGCGCCAAGGCATTGGGGCGTGACGACCTCGGTCGCCTGGCGCCGGGCGCCAAGGCCGACATCACCGTCTTCAATCTGCGTGGCCTGCATTTGGGCCCACTGTTCGATCCACTGAAAAACCTGCTGCTGGCCGGGCGCGGCGACGACTGCATCGCCAGTTTCATCGACGGTCGCTGCGTGATGCACGACGGTCAGGTCAACGGCGTCGACTACCCCACTCTGCAACGACAGGCCCAACGCCAATACGAAAAACTGATGCGCAGCCACAGCGACCGGGCCTTTGGCCGACCGGACTGGAAAACCCTGTTCCAGCCGGCCATTCCGTTCGCCGACGACTACAGCGCCGAAGCGCCGTTGAGCGCCATCGATCCACTTCTTTAGAGAACACTGCCATGTACAGCTTCGATTTCAGCCAACTGAGTCCACGGGAAAAGTACAAGATTCTGATCGGCAGCGTGGTGCCGCGTCCGATTGCACTGGTTACCACCATCGATGCCGAAGGCCGGGTAAACGCG
The DNA here is from genome assembly GCF_000282255.1 of Pseudomonas sp. GM25. Classification (NCBI taxonomy): domain Bacteria; kingdom Pseudomonadati; phylum Pseudomonadota; class Gammaproteobacteria; order Pseudomonadales; family Pseudomonadaceae; genus Pseudomonas; species Pseudomonas sp. GM25. The sequence goes on along the minus strand of NZ_AKJQ01000076.1, from coordinate 98,052 downwards.
GCGCCGTTCAGCTTCTTCAATGCGCTGTCGGCGGACCCGCCCATCCTGGCGCTCGGCGTCGAGAACTATGGCGACCAGAGCCCGAAGGACACCACGCGCAATATCCAGATGAATCAGGAATTCACCGTCAACATCGTCAGCGATGCACTGGTGGAGGCCATGAACGTCTGCGCCGTGCCATTCGCGCCGGGCTTCGATGAGTTGACCGCAGCGGGCCTCACAGCGATTCCCGGCACCTCGGTCAAATGCCCGCGAATCGGCGAAGCACCGGTGGCACTGGAGTGTCGGCGGATGATGGCGCTGAACATCGGCCAGTCGCGGGAGATCATTTTTGGCGAGGTGTTGATGGCGCATGTGCGCGACGAGTTGATCGATCCGAAAACCCTGTACATCGATCAATTGGGGCTGGATGCGATCGGGCGCATGGGCGGCCATGGTTATGCGCGGACCCGTGATTATTTCGACCTGCCGACCCGCTCGTTGCAAGCGTGGACAGAGGCACCGGGGGGCGGCGAGCGGTTCTGGCCCGCCAAATAAAAAAGCGGCCCACCGAGGTGGGCCGCCGTGCTGATCGTTCCCACGCTCCGCGTGGGAATGCATACCGTGACGCTCTGCGTCACAGTGGACGCGGAGCGTCCATGGCGGCATTCCCACGCAGAGCGTGGGAACGATCAGCAGCCTGGGTTTCAGTCAGTGCCGTACTTCGGCGACCGTGGCCCGTACAGCAGGCCCGCCGGATGTCCGGCCGACAGCAGTCGATTGCTGGCCACACCGGCAATCGGGTAGCCGGCATCGGTGGAGCTGTTGATGATCTGCTTCACCGCTGCGGTGATCAGCATGCCGATCAGGCCGCCGGCGTTGCTGTTGTTGCCCTCCTCGCTCGACGCCCGGGCCGCACCGGTCCACAGGGTGACGCCGGTTTTCAGGTCAACCAGTTTGGCGCTGGCGGTGACGGCGGTTTCGCTGCTGATCACCATGTAGCGCGTGCCGTACTCGCTGACGGTGATGTACAGCGCCGCGTCGGCACCGAAGATTTCCTGCAGTTTGTTGGCCGGCGCCGCATGGATGTCATCCGGCGTGGTCAGGCCGTTCTGGCGGAACGTTTCGTCGACCAACGTGATCGGCAAAACGTAGTAACCGGCTTCGGCCAGCGGGAACGTCACTTGCGACAGCAGGCTGTAGGACGCCTTGACGTCCGGCGAGGTGTTCAGCGGCGGCAGCACCAGAATGGATTTCGGCCGCGCTTGCTTGTACGCCGAGTAGTCCACGGTCTTCGGTGCAACGCAGCCACCGAGAACGGTCAGCGCCAGGCCTGCGGCCAGCAGTTTCAAGGCACGGGAGATCATTGGGCGTCTCCGGTCTTGGCGTTTTTAAGCAGAAAATCCATGTAGGTGCCGGACTCGGGAAACAGGGTTTTCTCGGTGCGCAATTGCTGCACCATCTGATCGTCCTTGCCCATGCTCAGGTACAGCAGACCGAGATGAGCGTGGTAACCCGGCGGTACCGGTTTGCCGCTGGCGCGGATCTTTTGCAGATCGGCTTCCAGCGCTTCGGCCTGGGCCTCTTTCGGCGTTTCGCTTTTGAAGTATTCGTAGACTTGTGGCTGGTAGCCTTCCCACTGATACAGGGTTTGCGGGCTGCTGCAACCGGCCAGCAAGGCGCCAGCAGTCAGGGCCATCAGCGACCGGGACAGGGACAGATTCATGGTGTGTTGCTCCTTGCGATGGGCGTCTATCAGTTGCCCGGTTTCCAGGCACCGGCGTTCATGCCATCGACCAGACGATTGATCGCCTCGCGCATGGCCAGATCGAGGACTTTGCCGTTGAGGGTGGAGTCGTAGGCAGCGGTGCCGCCGAAGCCGATGATTTCGCGGTTGGACAAGGCGTACTCGCCGGCGCCCTGGGTCGAATACACCACTTCGGACGTGCTGATGTTGACGATGTTCAGGTTGACCTTGGCGTAGGCGACCTGGGTCTTGCCACGGCCGAGAATGCCGAACAGTTGATGATCGCCGGTCTCTTTGCGGCCGAACTCGGTGACGTCACCGGTGACCACATAATCGGCGCCTTTCAGACGCTGGGCCTGGCCCTTGATCGCCGCTTCCTGCTGGATTTCGCCCATGTTGTCGCGATCGAGCACCGAGAAACGGTTGGTCTGCTGCAAGTGGGTGATCAGGATGGTCTTGGCCTGGCCGCCGAGACGGTCGACGCCGTCGGAGAAGATCCCGCGCATGTAGCTCGAACGGTTGTCGAACTTGCCCACGGCCATCGGGATACGCACACCGGACCATGCCTGGGAGGCGCTTTCCACCTTGGCCACCGGCAGTGCCCGGGAGCTTTCGGTGGCGCAACCGGAAAGCGAGCCGGCCAGGGTTCCGAGGACGGCAATCGCAACGCCCGAGACCAACATCCGGGAGATCATTCTCACTGTGCATTCCTTCTGAAATTCGATGTGTCCCCGCACGGTGATGTTGTGGGGGATCGGGAAAGGGGCGGCATTATGCCAAAGTGCCATCAGTGAGGACAGGTTTTTTTGACGTCAGCAAATTGGCTTGCGAATCAGCCAGCAGCTCTCAGTACCGATCGTTCCCACGCTCTGCGTGGGAATGCATCCCGTGACGCTCTGCGTCACAGTGGACGCGGAGCGTCCATGGCGGCATTCCCACGCGGAGCGTGGGAACGATCACTACAACAGGGTCAGTGGGTGTCAGTGGAAATCGCGGCTTTGCACCCGAATTCCGTTGAGCAGCGGGCTGAGGTCACTCAAGCGTCCGGCGATCAGATGCCGCACCTCGCCTTCACGCTCCCAGCGGCCATCGACCTTGAGCAATTGCGAGCCCACCAGCACCTGACGCTGACGCTCGGCCAGATCGCGCCAGACCACCACGTTGACGTTGCCGAACTCGTCTTCCAGGGTCACGAACGTCACACCACTGGCGGTGCCCGGTCGCTGGCGTCCGGTCACCAGCCCCGCCACGCTGACCGGCCGGCCATGCTCGACCTCCAGCAACTCCCGGGAACTGCGACAGCGCCGCGCCCGCAACTCGTCGCGCAACAACGTCAACGGGTGCGGCCCCAGCGTGGTGCCGAGGGTGGCGTAATCGGTGAACAGGTCTTCGCTGACGCTCGGTGTCGGCAGCAGCACATCCGGCTCTTCCTGACTCGGCAACCCGGCAAACAGCCCGAGCTGTTTCTGCACCCCGGCCACTTCCCAGCGCGCCCGATGGCGGTGGCCTGCCAGGCCGCGCAGCGCTCCGGCGTCCGCCAGCAATGCCTGGGCGCGACTGTCGAGCCCGGCCCGTTCGCCCAGATCCGCGACGTCGGCAAACGCCCCCCTCGCCCGAGCGTTTTCAATGCTCCGCGCATCTTCCTCGCGAAAGCCCTTGATCATCCGCAGGCCCATGCGAATGGCCGGCTGCTCGCCGGCAATCGGCTCCAGGCTGCAATCCCAGTCACTGGCGCGCACGTCCACCGGACGGATCTGCAAATGATGCCGGCGCGCATCCTGAAGAATCTGATCCGGGCTGTAGAAACCCATCGGCCAGCTGTTGATCAGCGCACAGGCGAACGCCGCCGGTTCGTGGCACTTGAGCCAGCAACTGGCATAGGTCAGCAAGGCAAAACTGGCGGCGTGGGACTCGGGGAAACCGTAACTGCCGAAGCCCTTGATCTGCTCGAAGATCTGCGCGGCGAATTCCGGGCTGTAGCCGTTTTTCTTCATGCCGGCGGCCAGCCGTTCCTTGTGCGGTTCCAGTCCGCCGTGGCGTTTCCACGCGGCCATGGAGCGACGCAACTGGTCGGCCTCGCCGGGGCTGTAGTCGGCGGCGACAATCGCGATCTGCATCACCTGTTCCTGAAACAGCGGCACGCCGAGGGTGCGCTTGAGCACCACTTCCAGCTCCGGTGACGGATATGTTTCCTCTTCCTCCTTGTTTCGGCGGCGCAGGTACGGATGGACCATCCCGCCCTGGATCGGCCCCGGCCGGACGATCGCCACCTCGATCACCAGGTCGTAGAAGGTTTGCGGGCGCAGGCGCGGCAGCATCGACATCTGCGCCCGGGACTCGATCTGGAACACGCCGATGGTGTCGGCGCGACTGATCATGTCGTAGGTCGGGCGATCCTCAGGCGGGATGGTGGCAAGGCTCAGGTCCTGATGGCGATGACGGCGCAGCAGGTCGAAACAGCGGCGGATCGCGCTGAGCATGCCGAGGGCGAGAATATCCACCTTGAGCAACCCGACGGCATCGAGATCGTCCTTGTCCCACTGGATGATCGTGCGATCCGCCATGGCGGCGTTCTCCACCGGCACCAGCGTGTCCAGCGGCTGCTCGGAAATCACGAAACCACCGGGGTGCTGCGACAGGTGCCGGGGGAAGCCGATCAATTGCCCGGTCAGGCTCAGCACCCGGTGCAGCAGCGGACTTTCGGGGTCGAAACCGCCTTCGCGCAGGCGCTCCACGGGTGGCGTTTCATCGCTCCAGTGGCCGCAGCAGTCGGCCAGCGCATTGATCTGGTCCGGCGGCAAACCCAGCGCCTTGGCCACATCGCGGATCGCGCCGGAAGCGTGGTAGGTGCTGACCACCGCCGTCAGCGCCGCACGACGGCGACCATAACGACGAAACACGTATTGCAGGACTTCTTCGCGGCGCTCGTGCTCGAAATCCACGTCGATGTCGGGCGGTTCGTTGCGCTCCCTCGACATGAAACGCTCGAACAGCAGCGTGGTGCGGTCCGGATCGATTTCCGTGATGCCCAAGGCAAAACACACCGCCGAGTTGGCTGCCGAACCCCGACCCTGACAGAGGATTTTCTGCTCACGGGCGAAGCGCACCACGTCGTGCACGGTGAGGAAGTAGCTTTCGTAGCCGAGTTCGGCGATCAGCTCCAGTTCATCGTCGATCTGCTTAAGCACCTTGGGTTGTGCGCCTTTCGGCCAGCGCCAGGCGATGCCTTGCTCTGTCAGGTGGCGCAGCCAGGAACTGGCGCTGTGCTCCTCGGGCACCAGCTCTTTCGGATATTGATAACGCAACTCGCCCAGATCGAAGGTGCAGCGGCGGGCCAACGTCACGGACTCGTCCAGCAAGGCCTGCGGATACAACTCGCGCAACACATCGAGGCTGCGTAAATGCCGCTCGCCATTGGGGTGCAGGCGCAACCCCGCTTCGGCCACCGGAACGTGATGGCGGATCGCGGTCATGGTGTCCTGCAAGGCTCGCCGACCACGGGCGTGCATGTGCACATCACCGCTGGCCACGGCTGGAATCTGCAGCTCATCCGCCAGACTCAGCAGTGCAGCCAGTCGTTGTTGATCGTTCTGCCCGCGATGCAACTGCACCGCCAGCCACAGCCGTTCACCGAAGGTCTGTTTCAGCCAGCGGCCCTCTTCCACGTCATCGACCGAATCCGGCACCCACAGCACCAGCAATCCCGGCAACGGCTCGCTGAAATCCTCGCGCAGTATTTGATACTGGCCTTTTTGGGTACGCCGTCGAGCCTGGGTGATCAAGCCGCACAACGCCTGATATCCCTCGATGTTCTCCACCAGCAACACCAGTTTCGGGCCGTTCTCGATGCGGATTTCGCTGCCGATGATCAGCGGCAACTCAACGGACTTGGCCGCCTGCCAGGCACGGACGATCCCGGCCAGGGTGCATTCATCGGTGATCGCCAACGCCTGATAGCCGTGTTTTTTCGCGCGCTGGAACAGCTCCAGCGCACTGGAGGCACCGCGCTGGAAACTGAAATTCGACAGGCAGTGCAGCTCGGCATAACCCTGGTTCACGCGAACCAGCCCTGCAGCCACAACGGACCGCCCTCACCCACAGCCCGGTACGCCCAGCCTTGCTGGCCGGCGCGGTTCTGGATCAAGTAATAGTCGCGGCGCACGTCGTCACCGTCCCACCAGCCGGACTCGATCCGTTCCGGCCCCATGAGAATGCGCGCCGAACCTTCGGGCACGGACTGCGGCTCGCCCAACAACCAGCCCGGACGCTGCACGCCCGGCAACGCAGCGCAACGATGTTTGTCATCGGCGCTCTGCCACGCGCACTCCGGGCGATGATCGGCCTGAAAGCGCAGGCCCTGCACCGCCTCATCGCCCAGCCGCGCGCGCAGGCGTTCGCGCAGTTGCGCCCACGGCAAGGTCTGCTGCGGGCGGTCGTCGAACAGTTCCTGAAACTGCGGCACGAAACTCGGCAGATCCTCGGCGCGCAGACGAAAGCCGCGCACCGGGGCTTCGACCTGCACCTGCTCCAGTCGGCCACGGGCCAGTTCAAAGAGCATCGCCGGATCGCGCTCGGCGCTGAGCAGGCCGACCTTGATCAGCGTGTCCGGCAGCCCCGCATGTTCCAGGTGCAGATCGAAGCGCTGCACGCCGCTGTCACGCCCGCACAAAAACGCCGCCAGATCGGACGTCAGGCGGCGCAAGGGGAACAGCAGCGCCTGATGGGACTGCACGTCGAAATTGAGTTCGATGCGCACATCGAAACGATCCGGCGGCAGGTAGAACGCCAGCGCCAGCGGCCGTGCGCCGAACAGCGTGTCCAGGTGCTTGAGCATCGGCACCTCGAAACGCCGGGCCAGGGCCTGACGCGGCAGCTTCTGCACCTGATGAAGGTTGCGCAGGCCCATGCGCGACAGCGCCGTGGCCACACTCGGTTCAAGGCCGATGCGGTCGACCGGCAATTGCCCGAGATGATGGCGCAGGGCTTCACCGTCGGGCACCACCAATCCGTCGTAGGCGTTGGCCAGCACCCGCGCCGCCACCGGGTTGGGCGCGGCGACGATGCGGTGACGAAAACCCAGCTCCGTCAGCTCCGTGCGCAACCGAGCTTCGAACTGCGCCCAGGAACCGAACAGCCCGAGGCTCGATTCGATCTCGAACACCACGGTGCGCGGGTAATGCACGCTGACCTGAGCGCTGAAACGATAGGCCCAGGCGGCGAGAAACTGCTGCCAGTGCTCGACCTCGGCCGCGTCGTAATCGACGGTGGCAAAACCTTTGCTCATGGCCTGCGCAGCAGTCATCGACTGCCCCGGACGCAAGCCCAGTGCCCGCGCCGCCGGGTTGACCGCTTGCAGCACCCGGCGCTGGGCCGGGCCGCTGAGCAGCGCCAAGGGTTGCTCGGGATCGGGGCGTTGACGCAGCACGGCGTCGAGGGCCAATTGCGGGAACAGAATGCAAACCCAGCGCATGGCGACCTCAATGCCCCACGGCGAAGGCAATCGGTGCGCTGCGCGCCAGACCGCCCCGGCACTTGAGCACGCGCAATTGCGCCGGGCGGGCATCGATGGCAATCCGCAGCGCGGCCGGCGACGGGTTGACCGCTTCGCTCAACGGCCGCCACGCGAACGCCAGGGTCTGGCCGGTTTCCGCCGCCACCTGCAAACGGCGCAAGGCGCGGTCATCGGCCTTGTGCGGCCAGCACAGCACCGCGCCGCAACTGCCCGAGCGCAGGCATTGTTCCGCCGCCCACAGCGCATCGCGCTCGCTGGCCTGGATCACCGACAACTGCCGCAGATCGACCCCGGCATTGGCCCAGGCCTGCGGGTACGGTACGAACGGCGGCGCCACCAGCACGATGCGCTCGCCCGCCGCCGACAGCCGCGCCAACGTCGGCCACACCAGTTGCAGTTCGCCAACACCGGGCCCGGCCAGGAGGATTTCGCTCAGCGCCGCTTCCGGCCAGCCGCCACTGGGCAAGGCTGCATCCAGCGCCGCGTGCCCGGTGGGTTGCGGGCTGGCGGCCGGTGGCGCAGGCCGGCCCTTCCAGACCTGGCCGCCATTGAACAGCGTATCCAGCGCAACGACGGCACCCATCAGCCTTGCCTCACCAGACCGCAAAACACCCCTTCGATGGCCAAGTCCTGATCGGCCCGCACGACAATCGGTTGATACGCCGGGTTGCGCGGCAACAGGCGAACCTCATCGCCGATCCGCTCGAAGCGTTTAATGGTGACCTCGCCGTCAAGCCGCGCCACCACGATCTGGCCGTTGAGCGCTTCGGGGTTGCGCCGCACACCGACCAGATCGCCGTCGAGAATGCCGTCCTCGATCATCGAATCGCCCTGCACCCGCAGCATGTAGTCGGGTGTACGGGAGAACAGCGCCGGATCGAGCATCAGCCGATTGTGCAGCTCGGCATCGGCACCGATGGGCGCACCGGCGGCCACCCGCCCGAGCACCGGCACTTCGAGTAGTTCCGGCCGCGCCGGCTGCCCGAGCAGGCGAATGCCCCGGGCCTGATGCGGATTGACCTCGATAAACCCGGCTTCGGTGAGCGCCAGCACATGCTTGCGCGCCACGCTGCGGGAGGCAAAACCAAAAGCCTCGCTGATTTCAGCGAGGCTTGGGGGCTGACCGTGTTCGGCGATGCGTTCGCGGATAAAGGTCAGGATGGCGGTACGGCGGGGAGTCAGAGTCGTCATGGAGTACATTTGTACTCCTGTGGGATTTTCCTGACAAGCACCGCCAGTCAGCTCAAATCCCGCCCCCCCCAACCCCCCCTCACGGATGATCGTTCCCACGCTCTGCGTGGGAATGCCTCTAGGGACGCTCCGCGTCCAGTGACGCGGAGCGTCACGGGCTGCATTCCCACGCGGAGCGTGGGAACGATCAGAAGCACGGAGTCAGTTCAAACCGCGTTCGCCGAGAAACCCTGCGATGTAGTCGATAAACGCCACAACCTTGGCCGTCGCCCGTCGATGGCTCGGGTACACCGCCAGAATGTGCGGGCCGAAGCTGTCCGGATCGATCTCGTAATCGGCCATCACCCGCACCAGTCGCCCGTCGGCGATGTATGGCGCAGCGCTCCACAATGGCGTGTGCAGCAAGCCACGCCCGGCCAGGGCGCTGGCCAGCAGCAAATCGTAATTGTCGCTGCGCAACAGCGGCGCCGCCGGTTGCGCCAGGCTCAGGCGCTGGCCGTCGCGCTCGGCCCACCAGAATTCGCGGCTGAGCAACGGATGCCGGTACAGCAGCCATTCATGCTGATCGAGGGTTTGCGGCGTCACCGGCAAGCCCTTGCGCGCCAGGTATTCGGGGCTGCCGCACAACGCCAGGCGATTGCTGCCGACCACCCGGGCGATCAACCCCGGCAAGTCGTCATGCCCTTCGCGCAACGCCAGGTCGTAGCCACTTTCCAGCAGATTGACGAATTCGTCGCACAAATCCACTTGCAGGCTGATTTGCGGGTATTGCTGCAAAAAGCCGTCACACACCTGATCGAGAAACGCCCGCCCGTAAGCTAGCGGGGCGGTGATTTTCAGGCTGCCGCGCAGACCGTGCTGCAACTGCTCGATTTCCTCGCCGGCCTCGTCCAGCCGTTGCAGCACCTGGCGCGCGGTTTCCAAATAGAGACGACCGATTTCAGTCAGCAAAATCCGTCGCGTGCTGCGCTCGAACAGCCGCGCTCCAAGTTCAGATTCCAGATGATTGACCGCTTTGGTCAGGGCCGACGGGGTCTTGCCCAGTTGCTCGGCAGCGCGGCTGAAGCTGCCGAGCTGCGCGGTGACCACGAACATTTTCAGTGCACCGAGCTTGTCCATGCTTTTTCCATTCAGGCAAAAACGTTTTTCGTGAGGAAGGCGTTCTGTCGGGCGTTGGCAGCCACTAATCTGGCCATCAGACGCAATAACAAGGAAATGTTCAATGAAAAGATTCATCCCGCGTTTCACAAAAAATCTGCTGATCGCCGCTATGAGTTTTGCCTCGATGGAAGCCATGGCCGCCACCGATCTGGTGCTGCTCAATGGCAAGATTTTCACCGCCGATCGCGCCCAACCGAAGGTTCAGGCGCTGGCCGTGGAGAACGGCAAGGTGCTGAAAGTCGGCAGCGATGCGCAGATCAAGGCCTTGATCGAGCCCGGCACCCAGGTCATCGACCTGAAAGGCCAGGCGCTGATGCCCGGCCTGATCGACAGCCATTCCCACGCGATTTTCGGCGGGCTGGAAATGGTCTCGGCCAACATGGAAGACGAGGTGGTCGAACTCGACGAACTGGAAAAACGCCTGCGCGCATGGCGTGACGACGGCAAGGCCCGGCATGGCGATGTGCTGAGCGTGGCCGGCATGAGTTCGGCGTATTGGGCCAAGGCTGAAGCGCTGGGCAAAATCTTCAATCATGGCGAATGGGCCGACGTGCCGGTGGTGTTCACCGGCAGCGATCACCACACGGCGTGGGCCAACAATGTGATGCTCAAGCGTGCGGGCATCGACGCCGCGCTGCTGAAAACCCTGCCGGACGCAGAAAAAGACACCATCGGCAAACTGCCCAACGGTGAGCCGAACGGCTTTGTGGTCGATGCCGGTTGGGATCGGGTCGCCTCGAAAATGCCGGTACCGAGCCCCGCCGACATGCTCAAGGCTGCGCAATCGGCGGTGCGTTTCAACAACAGCCTCGGCATCACCGCGTGGATGGATCCCGCCGCCAACGCTGCGCCGGGCGAGCCGGTATTCGCCCTCAAGCCCACCGAGAAAACCGTCGGCGTATTGCCGGCCTACAAAGCCCTGTCGGAAAGCGGCGGCATGACCGCTCACGTCGCCGCGCTGCTGGTGGCCAATCCGAAAAGCGTCCCGGCCGATCTCGACACCCTCGACAAGGTTCGCCAACAGTTCCAGGGCATTCCCAACCTGACGCTGCCGGGGATCAAGATCTTCGCCGACGGCGTGATCGAGTACCCGGCCCAGAGCGCGGCGATGATCGACCCCTACAGCAACTCGCACAAACAGGGCGAATTGCTGATCGATCCGCAGCACTTCGGCGAACTGGTCAGCGCCATCGACCAGCGCGGCTGGCTGGTACATATCCATGCCATCGGCGACCGTGCGGTGCGCGAATCGCTGAACGGTATCGCCCAGGCGCGCAAGGACCGACAGAGCGGCGTAACGCACTCGATCACCCACCTGCAAATGGTCAACCCGAAGGAGTTCGCCCGCTTCAAGCCGCTGAACGTGATTGCCTCGATGCAACTGCTGTGGGCCAGCGCCGACGACTACACCACCGACATGATCAAGCCTTACGTCAGCGCCCTCGCTTTCCGCTATCAATACCCGGCGCATTCGCTGCTCAAGCAGGGCGCGACGATTGCCGGCGCCAGCGACTGGCCGGTGTCCTCGCCGAACCCGTGGAATGCAATGGCCCAGGCCATCACCCGCACCGGGCCGCTGGGCGTGCTCAACGCCGACGAACGCCTGGACCGCGAAACCATGTTCTACGCCTACACCGCCAACGCCGCGCGGACCATCGGCCTGGAACAACAGATCGGCTCGCTGAGCCCCGGCAAACAGGCCGATTTCATCGTGCTCGATCGCGACGTGTTCAGCGTCGACGACAAGACCCTGCATGACACCCAGGTCCTGCAAACCTGGTTCGCCGGCCGTCAGGTCTACGCCCCTACCCTCTAGCAACACAGCTTCCTTGTGGGAGCCAGCCTGCTGGCGATTGCGGTCTGACATTCAACTCATATGTCGCCTGACTTACCGCAATCGCTAGCAGGCTAGCTCCCACAGGCTTCCGCGCGCCCCATAACAACCACAACAACGGGACTTCACATGAAAGCCTTGCCCCTGCTCGCCCTCACTTCCTTGAGCCTGCTGCCTTTGAGCAGCCACGCGATTCCCCTGAACGATGATTTCGCCGTGCTGGTCGACCTGACCCTGGCCAGCGATTACCGCACCCGCGGCATCTCCCAGACCCAGAACGATCCGGCCGTACAGGCCGGCCTGACCCTAGCCCACAGCAGCGGCCTGTACCTCGGCGCGTGGAGTTCAAACGTCGATTTCGGTGGCGGCCTGAAACCCCGTCAGGAAGTCGATTACTACGCCGGCTGGCTGTGGCAGGCGACCGAGGCCGTAAACCTGGATCTGGGCTACATCAAATACGCGTATCCCAAGGAGAGCCAGTTCAACCAGAGCGAGGTGTACTCGATTCTCAGCGCCTACGGCGTGAAACTCGCGGCCTATTACTCCAGTGACGCGCCGGGCATCGACAGCAAACAGAGTTCGCTCTACAGCTACATCGGCTATGAAACCGAATTGCCGTTGGATTCCGGGCTGAAGCTGCGCTACGGCAACATGGACTTCAAGGACCCGCATATGTATTCGGCGTCCGGCCACAGCGAAGAGTCCTACCGGGAGTGGGAAGTCAAACTGACCCACAACCTGGCCGGCGTGGTGCTGGGTCTGAGCTACATCGACACCGACCTCTCGCAAAGTCAGTGCCTGAGCAGTTGGGGCTTCAAGGACGTGTGCACGGCGACGGTCGTCGCCAGCGTCAGCAAATCCTTCTGACCCGCCGCAAATCTCCCGTGGGAGCCGGCCTGCTGGCGCCCACATTTTTTGCACTTACCGTGATTTTGTTACCGGATGTTTACGGAATTTTTACCAATGCTCTTCTACAGTTACGCGCGCAACCGTATGGGTTTTCGACTGACGTAGAGGAAGGTTTCGAAATGGCTTTGGGCAAAGGACTGCGTTTACCGTCCATCACTCCGACCCGCCTGGTGCTGCTGTTTTCGCTGGCACTGGTGGCGCTGTACAACCTGGCGACCTGGAAGGCGCTGGGAACGCTGATCACCTTGCAAGGCGCGCACAAACTCGCGTTTTTCGCGTCCTTCGGGCTGTTTCTCTGGGCAGCGATCACACTGCTGCTGACGCTGATCTCGTTTCGCTGGACGCTGAAACCGGCGCTGACGCTGGTGGCCCTGCTCTCGGCCTGCGCGGCGTATTTCATGAACGAATACGGAATCACCATCGACACGGTGATGATCCAGAACGTGTTCGAAACCAATCCCGGGGAAGCCACGGCGCTGTTCAGCGGCAAACTGCTGGCTTACGTGCTGTTGCTCGGCGTGTTGCCGGCCGTGCTGATCTGGCGCTGGCCGGTGGTTTATCGGCCGTTCTTTCGGGGTTTGCTGAACAAGGTGCTGGTGATCGCGGCTTGCGTGCTGGTGATCGGCGCTTCGGTAGGCGCATTCTATTCGACCTACGCGCCGATCTTTCGCGAGGAAGACAAACTCACCCACTTCATCAACCCGACCAACTACATCTACGCGATCAGCAAATACACCAAGCAGCGGCTGGGGATCAAAAAGCATTTCGTGGTGCAGGCCATCGGCGAAGACGCGGTGATGAGCGCCAAGGCAGCCGGTCGCGAGAAGAAATCGCTGATGGTGTTCGTGGTCGGTGAAACCGCACGGGCCGACCATTTCTCGCTCAACGGTTATGAACGCGAGACCAACCCCGAGCTGAGCAAACTCGACATCCTCAACTTCACCCAAGTGCACTCCTGCGGCACTTCGACGGCGGTGTCGGTGCCGTGCATGTTCTCGATGTTCCCGCGCGAGGATTACAGCGACAAGAAAGGCAAAACCTACGAAGGCCTGCTGGACATCCTGCAACGGGCCGGCGTGCAGGTGCTGTGGCTGGACAACAACAGCGACTGCAAGGGCACCTGCCTGCGCGTACCGAACCGCGACATCGCGAAGAACCAGCCGGGGCCGTTCTGCGACGGCAACAACTGCCTCGACGAGGCGTTGCTGGCCGACCTGCAAGGCTACATCGACAGCCTCAAGGGCAACGCGATCATCGTCCTGCACGCCGACGGCAGCCACGGCCCGGAATACTACGAGCGCTATCCGAAGGACATGGAGCGCTTCAAACCGATCTGCCACACCAACCAACTGGGCAGCTGCAGCCGTGACGAACTGGTCAACGTCTACGACAACACGATCCTCTACACCGACCATTTCCTCGCCAAGGTGATCGAGCTGCTCAAGCGCAATCAGGATCACCTCGATACGTCGATGCTGTACGTGTCCGACCATGGCGAATCACTGGGCGAGAACGGCCTGTACCTGCACGCCGCGCCCTATGCGCTGGCGCCGGAAGCCCAGACCCATGTGCCGATGGTGATGTGGTTCGGCAACAACACTTTGGCGCAACTGGGCATCGACCGTGGCTGCCTGCAAGGCAAAAGCAGCCAGCCGGATCTGAGCCACGACAACCTGTTCCACTCGGTGCTCGGGTTGTTCGAAGTCAGGACGTCGCTGTATCAGCCGGGGCTGGATATTTTCCATGGCTGCCGGCCGGCGATGACGGCGGGACAGTGATCCCCTCCAGCTGCGCGAGATAGGCCCACGGGTAAATCCCGCGCTGGTGGCCGTCGCTGAACACCAGTTGCAGGCCGTAGCCCTGAGCGTTCAATTCGATGACCCGCACACGCGGGTCAACCATTGGCGGCGAGCCCCGCAGGCGAAACGCCCGGCATTGCGAGCACGGGCATTGGCGGCGCAGTTCGGCATGGTCAAGCAGTTGCTCGCGGCCATCCGGCCAGCTCAGCCGCAACCGGTGCTCACTTTGGGAATTGCCGACCGACAGCGGACTCATTGCAGCTGACTCAAGGCAATCCTAACGGCCTTGCGCACTTCAGGGTCGCCATCGTCTTGCGCGGCCTGCAATGCAGCCACGGCCCCGCGATCATTCAGTTCGCCGAGGGCCAGCGCGGCTTCCTTGCGCAGGTTGCTGATGCGATGGCCGAGGGTGTCGATCAAGGCGTCGAGGGCAGCGACGTACTTGAGGCGCCCGAGACTGCGGGTCGCGCGCAGGCGCACTTGCCAGTAGTCGTCGGCCAAGGCTTCGATCAGCGCCGGCCCGGCGTCGGTATGGCCGACCTTGCCGAGGGTGGTCGCGGCTTCTTCGCGCACTTGCCAGGCCTGGTCCTGCAGGGCCTGACGCAATGCGGGCAGCACCTCGGCATCACTTGCCAGGCCCAGGGCGCCGGTGGCGGCGCGACGTACTTCGGTGTCCGGGTCGTCACTCGCCAATCGGGCCAGGGCCGGCAGTGCGTCGAGCTGCTTGAGCCAGCCGAGCACGCCGACGGCTTCGCGGCGCACACTGGCATCGGCATCGTTCAGCGCCTGAATCGCGGCCGACGCAGCGCCGGGGAAGCGCAATTCACGCAAGGCCCGGAACGCGGCAATCCGCACGCCGGTTTCGGCATGGCTGGTCCACGGCAGAATCACCCTGCCCGCCGCTTCGGTCTTGAGCAGGCTCAGGCTCTGCGCCGCAGCGGCTTGCACCGCCGGCGACGGATCCGTCAGCGCCTGGCACAACGCTTCAACCACCGGCTCGTCTTCCCAGGCTTCCAACAGGCGCGCCGCTTCGGCACGCACTTCTTCGGCGGGGTCTTCGGCCAACCGCTCCACCAGCCAGAGCAGACCGTCCGGCTCTTCGAGGTCAGCCAGGTCGATCAGGGCAATCCGGCGCACACCGGCGTCATCGGCGGTCAGCCGTGGTTGCAGGGCGAGAATGTCGTCGTTATCGGTCACAGCAAAAAATGAGGTCATAGGGCAAATCGCGGTAAGGAGTTTTCAGGAGGCAAACCGAGCGGATTGAGGCGCGGCAGCGGTCGGTCGTTGTCGTGGCGCAGCAGGTCGAGGCAGTGGCGCTTGAGGCGCGAAAACTCGTGGCTGGTCACCAGTTCGGTGGTACGTGGCCGCGGAAAATCGAGGCGCAGGTCTTCGATGATTCGCCCCGGCCGTGCGCTCATCACCAGCAAACGGTCGGCGAGGAACAGCGCTTCGTCGATGTCATGGGTGACGAACACCACGGTGGTGCGAATTCGCGTCCAGATATCCAGCAGCAGTTCCTGCATGTTCAGTCGGGTCAGCGCGTCCAGTGCGCCGAAGGGTTCGTCCATCAGCAATAGCCGTGGGCGATTGACCAGCACCCGGGCGATCTCCACCCGTTGCTGCATGCCGCCGGAAAGCTGATCGGGCCAGCGTTCGGCAAAGCCTTCGAGGCCGACCAGTTTGAGGATTTCATCGGCGGCGCGATGGCGCTCGGCCTTGCCGATGCCGCGCATTTTCAGGCCGAAGGCAACGTTGTCGCGCACCGTGCGCCACGGGAACAGAGTGTGGTGCTGGAACACCATGCCGCGTTGCGGTGACGGGCCGGACACTTCGACACCATCGACTTTCAACTGCCCGCCATGGGGTTGCAGATGCCCGGCAAGCGCGCCGAGCAAGGTCGATTTGCCGCAACCGGACGGGCCGAGAATGCACACGAACTGGCCCGGCTCGATCTGGCAATCCAGGCCCTGCACCGCTTCAAAGGCTTGCGGGCCTTCGCCGAGGACAATGGATAGCTGACGGATATCGATCCGCCCTTCCGGGGTTTGCATCACGCTCATCAGGCTTTTCCTCGTGGTCGGTGCCAGGGCGTGAACAGCCCGCCCAGGCGTTTGATCAGCAGGCTGCTGCCCATGCCCAACACGCCGATCAGCAACATGCCGACCACGATGTCGGCGTAGTTCTGAATGGTGTAGGACTCCCAGGTGTAGTAACCGATGCCGAACTGGCCGGAGATCATTTCGGCGGTCACCAGACAGAACCACGACGTACCCATGCCGATGGCGAGGCCGGTGATGATGCTCGGTGCGGCGCCCGGCAGGATCACTTCCAGCAGAATCGCCCGGCGCCCGGCCCCGAGGCTTTTGGCCGAGGCGATCAGGCGCGGGTCGACGCCTTCGACGCCGTGCACGGTGTTGAGCAGGATCGGGAACAACGCGCCGGTGAAGGTGATGAAGACCATCGACAGTTCGGACGACGGGAACATCAGGATGGCCAGTGGAATCCAGGCGACGGCGGGGATTGGGCGCAGGACTTCCAGCGGTGGCAGCAGCAGGTCTTCGGCCCACTTTGAACGGCCGATGGCCAGGCCCAGGGCGATGCCGATCACCAGTGCCGCGAGGTAACCGGCGAAGACCCGGCCGAGGCTGGCGGTCAGGTGCTGGATGAGCTTGCCGGAGTCGCCGAGGCCGAGTGCGGCTTCGATTACGGCCAGCGGGGTTGGCACGTTGGCGAAGGTGACGAGGCCGAGGTTCCAGTGGTGGCTGGCGGCTAGTTGCCAGAAGAGCAGGCAGAGTAATAGGGAGGTTGCTCTTGGTATCCAGCGGGATTTGGGCGCTTTCATGAATTGTGTTTCCGGTTCTTGAGCGGTGTGATGGCTGAGATCTACCCCCTCACCCCAGCCCTCTCCCCCAAGGGGGCGAGGGGGAAAGGGAGCCGATCTTCATGCCTTTCAAGACCTGAGTTCGGCTCGATAGCAAGCAGGTACTCATGATTTTCAAACCTGAGCTCGGCTCGATATCTCAGGTCGGCGTAACTCTCCAAAACAACACCGTCAGTCCCCTCTCCCTCCGGGAGAGGGTTAGGGTGAGGGAAAGCTTTTGATCTGCTGTCAGCGTGCAGCCACTGCCTGGGTCGTGGCATCGGTGAAGTCGAGGACTTTCCCGCCCTGCGCCGATGCAAATTGCTGCGCCTGGCCTTTGAGCAGGAACGCGCTGAGGCGCCCCTTCGCATCACTGGCAAACCACGCCTGTTCCGCCAGCAACTTGATCCCGCTGTCACTCGCCTGCGCATACACCGCACGGATGTTCTTGCCTTCCGACTTCAGGCCGGCCAGCGCCGTGAACGCCTCTTCAGCCGAGGCATACCGCCGGACCTTGTCCTCACCGCGCACCCAGATCTCCGCGACATGACTGAAGTCCGAAATCGTTTTCCCGGTCACCGCATCGACCGACTTCAACGGCGTCTGCGCGTAGTTGGCCAGTTGCGCGGTGTAATCCAGATTCGAAGCCTTGAACGCCGCACGAATGTACTGATCGTCAATAAAGGTATTCAGATCGAGTCCGCGATCCGCCTTCTTCAGCAGCTTCAACGTGTCAATCGCGGTGCCCACAGCCTGGCGATACTCCGGCTTCCAGCTCAGGTCACGGGTCTGTACGCCGAGCGGGCCGTGGAACAGGTAATTGACCTCGGCATCGACGCCGTTGACCTTGGCGATCAGTTCGCTGTATTTCTCCGGTTCGGCGGCCAGCAGTTGATTGGCCTCGATGCTGGCGCGCAGGTAAGCAACGACGATTTCCGGGTACTTTTTCGCGTAAGCCTGATCGACCAGCGCACCGTGGAAGGTCGGCGCATTGGCCTGGGCGCCGTCGTAGATCTTGCGGGCGAAACCGCGGCTCGGGAACAGCTCGGCGAACGGCACGAAGTCGGCGTGGGCGTCGATCTTGCCGGCCTGCAACGCCGAGCCTGCGACCTCTGGCGGCTGGGCGATGATGTTCACATCCTTGAGCGGATCCCAGCCCTGCTCCGCCACAGCGCGCAGCAACATGCCGTGGGCGGTGGACGCGAACGGCACGGAAATGGTCTTGCCCTTGAGCTCGCTCAGCGACTGCACGCCCGACGCGCTCGGCACCACGATGCCGTTGCCGCTGCCCTTGATGCTGCCCGACAACACGCTGATGAACAGGCTGTGTTTGCCGGCGGTTTCGAATGCCACGCCGTTGAACGCGCCGGGGAAATCGGCCATGGCGCCGAAGTCGAGTTTGCCGGCGACCATCTCGTTGGTCAGCGGTGCGCCGCTGGTAAAGTTCTTCCACTGCACGTCGTACTTGGCGTCCTTGTAGGCGCCGTCGTGAGGCAGGTATTTGTCGAGCAGGCCCAGCTCGCGAATCAACAAACCGCCGGCGGCGCAGTTGATGGTGGTGTCCTGGGTGCCGATGGCAATGCGGATGGTTTCGGCCGAGGCCGACAGGGTGAACGAAGCCAGTACCAGACCGGCGATTGCTGCACGCAACATGGTTGAATCCCCTCGAATCATTTATAGGATGTTCGTCTCCGCCGCGATCAGGGCGCGGTGGGAAACGAGGGGTGTGTTGAATCAGGCGTCCGGTGTTGCCGGATAGCGTTTTAGCGAAGCAGATACGGGATTTCGACTTTCACCGCGCCGGTCGGGCAGTCCTTTTCGCAAGGCATGCAGTACCAGCATTCGTCGAACGCCATGTAGGCCTTTTGCGTGGCCGGGTTGATCGCCAGCAGGTCCATCGGGCAGACGTCGACGCACACGGTGCAGCCCTTTTCGGCGATGCACTTGTCCTCGTCCACGGTGACGGGGGCATTGGAGCGGAAGAAGATTTCCTGGGCTTGATAGGCCATGGTTCGGACTCTCTCTAGTGATGCATCAAGCGGCGTAAGCGCCGACCCGAAGGCGGTCGTAGGCCTGCATTTCCTCGGCATCGAGCGGGATGATGTAAGGCTCGACGGCTTTCTTGAAACTGGTCATGCGCCCGTCCTCGCCCTTTTTCAGGTGGCAGTGGCAGAACCATTCGCGGTCGTCCCGTTGCGGGTGATCGACGCGGTAGTGGTACAGGCCCCAGCGGCTTTCAGCGCGGAATAATGAGGCGCGGGCAGCCATTTCGGCGCAGTCGCGGATCACGCTGGTTTCCATGGCGCGCATCAGTTCGTGGGCGTTGTTGGCCTTCATCTCGTTGAGATCGCGCTCGATATCGCTGAAGCGTTGCAGGCCGATTTCCATTTTCTTGGTCACTTTCGGCGGTTGCAGGTAGTCGTTGACGAAACGCCGCAACTTGTACTCGACCTGCGCCGGCGGCAGACCGTGTTCGCGATCCAGCGGTGCGTAGACCCGGGCCTTTTCCTTCGCGATCTGCTCGGCATCCAGCGCGGAGAACTCGCGCCCGGCGACAAACTCCGCCGCGTTGTTGCCCGCGAACCAGCCGTAGGTGAACGCGCCGAGCATGTAGTTGTGCGGCACGGCGGCCATGTCCCCGGCCGAGTACAACCCCTTCACCGAGGTTTCGGCGCGCTCGTTGACCCACACGCCGGACGCCGAATGGCCGCTGCAAAAACCGATTTCCGAGATGTGCATCTCGACCATCTGCGTGCGGTAGTCGGTGCCGCGATTGGCGTGAAACTGGCCGCGACTCGGACGTTCGTTGCTGTGCAGGATCTCTTCGATGTTCTGGATGGTTTCCTCGGCCAGGTGATCGAGCTTGAGGAACACCGGGCCGTTGCCGCTCTCCAGTTCCTGGTGGAACTCCCACATCATCTGCCCGCTCCAGTAGTCGCACTCGATGAAGCGTTCGCCCTTGTTGTTGGCGGTGTAGCCGCCGAGCGGGCCGGTGACGTAGGCGCAGGCCGGGCCGTTGTAGTCCTTGATCAACGGGTTGATCTGGAAGCACTCGAGGTTCGCCAGCTCCGCACCGGCGTGATACGCCATGGCGTAACCGTCGCCGGCGTTGGTCGGGTTTTCGTAGGTGCCCATCAGGTAACCCGAGGACGGCAGACCAAGTCGCCCGGCCGCGCCGCAAGCGAGGATCACTGCCTTGGCCTTGATCACGTGGAAGTCGGCGCTGCGGCAGTCGAACCCCATCACACCGTTGACGGCGCCCTCCTCGTCGGTCAGCAAACGGGTGCAGACCAGGCGGTTGGTGATGCTCACCCGCGCGCGCTTCAACTGGCGATACAGGACTTTCTTGATGTCGTGCCCTTCCGGCATCGGCAGCACATAGGCACCCATGTGGTGGACCTTTTTCACCGCGTAATCGCCGGTTTCGTCCTTCTCGAACTTCACGCCCCAGCGGTCGAGCTGCTCGATGGTTTCAAAACTGTGCGTCGCGTAGGCGTACACCGCCGCCTGATTGACGATGCCGTCGTTGGCGATGGTGATTTCCTTGGTGTACTGCTCGGGCGTCGAGTGGCCGGGAATGATCGCGTTGTTCAGGCCGTCCATGCCCATGCTGATCGCACCGCTGCGCTTGACATTGGCCTTGTCGACCAGCAGCACGCGCAGTTCCTTGTTCTTTTCCTTGGCCTTGATCGCGGCCATCGGGCCGGCGGTGCCGCCGCCGATCACGACGATGTCGTATTCCTGTTCGAGGGTGTTGCGGGTCATGGTCACGCCCCTTTTTGCCGGTCGATCCGCAGGCGGTACTGGAACGCATCGCCACGGTAGTAAAGGTGTTCGAAGTCCAGCGGCTGGCCGTTGGCGTCGTGGGTCAGACGCTCGATGCGCATGATCGGCGAGCCGGCCTCGACGTTCAGTGCCTGGGTCAGGTCGCTGTCGGCCAGCACCGCGTCGATGGCCAGATCGGCGTGGCCGAGGGCGATGCCGCAGTCGTTTTCGAGGATCAGGGAGATGTCGCGGGTGACCAGGTCAGCCTTCTCCAGCCGTTCGCCGACGGCTTTGGGCAGGTAGGTGATTTCCAGCGAAATCGGCTCGCGGTTGATCAGGCGTACGCGTTTGATCTGGGCGACGATTTCACCTTCGGCGACCTGCAAACGCTCGGCGACCAGTTTGTCGGCGGCGATGAATTTGAAGCTGCGCAGGCGGTTGATCACCTCGTAGCCACGGCCGGTCATGGACTCGGCGAGGCCTTGCAGGGTGCTGACGTTTTGAAAGGTTTTGGGTTTGGCGACGAAGGTGCCTTTGCCGTGGATCTTGAAGATCAGCCCTTCTTTCTGCAGATCGCCCAAGGCCTGGCGCACGGTGATGCGGCTGACCTTGAACAGCGTGCCAAGCTCGCTTTCGGACGGCATCTGGCTGTCCTGCGGGTATTCGCCGTCGAGAATCCGGGCGCGCAGCACGTCGCGCAGTTGGGTGTGCAGCGGGACGCTGCCAAGAGAGAGAACGTTATCGGTCATCACGGGATCACTTGTTATAACGAGTTATGACGTGATCTTAGAGACGTTATGACAAGCTTGAGAAATATTGTTTGGGCATAACCTTAGATGCGCCTTCAGTGGCGCTTGAGGATCTGGTCCATGACCCAATCGGTCTTGAGGGCTTCGGCGGCAATTGCCGGGTGCAGCGACTCACCGCGAATCTGCGCGTTCATGCCCAGTACGTGGTGCCACTGAATGTGTTCGTGATGGGGGATTTCCAGGCTGATGTGCTCATCGGCGTGCAGCTCGACCGGATGCTCATCGAACACCGAAAAGCCGATCCGCCCTTTACTGCCGATGATCTCGACCCGATCCTCGCGCCGGTCCGCAACGAAACTCCAGCAGCCCATGCCCAACGCGCCCGAGGCAAATCGCCAACTGGCGCTGACCGCATCTTCCGCCGCATACAACCCGGCCTGACGCGCGGTGAAGCCGGCGACTTCCACGATGTCGCCGAGCAGGTACTGGAACAGGTCAAACCCATGGCTGGCCAGATCCGCGAAATACCCGCCACCGGCCACCGCCGGATCGGTGCGCCAGTTTGCGCTGCCGTCCAGATCCTTGGGCGATGGTGCCTTGGTCAGCGTCCAGCTCAAGTGCCGGACTTCGCCGATGCGGCCCTGCTCCAGCCATTGCCGAACCTGCTGGAAACGCGGCAGCGAACGGCGGTAATAGGAGACGAACAGGTGCAGACCGGCGTCGGCAAACACCTGCTGCATCTCGCGGCTTTGCCCGGCGTTGAGGGCCATGGGTTTTTCCACGCAGCAATGCTTGCCGGCGGCGGCGACTTTCAGGCTGTAGGCGTGGTGACTGTCGGGGGGCGTGGCGATGTACACCGCGTCCACCTCGGGGTCGTTGATAAGGGCATCGACGTCGGTGTACGTCCGGGCGATGCCGTGGCGCGTGACGTAATCGGTCACGGCTTCGAGGCGTCGCCCCATCACCGCCACCAACGCCGAACCGGGCGCCTTGTAGAAGGCCGGCCCGCTCTTGCGTTCAGCGACGCTGCCGCAACCGATCATGCCCCAACGCACCACGTTCATGCTTGTGCCTCAGCCGATGCGCAGTGCGCGCAGGTCGAGGTGGCCGTTTTGCAGCGGCGGGCACCAGTAGTAGCCGCCGGTGATCGGCCGGCTGATGCGATACAGACCGTCGGTGATGCCATCTTCCAGACCGCTCATGCGGCGCAATTGCGCTTCGAAGGCGTCGAGGGAGAAACCGAACGCCAGGAACATCAGGCCGGCGCGGTCGCCTTCGATCCACGGCATCGAACGACGCAAGACGAAGGCTTCCGGGGCGAAGCTTTCCTGGGCGGTGCGTTTGACGTGGGCGGACACCGGCGCGTCGTCGATCTCTTCGTTGTCGCTCAGGCGACGGCCCATGATGTTGTCCTTGTCTTCGGCGGACAGCGCATGGAAACCCTTGAGGTCATGCTGCCATTGCTGGATCGCGGCGAAGCTACCGCCGACCAGACCGTCAGCGCCTTCACTTTGCAGTGCGGCGGCGATGGCGGCTTCGTCATGCGGATTTTCAGTGCCGTCTTCATAACCGGTGAGGTCGTGACCGTCCTTGTGGCGGAAAGCTTCCTGCATCTGCACCAGACGCAGCGCCGGGGCCAGTGCGGCCTCAAGCGCGGTGCTGCGGTTGAGCAGCTCGCCACGATCGACGCCGTGCAGCCAGACCCACAGGGCGTGCTGGGTCGACGGGTTTTCCACGCCGACGCCGGTCAGCGCCGGGAAGCTGCGCAGGCCTTCGATGTTCACATTCAGGGCCTTGGCCAGGGATTCACCGAAACCGACCACCGCCGACTTGCCGTCCACCAGGTTCAGCAGGTTGTCGATCGCCTGCGGCAGCGCTTCAACCGACTCAAGGGCAAAAAACAGATGACGTGCTTGCGGCGGAACTGGGGTGGCGAGGATGCCCGGCTGGTAGTAACTCATGTGAACTCCTTGGGAAAGAGCGCGGAGTTTAACTGTAGCCGGAGGATTTGTGTGGGATCAGATGACGCACTCGCTGCGCCACGCACTCGGACTCTTCCCCGTCCAGCGCTTGAACGCCCGCCGAAAACTGCGAACGTCGCTGTAACCGACTTCCTCGGTAATCCGCTCGATCGGCATATCAGGATTGGCCAGCAAACTCATGGTGCGTGCCTGGCGCACCTGCTCCAGCAGCGCCTCAAACGTTAGCGAATGTTCAGTCAACCGCCGGCGCAAAGTACGGCTGCTCATATTCAAGTCACCAGCAATCTTTTCAATGTGACTGCCCCGACTCAGATCCCGGGCAATCGCCCGCTCCACAGCTTGGATCAGATCGAGTTTCTGGTGAACCTGCGCCGCTTCCAGCTCCAGCAACTTGACCGCCTGACGCAGCGCCAGCGAATGATGATTGGGCAGGTTCACATCCAGCCATTGCACGTCGATCAGCATGCGATTGTGCAGACACCCGAAGCGCACCTCCGGCCCCAGCAGCCGCCGGTACTCATCCACGTAATCCGGCGCGGCGTGCATGAACTCCACGGCAATCGGCTTGAACGTCTCGCCCACCAGCGCCCGGCCGTAGACCAGCAGGCTGGCGAAAAACTCTTCAACCGCAAACACCTGCACTTCGGCGAATGGCAACCGGCATTCGACGTCGACGTACACCTGATCGCCCACCACATCGACGCTGGAAACAACGATTCCGCCGGAAGTGTGTTGATGCCGAACCCCGATTTCGAACGCGTCGCGCAAGGTCTTGCACAGCGACAACACATGCCCGAGCAGCCCCAGCGTACCGAGCACGTTCTGCGCCCCGACCCACAGGCCCAGTCCCTGATTGGGTAAAGCCTTAAGCGCACGCTGGATCATGGCCACGGCCTGGCGGTAGGAAATCCGCTGCGCCGGATCCTGCAAATCCTCGAAATCAAAACCCAGACCACGGCACAGGCTTTGCGGCTCGATGCCCTTGTTGGCGGCGACTTCGGCCAGGGTTTGCAGGAGAAATGGCGACACCAGCGCCAGTTCGAAGGTCGGGTCTTGGACTTTTACGTTCATGGAGGCTGACATTCCGGATCACGCTGAATTGTTATTTTTGTTACCGGTTATGTCGAAGGAAGTTAGCACAGGGTTGACGGGCTGTCCGCAGAAGCCCCCTTCCGTGTCCGCCAATACCCTGCCGCGGCGTGCGCCAAGGGCTTATTTCTATAGTGGCCGGGCGCCCTGCGTGCCGGCGTTGCGCCCAAAACACAATAATAATGAGGACGGACATGACCCCGAACCGCGCGACATTCCCTCTGCGACTGGCGCTGAGCCTGCTTGGCTGCGCCGCGACCCTGCCGGCGCTGGCCACCGAAGCCGGCGTCGACAACATCGGCCCCGGCACCGACGGCTTCTTCATGCTGCCGATGGAAGTCGACAGCCTTCCGGAGAACATGGTCGCCTTCAACCTCTACTACAACCACTACAAGGCGCGGAAGCTCAACATCAGCTCGTTCGGCGGCAAGGTGCCGAATGTCGAGATCGAATCCACCGCCGTGATCCCGCGCCTCGACTACCTGAGCCCGGTGCGGATCTTCGGCGGGCGCCTGGCCGGTTACATCGCCCAGCCGTGGCTCAAACAGGAAGTCTCGGTGTTCGGCCTGAGCGACACCCGTGAAGGCATGGGCGATACCACCATCGCGCCGATCATCCTGTGGGACATGGGCAAGGACCTGACCCTCGGCGCCGCCGTGGAAATCACCGTGCCCACCGGCGAATACAGCGTCGACCGGCTGGCCAACACCAGCAACAATTTCTACACCTACAAACCGCTGTTCTCCTTCACCTGGCTGCCGACGGACAAGACCGAAGTCTCGATGAAGACCACCTACAGCTTCAACGAGAAGAACAAGGACACCGACTACAAATCCGGGCAGATCTTCCACTTCGATTACTCGGCCAGCTACAAGATCACCGACGACCTGATGCTCGGCATCAACGGCTACTACCTCAAGCAAACAACCGACGACAAACAGTTCGGCCACACCGTGCAATTCGCCGGCGAAGACGTGAACGACGGCGTACGCGGCAAGGTCTTCGCCATCGGCCCGGCGCTGCACTTCACCTTCCTCAAGTACGCCAGCGCCGAGATTCGCTGGGCCAAGGAATTCGACGTGGAGAACCGGCCAGAGGGGGAAATGTTGTGGGCGAAGGTGAGTATTCCGTATGCGTTCTGAGTGCGTTTGTAGGAAGGCGTGCGCGGATTTGTAGGCTGAAAACCTGAAAAACAGAAGGTAGGAATAGGCCTACAGCGGCGGTCGAGATTGCCGGACAACGGTGGGAAACGTCCGGCAGATTTCAAAGGGGTGCTTGCAGATACTGGGCTTCGTTATCCCATGGTTCTTCAAGGGCTCATGGGGTACATCGTCTGCCAGTGACGACAATGGGCCATTCCCCCTTAAACTGCTGAAATTGATCACGGAGATCACTATGAGCATATTGCATTCCCCGTTTTACTCTGACTTCGAATCCGAAGAAGAGGCAGAGAGCTACGATCGCTGGTTTCGTGCGGAGGTACAGGATGCACTTGATGATCCAAGTCCTGGCATTCCCCATGATGAAGTTATGGCAATGCTCGACCAGATGCTGGAAGAGATGCGCAGGAAGCGCCGCTCTGCTGCTTGAATGGAGCAGCAAGTCCTCGCGTCAACTGGCTGATATCTTCAAATACATCGAGCAACACAACACCAACGCTTCAATTTCGCTAAGAAACAAGGTGGGTGCAGCAGCACAGCGACTTTCATCAATACCTTATGGTTACCGACCCGGCCGAGTACCTGGCACTCGCGAAATGGTGATTCATCCGAACTATCTGCTGGTTTATCGAGTGAATGGCCATATCAAAATACTGAGGGTGCTTCACGCCCGACAAAAATACCCCTCAACTTCAGCAACATAAAAAAAGGGCGGCCAAATGGCCGCCCGAAGCGTACTACACGAGAGTCCTTTACAACGTCAGCTGTCCCCGCTCCTCCTCGGTCAGCTGCTGCTTCGCCTGTTCATCCAGCGCCCCGGCGCCCAGCACCTGCACCGGGCTGTTGGGGTTGTAGCCCGGTGTCGGTGCGCGGCTGGCGCCATCGCGGGTCGGGGCCAGTTGTTCGTTGCCGAAGCTGAGCACCTGCACGGTGAATACCGAAGCCTGATTCTGGCGCGACGCGGCTTGCTGCTGACGGGCGACGTCTTCGGCCGCCTGGGTTGCCGAGGACGCAGCGGAACTGGCCGAGGTGATCGCCCCGGTGTTGACCGCCGAGACCACCGGCACGCCGGTCGCCTTGCCCTGCACCGAGATGTTGGCGGCGTTGACCACCGTCAGCGCGGCGATGTTGACGTTGCCCGAGACGCGAATCCCCGCCTCGCCCGCATCGATGGTGCCCAGCGGCGCGATCAGGTCGATGTCCCCCGGCGCCACTTCAGCAATCGGGTTGAGCGTGGCGATACCGGCGCCGGTGCTCGGCACCGATGGCGACAGGGTCACGTTGCCCCAGGTGTCGTAAACGCGTTTCGGCGGGGTGTAGACCACGGTGGTTTTCGAACCGCGACCGGCGTTGATGTCGCCCTCGGCTGACCAGCCAAGGATCGAGCCACCAAACGTCGTCATGATCCGGCTCTGTCCCAGCAGAATGCTGCCCTGGGAATAGAGCTGAATGTTGCCCGAACCCTGGGTGATGATCCCCGCCGTGGACGGTGGCGCCGCGCCCTCGATGCCGAACACCTGACCACCGCCCGGGGTGAGCATCTGGATGTCACCACCGAACAGCGTCTTGACCCCGGCGCCGCCATAAAGCGTGATGTCGCCGTCATAACGGATCGGGTTGCCGGCCACATCGGTGGTCGGGAACAGCGAAGCAATGGCGTTGCGACCGCGCAGGTAACTGCCCTTGCGTGGGCCATCGGCGTCGTTGTATTCCAGGCCACCGGCTCGCAATTCGGCGAAGTACACCTGGCGGGCGAAGATCGCCTGCTCGGCACTTGGCAACCCGGCGAAGAAGGCTTGCGCCTGTTCGGCGTTGCCGCTGAAGCCATAGCCGAGGGTCAGCCAGCTCTGCAGCTCGTCGAGGTCAGTCTTGACCACTTTGCCTGGCTGCCCGTTGAGTGACGCATTCGGGTCGGCGAGGTTCTGCGGGTTCAGGTAACGGGCGATGAACCGCGAATAATCCGGACCTTGCGCCCCTGCCCCCGCCTGCAATACCACGCTGGCGCCCGGTTGTTTATCGCCTGCGACCAGCGAGCCGAGGCTGGTGATGCTGGCGCGGTTTTCCATGAGGATGTTACGCCCTGCATTGATATCGAGGACACCGGGCCCGGCGATATCGAAGCTGCTGTAGAGAATGTCGCGACCCGCCGACACTCGCGATACGTCTCGTGGGTCATTGTGGACGAACAGGTTGCCGGTGGACGTGATGTTTTCGCGGTTGATACCCATCTCTTCGGGCTGCACGGAGGTTGGCTGTCCAAGATTGGTCCCTGACGCGACGATGTCACGACCGGCGATCATCCAGACCGGCCCGGCGGCCTCATACCAGGTACGTTTGGATATTTCGAAATTCAAGGTCTCACCTGTGCGTACACCCACAAGATCACCGGTCAACGCATAGAAGCGTGCAGGCTGCTGAACATTGCTCAATCCCGAATAGCTGTTGGGACCGAATGCGAACAGCGGGTAACGCGTGTTTCCGTCCGGAACAACACCGTCGCGGCTGTAATTGCTGGCCACCAGTGAGCCTGGTGAATTGGCATCAAAGCGATTGAACGCCGGATTGAATGGTGTAGCGATGGCCAGAGGACTGGCACCGGATTGATTGATCGCATAGCCACCCGCGTAGATCGAGTCACCCGCCAACAATTCCAGCTGACCTGACTGCGCCGGCGCCAGCAGCAACGAATAGGCTTTAAACGGGTTGTTGCCAAGTCCGCCGTCAAAAGCGGCAGACGGACCGGCATAAATGGACCCCTGCCCCGCCACTGCCCGAAGGATGGAGGGATAGACGAACCGGCCGTCCGTAGGCGAAGTGTTTCGCCCAGTGATCAGATTGTTGGAACCGTCGAACTCTGCGATCTGCGTACTAGGCGTGAGATTGCCCCCCGCCGAGAACAGGTCGATCGCCGTATGGTCGGTCCACAACGAAAAACCACTCAGGATCCCGCCTCTCTGGATGTCCCCATTGCTGTCGAAAACAGGGGTTGCGTTCTGCAGACTCACTCGCCCCGGATCGCCGGCCCCGCCCAACACCAGATCGCCACGGGTACTCAGGCTCATGCCCGAGTCGCCGGGAATCAATACCAGGCCACCGGAAGCTTTGCTGAGCGTGGAAGTAAACGGATCGAAAGCGCGCGTCTCCCGCGGGTCATTAAATTGCGAGGCCGCGCCGTATTGCAGATCAATTCCGCCCACAGCCCCGCCACTCAATTGTGCCGCGCCGCGCAAGTTGATCAGCGCACCTTGCAGATCGTGGAACGGTCGCGCCGTGCCGGTATCACCCGCCCGGGCTTGCATCGACGGGTTGAGCTGACCGCCTATGCGGATATCCATGTCACCGCCACCGGTCATCTGCACGCTACCATCGCTGCCGATTCTGCCTGTGCTGCCGACTGCCACGATCAGCCCTTGACTGCGCAGGTAATTGCGCGAATCGCCCATGGGCTTCAACAGGCCCGCGTCAGCCCCGGCGCGCAAACTGATGTTGCCGCCGCCCAGCGTACCAAAACCGGTAAACCCCACCAGGTACGGATCGGTGCTGGTTGAGTTCGGTATCGGCTGAGTGATGTAACTGCCGAAGTTGATCCACCAGGCGGTTGGAACATCGGCGCTGCCCGTACCCTGGCGCCACAGCCAGTTACCGACGGCGACGCTGGCGATCTGGTCGCGGAAACCGCCGGACGTGGTTTGCTCTTTATGCCCTACCGAGTCGCCGGAAATCGATCCACCGGCATTGACCGTGAGGTTACCGCCCAGCTGTGGATACCAGGCCTGATAAAGGCTGTCAGTACCACCGTTGACCCATTTTTCGTAGTCGGCCCCCGTGCTGCCCAGAACCGAGTTGGTATCGGAAAGGTGCCCGCGTGGCTGGTTATAGAGCGGATCGACATTGGCCGACTGCGTCCCTGCGGTGTACACACCAAAAGGCGAGTCCATGCTCAGATTGCCCGCCGCGATCAAGTCGAGATCGCCCGTACCGGTGCGCAGCACACTGAACATCTGGGTGTGAGCCTTGGCGGATTTTTGCGGATTGTTTTCCAGGCACAATTCCGGCATCAGTTCGCAGAGGATCAGGTAGTCATCCGGAACGGGCTCGTAATCGGCGCCCATGCCACTGCCCGGTGCCCAGACCCAGCGTGCCATCGGCGCGCAATCGCCAGGGCCGATCTCGCACAGAATCAGGTACTCCTCGGGGATCGGTTCATAGGCGGGGAAGCCATACTGGTTGCCGACGGCCCAGACCAGTTTCGCGGCACCTTGAGTGACCGTCACGCCATAGTGCGTATCCGCCAGTCGCAAATTGCCTTCGCTGGTCACCGGTTTGACGATGCGGTTATCGGCGGCCTCAAGATCGGCACCGGCCACCACACGCATCGACCACGACGCACTGCCCGACGGCAACATGCTCGCCACTGCCCAGTTCTTGCCCTGCTGCGTGCCGTTGAACGGGCGCAACTCGATCAGTGACGTACCGTCGGCCAGCTTCACGTCCGTCATTGACGGAATCAGCGACCCACGCAACAAGGCCAGTGAACCGCTCAACAGAACGCCGCCAGTGTTGCCGGTGTCTGCATCGACAGTCCCGGGAAGCGGCACGCCCTTGGGCCAGGTCATCGCGTCCAGTGCGGTCGCCTTGTTCAGGCGAATGCCTGCACCCAGACGCGTAGTGGCTGGCAAGGTCACGCTGTCGCTGAGCAATGTTCCTGCGGCGTACAGCAGATTGCCGTTCTGGTCGTGAATGGCGCCAGCCAGCACCGTACCGGCGCTGAAGGTATAGGATTCTTTCAAGGTCACCTGACCTGGCAGCAACGTACCGCTGGCGAAGGTCGCACTCTGAATCGCCACGTCATAGTTCAGCGTTGCACCCACCGGGAACCTCGTTCCCTCGGCCAGCGAAACGCCGGTGCCCGGAACGATCAGATCGCCGCCAAACGGCTGCACACCGGCAATCAGCTTCCAACCGGCATCATCGACGGTTTCCGGTGGCGGGGCGAAGCCGTCGTTGATGCTGCCGTAAATATCGAGGTTGCCGCCGGCACGGATCACCAGGCTGCCAGCCTCCCCTGAACCGTAAACGGCAGGGTTCAGCCGCGTGTGCGGATTGAGACTGGCGTAGCGATAGCCCGAAAGGTCCAGATCGCCCTCCACCACCAGATCACCGTCGGCAGTCTTGCTGGCGATTTCCACGCCCGGCCGCAGATGGAATGCATCGGCGTAGGTGGCGTTGTTCAGCCCGGCCAGTTTGCGTTGCAGCAGATCACTGTTGCCCAGCGCGGCGTTGATGAAGTTGTTGCTGTCACCGTGAATACGATCGAGCATGGCTTGATCGATGACCTGATAAGGCCGCCCGCTGACGGCCTGATCGACACCATCACGGGCATCGGTGTAACGGCGCACACCATTGAGCCCGATAGAACGCGCGCCCTGAATCGTCAGCGCACCACTGGCGTCGATGGCGATGTCATTGCTGCCCAGGCGTGGCGCGTTCAGCTCCAGCGTGCCGCGCAGCATTCCGTCATGTTGCCCTGCGAGGAAACCGGGCACGGCATCGGTGCCGTGACGCAGGTCGATGCGTGCGCCGCTGCCCAGCGTGAGCACGCCATCGCCGGAACCGAGTTCGACCGTGGCACGGTTCGGCGCATCGATGATCTTGCCGTAGCTGTCCACCCGCAGCACGCGACCATGGGCGTCGAGCACGCTGTTACCCGCGAGGGTCAGACCGTTTTTCGCCGACAGACGAATGCTGCCGACACGTTCGCCGCTGGCATCGATCAGACCGGCCACCGTCAGGCTGCCATTGTCCACCGACACATTGACCTCGCCAGCCTTGAGACCGTCGCCGATCACCAGATTGCCCTGCTTGAGTTGCAGGCTGCGACTGCCGAACACCTGACCTGCGTTCAACCGCTGATTGAGCGCCGCGAACTGTTCAGTGGCGTCACCGCCCAGGCGTTGAGCGCGAATGTCCACGCCCCCGGCCTTGTACGGCACCAGCGTGCCCCCGGCGTCGTAGTAACCGCTGCTGCCGCCGACAATCTCGCCTTGCAGGTCGACCATCCCGGCTGCGTCCGCCAATGCGACGACGCTGAGGTTGCCGGCCTGATTGTTCTGCGCCGACAGATCGATGCGCGAGCCCGCGGCCTGACGGATATTGCCGTTGGCGCTGTACAGCGAAACATCGCCGCCCCAGCTGTACTTGCTGACATCGTTGAACGGCAAGGTGCGCCCGGCCATATCCAGCACGGCTCCGCTGCCCAGGGTCAGATCGCCCTCGGACTTCACCGTCAGCTTGCCGCTGGCCAATGCGATACGGCTGTCGAGCACGACGTCGCGGGCTTCAAGATTCAACTCCGCCCCCAGGGCATTGGCCACTCCGACAGCCCCGGCGCCACTGAGCGTCAGGCTGTTGCCGGCCTTGAGCAGACTGACCGATGCCGCTTCACCGGTCAGCAACGGTGTGCGCAGATTCAGATTGCCGCCACTGTAGGTGTAGCCTTTGACCGGGTCGTAAACGCCCTGCTGCTGATAAACCGCCAGGCTGCCTTTGTGATTGGCGGTGATACGGTCGCTGGCGCTCAGATTGACGTTGGCAAAACCCAGCGCCAGACGATTGTTCTGATCCAGACCATTGGGTTGTGGCATCGGCCCGTAACCCAGCTCGATGCGTTGCGCCTGAATATCCAGCGTCCCCTTTCCGGTGCCGGCCCCCTCTTTGATCACCGTGCCCGGGTTTTGAGTGGCACCGTTCCAGATCAGATTGCTGGTACGGATGGTCGCCACATCATTGGCATCGCCCAAGCCGTAAATCGCAGGTGTCACGAGTAACAGATTCTGCAACTTGCTCTGGCCGGTCTGCGGATCCAGCGTATCGAGGGTCACGCTGCCAAAGAAGTTGATTGCATCGCGAGCGGTCAGGCTCAGGGTTTCAAGGGCTGGCGCACCATACTGGGTGTCGCCGCGTAACAGGCGGTCAAGCACAGTCGGGTTCAGTACCAGGCCATTGGGTACGCGGTTGCCTGCCGCCGCCAGCGACGCTGCATTACCGACATTCACCGCGCCAACAGCGAGCGCCAGGTGTCGGGTACCGAAACGTACTGTCTCACCCAGTTCGAACTGATCGTTGGTGGCGGCGGTAATGCTGCCATTGGAATAAAGCAGCGCCGGGTTGCTGCATGCGCCCGACGCACAGGTGCCGATACGAACGTTGCCGCCGCTGCCGAGGTCAGGTGCCAGCACATTGGTCCAGCCGTTGGACACCAACAACATGCTGGCGGCCCCCGGTTTATAGAGATAGCCATCCGCGGAGTCATAGGCGACATTGCCGCGCCCAAGCGTATTGATGCCCGCCCCCGCCTCGACCGTTATCCCGCCGGCGCCCGATGTCGTGCGCAGCAGGACTTCCGGCGCCGACAACACGGCCCCTTCACGCAGAACGATGCTGGAGTTATCACCCAGGAAACCGATGAGATTACCTTCCACGGTGTACCGCACATTCGGCATTGCACCGACGGTCAGACGTCCTGCATTCAGGTTGTTCAGGGTATCGGCATAAAGAGAGACGCCTTTGAAACCTTCGGTGGGTGCATGCCCTGCACCCAGGATTTCAAAATCTGCGCCGGCGTTGCCACTGCGTACCACCGCTGTGCCAACCCTGCCATTTTCGGCTGCCGCGAATAACGCGCTACCCGCGAACTGAAGCGCAATGTCTTGCTTGCCACCCGCGACAAGACGCAAATCCAGCGTCTTGCCATCCATCGGTGCCAACGCCCTTGGCACGCCACGGCGCGCGGCGTCGCTCTGGATAAATGCAGTGAATCCGGTTTCGTTGTACTGCGAATAACGGCGCAGCACGTCAGCCGACGTCAGAATGACCTGACTGGCCAGACTGTCGCGCAGCCCGGTATTGGCAATCGACATCTGTGCGTTGCTGGTCCACGACCCATTGCGCATTTGCAAAGAGCCTGCCGTCGCGCCTGGTGCGGCCTGACCATTGACCTCGACCCGGAACGCGCCAGGCAGCAGCGCGAAGGTAGAAGGCAACAGTGTGTAAGTGCCCGCCGGCAGCCCCGGCACACCGCTGCCAAGGGTGATTTGCTGGCCGATACGCGGGTCCACCGCACCGGCTTCGGCGAGCACGGGCGCGTAGGTACTCTGATTGCCCGGGACAATGGCGTAGACAGGGTTGCTTGCCAGCCCCGGCAAGCTGAACGTACCGTCAGCGGCGTTGCGTACCAGCGGGTTGAAACGCGC
Organism: Pseudomonas sp. GM25; assembly: GCF_000282255.1. Lineage (NCBI taxonomy): Bacteria > Pseudomonadati > Pseudomonadota > Gammaproteobacteria > Pseudomonadales > Pseudomonadaceae > Pseudomonas > Pseudomonas sp. GM25. The sequence continues at coordinate 64,063 of NZ_AKJQ01000076.1, read as the reverse complement.
ATCGGTCGAGCCGCCACGCCCGGAAACGAAACCGGCGCCGCGCAGATCGCCACCGCCCGAAAGGTCAATCACCGCGCCGCTCTGTACGTCAATGAATTGCGAGCGGATTGCCACGCCTGTGTTCTCGCCCGTGATCCCCTCAAGGGCGACGGACTTGCCGTTGTAAAGGTAGTCGATGCCATCGGTGGTGCCACCATACGGCATGACCAGGCCGGCAGCGCTGACCGAGGTCAGGCTGCCGGGAAGCAGATGAACCTCGCGGGTCTGGGTCAACAGGTCGTCACCCAGGGAAATCTGGCCCAGCGGTGCGCGAATCACCCCTCCCTGCTCGACGTATCCGCCATACAGACTCAATTTGCCGAACACCGAGTACGGCAATGCAACGGGCGCCGCACCCCGTCCGCTGATGCGCAACGTGTGCGCCGGCGCCGTAATCGAGCCCTGATAACCGACACGCACTTCAGCCTGGACGCCGCTGGCGGGATAAATCTGTGCAGCGCCAAGGCTCAAGTCACCCGGCGTCCACAGGCGGGTCTTCTCCGCGCCATCGGTCTGTGCCAGGAAACGCAGATCACCGCTGCTGTCGAGCGATACTTGGCCAAAAGCCCGTCGGCTGTATTCAGCGGCAGGTCCGCTGACTTGCCGGATCACGCCCTGGGTACCGAACGACAGACCGTTACTCAGATCCAGCAGATTCGCTGATGCATTGAAGCTGGCCTCTGACAGTCGGGTCGTCGGATTGAGTGTTGCCTGAGGTCGAACCTTACCGACGATGCCGTAGTAGGTGCCGACTCCGGACAGGCGCAGATAGGGTGCGCTGACATCGACACGCGTTGCATCGTTCGACGACTCGGCCAGAGACAAGGCGCCCGCATACAGGCTCAGGCTCTGATTCATGTGCAGATTCACGTCACCGTCGAACGACAGCAGACCGTTGCTGAGCAGACTCAGGTTATCGAAACCACCACTCATCAAACCATCGGCACTCAAGCGCGCCTGCCCATAGCGCAAACCGTCAGCGCTTTGGCCGGGTTCCAGATCCGATCCCAATCGCTGATCAGCCGCGCCTTGAGCAATGATCATCTCCCTTGGCGCTCGCACCTTGTTGTCCGCAGAGTCCGCGTACAACGGTGATTCCAGGGCAATGTCCAGACGTCCTCCAGCGGCCCCGAGACCACCCGCCACCGCACGCAGACTGCCCTCGATGAACAGACCGTTGTAAGAACTCAGGCTGATGCGACCACCGTCAGTGGCGATGCGGGTCGGACCCTGGCCGGCGATATCGAGCAACGCCTCTGCACCCGAGGCATCCAGCCGTGCGCCTGGTCGTACGATCACGTAAGCATCGGCAGCGGTGGCTGTGGCGAGTTTCGAGTCGATCTCGCCGCCGATGACGATGCTGCCGCCCTTGCCCACCTGACCATACGTGCGCCCCAGAACGTCCGTTGCGGTACTGACTTGTCCGGATACATCCAGCACGGCCTGTTCACCGATCCAGATCGAACGGTCGTGGGCCTTCGGATCGGCAACCAGGATGGACGTCGCCGGCTTGATCGAGCCGAACTGTTGCTGGCGGATGTCAATCGTGCCGCCCCCTGCATACAGCTCACCATCGACGGTGATCTGCCCGGCGCCACGCAGTTTGATGCTTTGTCCCGGGTCAACGCTGATGCGCGAGCCACGGCCCAGCGTCAGGGTGCTGTTGGCGGCATCGATCAGGTCGTCCAATGTCGCGCCACCTTGCAACGTCAGGCTGGCACCGGCGCGCTGGGTCAGAACGCCCTTGGTCGGGTTTTCCTGGAACAGCGTCGGAGTCCACAGCTCCAGCGCCGTACGCGGATCAACGCCGCTGATCACGTTCGGTGCCGCGTCGCCGAAACGGTAGACCGGCATGTTCACGTCGATTGCGGTGCCTTCGGCAACGTCGAGTCCGCTCAGGCCGATCAGGTTGTAGGCGGAGAACCCCTTGCCGAACAAATCGGCGGACAGTTGCAGGGTGTTGTCCGCCAGGGCTTTATCCGTTTGCCCGACGAGTATTTTGTTGGCCTGCACCGTCAGGGTGCCGCCGCCCGTGACGCCGTACCCGCGCAGTTCGCCATCGAGGTTCAGACGGGGCTTTCCTGGCGCGGAAATGGCGCTCGACTCCAGCGTCAAATCACCGCCCTTGCCACCCCGCGTCTTGCCATTGGCAAGCACAGCACCACCGGAAGAAACGTCGAGCAGGCTGCCGGCAGAGACGTCGATATCGCCGCTGCTGCGGATCGATATCAGGCCACCGTTCAGATACGCCAGGCTGGCGTTATCGTCCGGGTTGGTGCGCAGGTTGCTCCATAGGCCTCGGGTGTCGAGAAGCACGCCTTCGGCGATGCGGGTTTGTGTCGCCTTGTCGGTTTTGGCCGCCAGGCGAGTGTCGGTATTTGTACCGCCATTGAACTGATTGAGTACGTTGCCCAGGCGCAGACTGCCACCGCGAGCAGTCAGATCGGCGCCGACCTGCACATCCGGGGCGTAGAGGGTGATGTCGCCACCGCTGTCGACCGTAAGCGCACCGTCAACGGCGATCTGATCCTTGGCCGAAACCTTGAGCGCACCGAGGCGGAATCCGTTGAGCTGATCGTTGTCGAGATACAGCTTGCCCTTGCGGGTATCGGACACCGCGCCGGTCAAGTCAAGATCATTGCCGGCGACCGGGCGCGTGCCACCGATCTGTACCTGATCGAGCAATGGATTGAGGCTGTAGAGCAGGCCGTTCGACGCCGCGACGAAGGTCGGGTCGTAACTGCCGACAATCAATTGCGCACGCCGGGCCAGTGCGGTCTGACTCTGCTGATAACCGTCGAGCACCGGTTTCGGCGCCTGATTCTGCCGCTCGCCCTGGTACACATCACCGATCATTTGCCCGTCGAGCACGGCGCTGGCAGTGGAAATCACCAGTTGCCCGGCATCGCGACCCACGGTGTAACCCGACTCGAAGCGTGAACGCGGGGCGATCAGCGGATTGTAGAAGTAGCTGGTCTGGCCCCAGCGCTCGCTGTTGTCTTCATAACCTTTGTACAAGCCGGTGTAGAGCAGATCCCCCGGCGCACGAGAGACTTCGTACAAGCGCCCGTCTGCGCCACGCAGCCAGCTCTGGCGGATCTGCCCGCTCTGTACATCCAGGGTGCCGCCGGACAGGTTGATCAGCGAACCCTTTTCGGTGACCACGTCGTTGCCGGCGAAACTCACCGTGCCACCCTGCGCCATCCACTCGCCGACGCTGTGCCCCTGGGTGCCGAGATAACCGCCGACTTCCAGCAAGCCGCCGGCGGTGTACCAGCGATCCGTGGCATAGCCGTTGGTGCCGGTCGGCACATACACCAGCTCGCGCACATCGACCCAGATGTCGTTGCTGTTGAGCGCGCCTTTCTCGCGGTTGACCGAGGCGTCACGCTGCTCGTTGCCCTGCACGTTGATCTTGATGCTGTTGTTTTCCATCGCCACTTTGACGCCGATGGCACCGGACACATCAATCATCGCACCGTCACGCACCAGACTGCGGCGCTGTGCGCTGACCGCGACCTGGCCGCCGGTGGCCAGGGTGATCGAGCCGTTCTGGAACTCGACACTGCCGCCGCTCTGGATCTCGATGCGCGACTGGTCGCCACGGATCCGGTTGTTGGCCGTGACGCCCGTCAGCGCGGCCTGATGCTGACTGTCGAGGGCGGTCATGTCGCTGCTGTCGAGCATGATCGCCGTGGCACTGCCCTGCCCCAGCGTCACGCTGCCGTTGGTATCGGTGCTCGGGTTGGAAAGGTGAATCGTGCCCCGCGTCGCCACTGACGTGCTGGCGAGCAATACGCCGTTTTGCACGACCTCATGACCGGTCAGGGTGATGTCGCCCGTCGCGGACTGGATCAGCCCGTTGTTGCTGACCCTGCCCGCAACAGCACCGGCCTTGAAGCCCGGAATCACTTCGCTGCCAAAGGTGGTCGACAGCGCATTGCCTTCGGTGCCCGAGCCCTTGCGGATGTAGAAACGGTCGCCGGCGGCCAGCACGGTCTGACCCTTGGCGGTGTTGATACTGCCGTCGTTCTGCACTTCGTTGCCGAGCAGCAGCGCATAGCCGCCGGCATCGGTGGAAGCCGACGGTTTATGGGTTTCAATCGAGGCGCCGCGCTCCACCAGCACTTTGCCGGCCGCATCGGTGAAGGTCGGCTGACTGCCGGTGCTGTCGAAATACAGACCCCGATCACGGAACTGGATATCGGTGATGTTCGCCGCTGCCGCTACCAGATTGCGCACGTTCACCTGACTGCTGCCGCTGAACACGATGCCGTTGCGGTTGATCAGCATCACCGTGCCGTTGCCCTTGATCTGGCCTTGAATCTGGCTGGCCCGGGCGTTTGGATCGTTGACCCGGTTGAGCACTGCCCAGTTCGACTGCTGGGCAAAATCGACCGTGGTGTTGCGGCCGACGTTGAAGGTCTCCCAGTTGAGGATCGCCTTGTCGGCGGTCTGCTCGATCTTCACCGTGGTCTTGCCATCGACCTGGGTCTGCTGCGGGCCTTTCGCGTTCTGCCAGCCCTGGGTCAGGCTGTTGTCGACTTTCAGACCGCCCTCACCCAGGCCGTCCGGCACGAACTGCACCGTGCCCAACGCGGCGGCGCGCCCGGCCGCCTGCGCCGCCTGCTGCGCGGCAATTGCAGCGACCGTGTTGTTCAGGGTCTGAATCGAGCGCTGCAACTGCGCATTGGCCTTCTGCTGCTGGGCCAGCGGCGGTGTCATCCCCGGCAAGCCACCCACGCTCGGACGCGCCGCCGCAGCCTGTTGCGCCGCGCCCTTGGCAGCAAACCAGCCCGAACTGAACGCCGTCTGCGCCTGCGCGCTGCCCGCCACCAGACACAACGCCACCGCGTGCGCCAACGGTTTGAGCAACCACAGCGACGGCTCGACGGTTTCACGCTTGGAGGACAGAACGCTGGTACGACGACGGGATGGGCGAGCGAGCATCACTACGAGATCCTTTTTGATTGCCACACAAGGCCGCAGGCATGCAAAAACCTGCTGTTACGTCATAGGCAGTTGGCGAGGGGCGCGACCGAACGGATGTCACACAAACTTCATGATTGAGGTGTATCCAGCCAAAAAAAATGGCGGCAACCCGAAGGTTGCCGCCATTTCTGTTACGACTGCGCGAGCTTACAAAGGACGACCGATGGTGTTGCACACGGTGGTGTTGTTGATGTCCAGGTTGTTGCCCGAGGTGTTGGTGATGAAGTTGGCGGTTACAGCGTTTTTCCAGGAGTCAGGCACTGCGACGAACTTGTGAGCCTGAGTCGCGGCGTTGTTGCCCGGGATGCTGTAGTGCTTGGTCAGGAAGGCTTTGACGTCGGCGGCCACGGCTGCATCCTTGTAGCACTGACCGAAGATGAAGTTGGTGTAGGCAGCGAGCTTGTAACCCAGAGCCGGGTTGGCAACCACTGGCGACCAGTTGGCCGGGTTGGCAGCCTGGGCAGCGGTCGAAGGAGCGGAAACCGATGCCAGTGCCAGGTTGACGTTGGCCGAAGTCGGCTGAACACCGTTGACGCGGGCAACAACAGCGTTGCTGGTGGCATCGACACCGTCCGGACCGACGTAACCGATGGAGCCGTCAACTGCGTTCACGGCAGTGGCGACATCGGAAGTGTTGGCAACGCCGACCCAGTTCGAAGGCAGCGCGATGCCACCGATACGAGCGGCGGTGAAGGTGGTGCTGGTGGCGAACTGAGTCGGGCAGACGGCGTTCAGGTGACGGGTCAGGATTTCCGAAGTGCCGCTGGAAACGTTGCGATAAACAACGCGGATGGCGGTGGTGTCGGAAGTGCCCAACAGAGCACCCCAAGTGGTTTTGGCGCCGGAGAACACGTCGCACAGTTGAGCGCTGGTCAGGTTCAGAGCGGTCTGACCGGCTTTTTTGTAAGGGATGGCAACCGAAGTGGCAACCGAAGGCAGTTGAATCAGCGGACCGAACGAAGCGCCGTAGGTGCTGCTGTAGGTGCTGAGTTCCGAAGCGCTGAGGATCGAGTCGCTACCGGCGAAGTGCACAGTGCCAGTGGTGCTGAAGCCAGCCGGGTTGTTGGTCAGGAAAGCGGTCTTGCCACCGCCGCTGCCGATGGCTGCGTAGCTGAAGTTGGCTGGCAGGATGCTGTCGGACGAACCTTTGTACAGAGCGGCTGGCAGAGTTGCACCACCACCGGTAACGGCCATGGCTTGAGCGGAAGCCAGAGCGGCAACGGTCAGGGAAGCTGCGATCAGAGTGCGCTTGAACATGAAGAATCTCCTTTTCAACGTTGGTTGTGAACACAGGTTTTCAGGGGACTTGCATGACACTGGGAAGACTCACCGCCGACCTTCGCAAGCGGGGTCCGTGGTTAAGTCGCACTGAGAAATTCGCAGTTTCCGGTGACAGATAAAGGAAAAAACCTCGGGAGGTGCAGGCTGATTTTCGAGGGATTTTCTCGGGTGTTCTGGTGGTTGTCGGGAGTGTCTGCGGCGGGCATTTCGGGGGAATCGGCCACAGCCCTTGAAGGGCCGTTGCAGATGACAGAAAGGAGAACCCGAGGATGCTGTTTTTGGCGCTCGGGTGAGAGCTGGCGCCGATGAAAAAAGTTGAGAAAACTACTGCACCAACTGGTTGATCTCGATGATCGGCAGCAACACCGCCATCACAATCACCAGCACCACCCCGCCCATCACCACAATCATCAGCGGCTCCAGCAACGCAGTCATGCCCATCGCCCGGCGTTCGATATCGCGGGACAGGGTTTGCGCAGCGCGTTCGAGCATCGGCGGCAGCGCACCGGTTTTCTCGCCGCTGGCGATCAGGTGAATCAGCACCGGCGGGAACACGTTTTCCACTTTCAGCGCGGCCGCCAGGTTGACGCCCTCGCGTACCTTGGCGGTGGCCTCATTGACGCTCAGGCTCAGACGATCATTGGACAAGGTCTGCCGCGCCGCCTCCAGTGCCCGCAACAATGGCACCCCGGCGCCGCCGAGAATCGCCAGCGTCGAGGCAAACCGTGCGGTGTTCAGCCCCAGCACAAACCGCCCGATCAGCGGCAACTTCAGCACCCGATGATGCCAACTCAAGCGCGCCGCCGGGTTGCGCAGATACAGGCGCCAGCTCCAGAACGCACCGGCCATGACGCCCGCGCACAACCAGCCCCAGGCCCGGATGAAATCACTGGCATTGAGCATCGCCAATGTCAGCCCCGGCAGATCCTGCCGCGCCTGGGAAAACGCACTGACCACCTGCGGCACCACATAACTCAGCAGGAAAATCACGATGCCGATCGACACCAGCCCGACCACGCCCGGATAGATGAACGCCGTGAGAATCTTGCCGCGCAGGTTGTTGCGTTCTTCTATGTAATCCGCCAGCCGTTCCATCACCTGCGCCAGATCGCCGGACTCCTCTCCCGCCGCAATAAGCGCCCTATAAATCTCCGGGAAATCCCGAGGCCGCGCCGCCAGTGCTTCGGCCAGGCGCATGCCGCTGCGCACGTCTGCGCGCACGGCGCTGAGGGTGTGGGCGATGTGCTTTTTCTCGGCCTGTTCGACCGTGGCACTCAGCGCAGCCTCCAGCGGCAGACTGGCGCCGAGCAGGCTCGACAGTTGCCGCGTCGCCCAGGCCAGATCGTTATCCGACAGCCTGGCACTGAACATTCCACCGCCGCCGTGCTGAGAGACGTTGCTTTCCTTCTCCACCGACAACGCCGTCAAACCACGACCGCGCAACACGCCAAACGCAGCGCCCTGACTCTCCGCTTCAAGATGCCCGGATTCGATCTTGCCGCTGGCATCGGCGGCTTCAAAACGATAGCGATTCATCAGGCGTCCCGTGTCACACGAAGGATTTCCTCCGGCGCCGTGGCACCGCTGCGAATCCAGCGCTCGCCGTCCTCGCGCAGGCTGAACATCCCGGCCTTGCTCGCCGCTGCACGCAACGCCTGCTCCCCTGCCCCTTGGTGAATCAGGGTGCGGATGTCGTCATCGATGCAGAACAATTCGTGAATGCCGGTTCGGCCGCTGTAACCGGTGTGATTGCACGCCGCACAACCCACCGGGCGCCAGGTGCCGGGCGTCACCGGGTCTTCCTGTTTGCACTGGTTGCACAGCCGTCGCACCAAGCGCTGGGCCAACACGCCGAGCATCGACGAGGCCAGCAGAAACGGCTCGACGCCCATGTCGACCAAGCGGTTGACCGCCGACACCGCGTCGTTGGTGTGCAACGTCGCGAGCACCAGGTGACCGGTCAGCGAAGCCTGCACCGCGATCTGCGCGGTTTCGAGGTCGCGGATTTCGCCGATCATGATGATGTCCGGGTCTTGCCGCAGTATCGCCCGCAAGGCCAGGGCAAACGTCATGTCGATCTTGGCGTTGACCTGAATCTGGCTGATGCCCGGCAGGTCGTATTCCACCGGGTCTTCCACGGTGAGGATGTTGCTGGTGCTCGCATCGAGCCGCGCCAGCGCCGCATACAAACTCGTCGTCTTGCCGCTACCGGTCGGGCCGGTGACCAGCACAATGCCATGGGGTTGGCGGATCAAGTGATCGAGTTTGGCCAGTACCTGCGCGTCCATGCCCAGGGTTTCCAGATGCAGACGCCCGGTCTGCTTGTCCAGCAGACGCATCACCACCCGCTCGCCATGACCGGTGGGCACGGTGGAAACACGAATGTCGATCGGCCGCCCGGCTACGCGCAAGGCAATGCGCCCGTCCTGAGGCAGGCGTTTTTCGGCGATATCGAGCTGCGCCATGATCTTGATCCGCGACACCAACGCACCGTGCAAAGCCTTGCGCGGCGAGACCACGTCGCGCAGAGTGCCGTCGACCCGGTAGCGCACCACCGAATGGGTTTCGAACGGTTCGATGTGAATGTCGCTGGCCTCGTCCCGCGCCGCCTGGGTGAGCAAGGCGTTGATCATGCGGATCACCGGCGCGCCGTCCTGGGTGTCGAGCAGGTCGGTGATTTCCGGCATGTCCTGCATCAGGCGGTCGAGGTCGACTTCGTTTTCCGCCGCGCCAACCACCGCCGCCGCACTGCCGGTGTCGGCGTAGGCAGTGGCGAGCAGGCCGTCGAGTTCGTCATCGCGCACCCGCTCAAGCCTGGCCGCGCCGAACTGCCGGCGCACTTCGCTGATCGACCAGCCCGGCGTCGACGGGCACACCGTCAGCACGCCGTCGCGCAGCAAAATCCGCTGCGCCTTGGCCCAGGCGTAAGGCAATGCGCTCATTGCAGCGGCACCGCTTTGATCGTCGCGCGCGGGCCGGACACCGGCGCCGGCACACCTTGGGCAGTGGCCGGCAACTGCGGCGCCTGCATGTCCGGCATCGCCCAACTGCGCTCCGGTTGCAGACCGCCCTGGGCACGGCGCATGAAGTCGTAACGGTTGAGCGTGATGCTGCGCCCCGCCGCGCTGTCGCGGATGATGTACGGGCGCAGGAACACCATCAGGTTGGTCTTGGTGATCGAGCGGCGTTCATTGCGAAACAGTGCGCCGATCCCCGGAATGCTCGACAGCCATGGCACCGCGTCATTGCTCTGGCTGTAGCCGTCCTGCAGCAGACCGCCGAGCACCATGATCTGCCCGTCGTCGAGCAGGATGCTGGTGTCGAGCGCGCGTTTGCTGGTGACGATCCCCGCCGAATTGGCCGCCGCCGAGGCGCGTTCGTCGATGCTGCTGACTTCCTGATAGATGTCGAGCTTGACCGTGCCGCCCTCGGAAATCTGCGGCCGCACGTTGAGCTTCAAACCGACCTCTTCACGTGTCACGGTCTGGAACGGGTTGTTGCTGGTGCCCCCGCCGCCGGTGACGTAACTGCCGCTGACAAACGGGATGGTCTGGCCGACGAAAATGCTCGCCGCTTCGTTGTCCAGGGTCAGCAGGTTCGGCGTCGACAGCACGTTGGTGCCGCCCTTGCTCTTCAGGGCCCGGGCCAGCACTTTCAGGTCGAGAATCTTGCCGATGCCGGGGATGTCGACGGTGCCGTTGACGTAGCCGAGGTTCAGGCCTTGTGGCAATACGTCGATGCTGGTCTTGCCGTTGACATTAATCCCGGAACCGCCAAGGTTCGCGCCACCGATCACGCCGTTACCGCCGAGGTTGCCGGTCTGCCATTGCACGCCGAATTCGCTGGCGTCGTCTTCGCCGACTTCGACGATCAGGCTTTCGATCACCACTTGGGCACGGCGCTGGTCGAGCAGATCGATGACTTCGCGCAGGTTGCGGTACAGCGGCTCCGGCGCAGAAATCAGCAAGGTGTTGGTGGTCGCGTCCGCCTGAATGGTCACGCCACCAGCGCTGAAGGCCACGTTCTGTTCGCTGCTTTGCGCATTGCCGCTGCCACTGGTGGCGCTGCTGCCCTGGGCGTAGCTGCCGCCGGTGCTGCCGCTGTTGGTGGTCAAGGTGCCGCCCGTGGTTTGCGTACCGCTCTGGCCGTTCTGCCCGCCGCCCGAATTGGTCGAGCTGCCCATGGCGCTGAGTACCGAACGCGCACTGTCGCTGGTGCCGCTGTCGCTCTCGCCGGTGAGCAATCCGCGCAGCGCTTGCGCCAGTTTGCCGGCCTGAGCGTTGCGCAGATACACCACGTGCAGATTGCTCGGGTTGCTCTGGGCGTTGTCGAGTTTGTAGATCAGGTTGCGCGCCAGCTCCGTGCGCTCGGGGCTGCCGGCGCGGATGATGATGGTGTTGGAACGCGGGTCGCCGATCACAGCGATTTTTTGCGTTGGATCATTGCCCGGTGCGTCGAGCAGGTCGGCGACCATCGGCGCGATGTCGGCGGCGATGCCGTTCTGGATCTGCACCACGTCGGTGTCGATGGCGGTCGGGGTGTCGATGGTCTGGATCAACTGGGCGACCCGCGTGAGGTTCTCGGCGTAATCGGTGACGACGATGGTGTTGTTGCCCGGATAGGCGTTGATCGGGTTGTTCGGCGAGACGATCGGGCGCAGCACCGGGATCAGGTTTACCGCGTTCTCGTATTGCAGGCGGAACGTGCGGGTCAACATGCCGTTGCCGGCCGGCTTGTCAGCGCTGTAGATCGGCCCGCCGAGCAATTTGGCGTCGGCCTCCGGCACCACCTGCGCCACGCCGCCGACATCCACCACGCTGAAGCCCTGCATGCGCAACGCCGCCAGCAGCATGTCGTACGCCTGATGCGCAGGCACCTGGCCTTCGGAGACCAGCGTCAGGTTGCCCTTGACCCGAGGGTCGACCAGAAACTGCTGACCAGTAGAACGCGACAACGCCCGCACCACCGCTTGAATATCCGCATCGACAAAATTCAGCGTCACCGGTTGATCGCCCAACGGATTGGCCGGCAACGTCGTGCCCCGCGCCGAACCACCACTGCGGGCGCGTTCGGTGATGTTGTGCAATTGCTTCGGCGCAGGTTTGACCTGAGCCTGCGCGCGCTCGCGGTCGAGCACCGCGTCGCCACTGCGCTGGGTGTTGGCCAGCGGCCGGCCGAGTTCGCTGTCCACCAGCAGCGGCGGTTGATTCGGTGGCGTGGTGTTGCTACACGCGCTCAATGCCATCAACAGCATCGGCAACGCCATGCGTTTGGACCCTGACCCCTTCATGAAGCTTCCTTAGCGCCCAGCGCCTGATCCATGCGTACGGTGCCCGACAGAGTGCCGGCCGTGTCATCGGTCGCGGTGTCGTCTGCGCGTTGCAGACGAGCCTCGACCACTTGCAGTGAAAAATTCCGGGGTTGGCTCAGCAGCCAGTCGAGCACGGCGTCGGCCGGTGCCGCGTCGAAGGTCAACTGCCAGCCGGCGGACGCGGCCGCCAATTGGTAATGGCCGCCCAGTCCGCTGGCCTGCAAGGTCTGTTGCATCGACTGCTCCAGGTTTTGCCCGTCCGGGCGCACGCTGACGTCGCGCAACAGCACTTCCAGCGCTTCGGCCTGGGCGCGCAATTTCGGGGTTTCGACTTGCGAGGCGGCGATCTTCTTCAGCGGCGGCTGAATCAACGCCACCCACACAAACAGCCCCAGCAACAGCGCCGCCATCCCGCCGACCATGCGTTTTTCCCGCAGCGCCAACGGCTGCCACCGGGCCTGCAACTGAGCATTGAAGCGCTGCCAGCTGGCGCGGTATTTCGCACGCGAGGGGCTATTCATCTTCGGCTCCGCTGCTGTCGTCGTTGTCGGTGGCGGCGGTCGCCTCGCCGGCCGGGCGCAAGACCCAGCCGTCGTCATTCGGGCTGATGCTGATGCCGGCCTGGGCCAGCGTGCCTTGCCAATCCTTGTCGTTGCCCGAACGCCGCGCCTCGGGCAGCAGACTCAATTGCAACGCACCGTCGACAAACTCCAGACGCTGCACCGTGCCGGCCATGGACGGCATGCCACTGCCGGCCTGCGATACCAGCCGCGTGAAATCCTGCCCCGGTGCATCCACCGCGCCTTGCTGGCGAGCAGCGATTTGCTGACGGGCCTGTTGCAGCGGATTGAGGATCACCGGCAACTCGGGGAACGCCTGCTTCACCCGCTGCGCCATCTGCGCCTTGAGCTGCTGGCCCAGCCCGGCCTCGCGGGCGGCGTACAGGTTCAAACCGATCACCCACACCGCCAGCGCCAGCGCACAGCAACCGAGCGCCCTGCCCCAGCCACGATGCTCGGTGCCCGGTTGCTGAAGGCCGCCGTGCAGGCCCCAGTTCGGCAACGGGCCGGCGTTTCGCTGTGTGTCGGCCAATGTCGATTGCACCGCTTCCGGCGCGCCGTCACCGATCCAGTGCGCCGGCAGGCCGGTTTCCAGCAGCCACGCTTCGTCGATCATCGGCTGCACCTGCGCCGCATTCGGGCCGTGGCGCAGCAACAGATGCTCGTCGTGCAGACAGCCAACGCCGCCCGCCATCACCGGCAAACTGTAGGCCGCCGGGTACAGGCCTTTGAGGTTCAAACCGAATTGCCCGAGGTGCTGTAAATCCTTGCGTGCTACCCAGGCAATCTGCACCTGGCCGCTTTCATTGCGAGTGCTGTGGGCGATGTGCATCTCCGCGCTGTCACCGAGCATCAAGGCCTGCGCCGCACATTGCACCGCCGCAGCGGTTTTGTTCGCGGGCAACGGCGGCAGATCGATACTCGCCATCAGGCTGTCCGACGGATGCAGAAAACACACCAGCGGCTGCTTCGGCAGCGCGCCGAGCCGCACGCGTTCCTGGCGAACGACCTGCCCCTGACGATCCAGCCACGCACAATCCACGTCACTGTCGAGACTCAGCTCCGCCAGCGGCGGCAAACTCACGCGCAACTGGCTCATACGCCCACCCGCGACCAGATCACTTGCGGCAGACGATCCTGACTGCGATGCAGCAATGCATCGAGGCTGACCCGCCGCTGATCGCGCCGCGCCTGCCCGCGCAGCCGGAACCAGTCGCTGGTGATACCAACCTTGACGCTGGTGATCTCCAGTTGCGGCAGTCGCAGGCGATTGACGAAATCCCCGCGATTGATAAACCAGCGCCCGGCGTCACGCTCATTGATCAACGCCTGCGCCCGCTCCAGCGACAGCCCCGGCACATAAGCCGCCAGCACCGGCGCCGTGGCCGTGTTGCCGTTGAGCCAGGTAGTCGCCGGAATCACCGTCAGGTACGGCGCGAGTTTCGCCAGCAGCGCATCGTTGACCCCGTCGACACTGCGCAAATCCTCAAGCGTGCGCAGCATCGGCAAGGTCGGCGATTGCGGTTTGCGCGAAGCGGACGGCGACGTCGCGCGCCCGCTATCGAACGTGTTTTTCGCCACAGGCTTGTCCACCACTTGGGCATTCAGCAGGTGCGGATAAGAGCCGATCACCCGCTGACTGATGCGCCGGCTCAAGCCGCTGCTGACACCGATCAATTCGCACAAACGCTCGAACGCCTGCACCTGCGCGTCATCGATCCGCTCGTTGGCCACCAGATTGCGCAGGTTGAACTTGCCCTGCTCGTCCTCCAGCCGCCCCTCGAAACCCTGGGTGTTCAACCGCTGCGCCCACGGTTGATCGAGTCGGGTCAGCGGATCGCGCTGGCGGGCGTCCCACAACAATTGCCGGCTGATCTCCAACCCGCCGTGCAACAGCCAACGGCCCTGCACCCGCAGTTGTTCGGCTTCCAGCGCCCGGGTCGAAACGCTCTGGCGCGTCAGCATGCCGGCAGCAATCACCGCGACCACCGCCGCAATCAGCAGCGCACTGATGATCGCCATCCCCTGCTGGTTCGATTGGCTGTTCATGGCCGGCCTTACAACTGCCAGGAACCGATGTCGGCATTCACGCCGTCGCCGTCAGGCTGGCCGTCGGCGCCGAGGGAAAAGATGTCGATCTCGCCATTGGCACCGGGATTGAGGTACTGATAAGGACGACCCCACGGGTCATTCGGCAGGCGCTCCAGGTAAGAGCGCCAGTTGGTGTTCTTCGCATCGGCCGGCCGCTCCACCAGCACCTTCAGGCCCTGGCTCTGGCTCGGATAAGTGCCGTGATCGAGGCGATACAGCTTCAGCGCCTGCATCAACCCGCCAATGTCCTGCTTCGCCGCCGTGGCCCGCGCCTGATCCGGCCGGTCGAGCACCTTGGGCACCACCATCGCCGCCAGAATCCCGAGAATCACCACGACCACCATGATCTCGATCAGCGTGAAACCCTGCTGCCCACGGGGCATCCGGCTCGGTCGATTGGGCTGTTTGAATTGCGCGATATCCATCTCGTCATTCCCTGGCTTGATTCGATTCGACGCGCAGTGTTGCAAGAAGATATGTCAGGGATGTTGAAAATCCTCGGGTGTTTTCGTCGTCAAGCCGTCAAGCACGGGCGTTAGCGTCAAGGGCTGCCCGACCGCCCGAGACCCCGATGCGCACCCCCTCCTCGCAAGCCGGATTCACCCTGATTGAAGTGCTCGTCGCGCTGGCCATCATCGCCGTGGCCATGTCCGCCGCCGTGCGCGTGGCGGGGTTGATGACGCAGAGCAGCGGGGTTTTGCGGGATCGTTCGATTGCGATGATTGCGGCGCAGAGTCGGATGGCGGAATTGAGGCTTGAGGGGCGGTTGCCGATGGGGGTTAAGGCGGTTGAGTGTGATCAAGGGAGGTTGTTGTTGCGGTGTGAGCAGGTGATTGGGGGGGTGGAGAATGGGCGGTTGCTCAAGGTTGGTGTGCAAGTCTTCGATCGCAGCCGAGAAGCGCCGCCGTTGGCGAGGCTGGAGACGTTGTTGAACCGGCCCCAAGACTGAATGGCCGAGGTCACCAGACATAGCTGACAACCTCGGCGAGATGAATCAAGTCAATCAGGGTTTCAGTACCCCGCCTCCCGCACCGAGAATAACCAGAAGCACGACATCCGCAGGATTAGGCGTTCCGACATAAGGAACACCCGAATTCCGATAGCCGGAAATCCGCACAAGGTTGCCGCCCTGACTGCCATTGAAATCGATTGCACCGTTCACACATCCACCGTCGGTGAGATCGATCATGTTGCCGACGCCATGCATCAGAATCCCTTTGTAATTAGGGTTCATCGAAGCCGCTGTCGCGCCAAGCACACCACTGATCTTGTTCGCGGCACCATAGTTTTCGATGCAATAGGCACCACGCGGCGCGTAGTAATCACAGTCACTGAAAGCGTTCTGGTTGCTGAGAATCTTCAGCGGGCAATGGCCCCCCTCAAAGTGAGAGTTGACGGCCGTACAGCCGGGTGCAGTGTTCTCGATATAAACAGATGCCGCTGGAACGTTACTGGTAGAAGCGCGGTTCCACGGGTGCAGGTTATCGGCCCTGAAGTTCCTGCTCGCATATAGCCCGAACCAGGCGTTATCCGCCGATACGCCGCAGTCCAGCAGCGTCACGTTGGTCATCGCCGAGTCAGTCGGCCCGTTGTAGACCCAGCCATGCTGACCTGTCGTATCGATCAGAATGTCTTCATACGTACTTTCAAAACCCAACTTGCGCTCACCATCGACGATGTCGAAATCAGTGATCAGACCATGGAAGGCAGACTGCGTAATCGTGACTTGACGCAAATTCTGCTTGGCGCCTTTGAGTGCAAAGGTGTTCCCGCTGGTGTTGTTGGCGCGGTTGCCGTCGAACTGCATACCGACAATCGAAACGTTGTTGGTGTTGACGTTGAAGTTCGAAGAAAGGAAATCCGTGTTCAGGCCATTCCTGGCCTTGAGAATGGTAAAGAACTGCCCTTTGCCGACCCAGGACATGTTCGGAATGATCTGGATGTACTCGCAGACGTAAGTGCCGTAACCCCACACGATTCTCGCGCCTGCTGCCGTCACTGCAGCGTTCGCCAGATTCAAGACACTTTGGGTATTCACCGAGCCATCGCGCTTGAAGCCACACTGCTCGGCGGTGACATTACCGTCGTGCATCAACTTCCAACGGCCACCATCGGTCGCGACGATAACCATCGGGCTTGCCTCATTGGCCGTCGTGCCTGTTGTGTCCAAAACGTACTCGGCATGCCCTCCATCACCGCGAGCATAAAAACCAAGCGTTGAAACCTTCTTGTACGTGGCCGAATTCACGGTGCGCAAATCAGCGAGGGTATTGACCGTGATGCAGTCAATCTGGGCGACTAGGTTTGTGGTGTTTTCTGTCATTGGGCATAAATCCTTTTGCGTGGGGAAAGCTCCCGTGCCTGGCGGGCCTCGTTGGCAACCTGAGGCGTTGAGGACGGGTTGCGGTGGGGTTGGAGAGATTCGTTTTTAGCCGGCCCGTGGAGCCGGCTGGAGGTGAGAATATGCATTGGCGCATATTTAATCAATGCATCTGTGCATATTTGATCAATGCATTTGTGCATATGCGTTTCGATCACTCCACGACGCCGATGGCCGATGGCCGATGGGAGGAAGCGCGATCCAACGACTAGAGCGCTTGCCTCTGAATCCATAGCTGCCTTGGACGTTCAGGTCGATGCATGGCGCCAGCCAACCCGGTCAGTCCCCTCTCCCTCCGGGCGGTCCGACGTATCGGGAGGGCCAGGGCGAGGGCCGCTTTTGATCCGACCGTTTAACCGACTGCATGAACGCTGTTTAAAGACACCCACCGTTACTTCCTCAAGGCTACAACGCCTTGCGTCATTGCCTACGACTACGCCAGAATCCGCCGGCTTGTGCGTCCAGGGTGCGGGTCTTATCGTTTCCGGGTCACTGAAAAACAGTGATCGGGTTTGGTAGCCCGCACATGAGTTCTGCACAGCATCACCATTCGCGGCGACGTTTCGTCTCGGCTTTATGGTGGTCATGCACAGGGCACCTTCGGGTGCGCCGGGTTCCTCATGTGCCGGTCTACCAACCTGAGCATGGCCGCCACCTTCGTTTGGTAGCGAAATTGGATGGCCTCCCTTTTTGAAGCATGAGGAGTTTCATCTATGTTCAAACCGACACCCAATCCCCCCGAAACCGATCCGGTTTCACCCTACAAATTCCCCGACTCCCGAACCCTCAACGAAGCAGCCGAACGCGCCCTCGACCACTACCTCACCCCACAACAACGCATCATGGGCAGCCATCACAAACACGACCCCATGTACCTGGCCAACCCGGCCTACAACACCGAATCCCTCCTGGCCAACGCCAGCGAATCACTGGGATCGGCCAGCGAAATGCTCAACAACTTCGCCGCCACGCTCGAGCCTGCCCATCGCAAAACTGCGATCGGGATTGCGCAGCTGGTGATGTTGAGCGAACTGGCGGTGAATCAGGCGCTGGATCATGTTGAGGTGAAGGCGTAAGCGGTTGACCGCTATAACTCAATAGGCGGAAAGAAACCGCGGAGCTTGTCAGGTGCAACTGACAGGCTCCGCCAAAGGGACGGTGAGATTTTTTCCGGCACACTTCAACGACATATTGAGACATCACCCATTTCTGCCATTCACGATCGACTGCTTTTGGCCATTAGCGTCCGTTGTCTCTGCTCCAAGCGTCTAGTAAAACGGATTATCCAATTCCCGATACTGAAGCGAATTTATGATTAATGGCCATGGTCAACGTGTTTGTAATCGATGCAGCGAGCTCATTACGGCTTACTGCCCATCGGTTGAAACGCTAGCGATCATTGGGGTCTTCCACGAGAAGGGTGATCAAGCCGTAGTAGATGAGATCGTCCGTCGAGAAAATGTTAATCCGGATGTCGTTTGGGAGTACTTCCGCCATCGAATGGCAACTCAGTGCGAGCAAAAGCTTGCCCACTGCCCAGACTGCGCAGGGCAGTTGAGGACTTGGTGTGCGCGCCAATGCATGCATTGTTTTCGAGACTGGCACTGACGCAAAGCGGTTATCGAGCTGCCGGATGCGCCTTCATAGCCAGATAGCGGTGACGCGGGTTAAGCAACAAAAAGGGGATCGATTGAAATGAATCAGTCCCCTCTTCCCTTACGAGCAATAGCTAAGTGTCAGGTAGCAAAGCCATCGCTACCCGCCCAAATCCCCCCCCCCGGTTTCAACGTCACACACGATCTCTCTCAAGCAGAGGCCAGAAGCCATCATTGCCATGAAAATGGTATCGTCCCCTCCTTTTTCAAATTTCTGACAGTTCATGAATATCGTTGAATCCTCAATCCAGGCCGTTGCTACCGCACCGGGCATCGCTGAATCAATGGATACCTGACATGCCCAACACGTCGCAGAACGCGAGATTTAGCGAGTTGCTGGCTGTAAACGAAGCCAGTACTGACAGCGCCGAATCCACAGCCGACCTATTGAAGGTGATTTACGAGTTCGCCTCGTACGATGGCCCGCTCAAATTCAATTGCACACGCGCATGGTGGTTTTTTGGTACTGGCCTGCTATTGATAGCGGGCGCTGTAGCCCTTTTTTGCTATATCGACACCTATCAAGTGGTTTCTTTTTTTCGCCGTCTGCAAATTGAGCCTGGCTTGGTCGGCGCTGTCACTGGTGTGCTAGGCATCGGGTTCGCCATTGGGAGCATGAAATGGATGAAATCCAAGGCTGATCGCTTGCCATCGCTCAGCCGCAAAATTGCTGCACTGTCCTCCTACTTCCACAACAGGTTGATGTTCCTGGAAGAAAACTCGCACTGCACCCTCAACGAACTGGATACGCAATTTGGTGACTACAGGCGGGGCAACTACAGCCGCGAGTTGGTTGAGTCGTTAGAGGGCGTGTTTACCGGCAAGCTGCGCGATCTCCCTTATCACTACCGCCATCTGCACTACGTCAACAAACGGACGGAGCAAGTCACGGTGACCGACAAAGATGGCAAAACCAGAACGGAGACTCGAGTGGTGTATGACCACTACGACCGGTACAGTCTGGTTTTCGACTTTCCCTGGATCACCGGGATATCGGTCAGATCCGATAACCAATCAGAGAACGACTATTCATGGCCGATGGACACGGCTTCTCCGGACTTCAATAAATCGTTCTGTTTGACAGGGCAGAGCGAGATACTCTGCGCGAAATTCATCAAACCTTCGACAGTGCTGCATTTGTTGAAGCTATTTGAAATCCTCGATCGTCCGAACCTGGAGTTCTCCGACGATGGCTTGTTCTGCCTCAGCTTCGCGAGCAGCGACCTGCTCGCGTTCAGCACAGAATACTCGCTGGCTTCACCCAACGAGTTTTACGCAGAAATTGCTGCGGGTGTCAAACTACCGCGCCTGAAGTCTGTGCTCCAATGGAGCTACGCACTCTCTGAGCTGCACGATGACAACTTTACCTTTACCGCCTCTCCCCCAAACAAATGCAAAGAGAAGTAAGCCATGGACATTGCACTCATACTCTCCGCTGTTATCGCTGTAATCATCATCTTGGTGGGGTTGGGCATCTACAACAACATCATTGCCCGACATAACGGGGTACAACGTGCCTGGTCGGACGTCCTGGTTTACGAACGCCAGAAGACAAAAGTTCTCGATCAACTGCAAAAAGTGCTCGCAGACTTCATGATTTTTGAGTCCAGCCTCCTCGAAAAAATCACCGGCCTGCGCAGCGCCGTCTACGCCCTTCCTGCTGGCGCGAACGGCAACGCACTCAGCAACGTTGAAACCGCGTCGAGGGAGGTGATGGGTGGTTTGCACATCGCTTTCGAGGCATACCCAGACCTGAAAGCATCCGAAGCAGCCAACAACATGATGCGTGAAATTGCCGAACAACAAGAAAACGTCGGCGCGGCCATCACCATCTACAACCGCAACGTCGAACTGTTCAACAACGCCATCGAAATGTTCCCAGCCTCAATCGTCAATGGCCTGTTCAACAAGAAAACCCGCGTAACACCGTTCACCGATACCGAAGCTTCGCAAGGCTTCTCCTACACCCCGAATATCTAACACCCGTGGCGCTCCAGACCATTACCCGTGAGGGTTATGGTCGACCACCTCGCTCCTTGGCCGAACACGATGTCAGTGCCCAACCCATAACCTTGTGGGAGCCAGCCTGCTGGCGATAGCGGAACATCAGGCAACAGAAACAGCGCATGCGCCATCGCCGCCAGCCCTGCCCCGCATCACTCCGGCAATTGCAAATTATCCAACGCTCGATTCACCGCCAATTCCCCGAGCATGATCAACTGCGCAATCCCCAACAAAGCCCGGCGCTGCGAAGCCGGCACCAGACTGGCGACATTTTGGGCAATGGTATGGGCCGAAGCGAGAGTTTCACTGGCATCAATCAGCAGTTCTTCGTTTTTATTGTCCGCAGTCACGGCATACATCCCGCGGGTTCTGCGTGGAGGCGGCGTGGAGCCGGGCGGACAGAGGTAATGATCGAGCGCGCGGTCAGCGGCTTCGTGGAGTTTTTTGGAATCGATGGATTCGTAGGGGGAAACCGATTCGGTTTCGGGCGGGTTGGGTGTTGGTTTGATCATGTGAAGCTCCATTTTTATACCTGGTGGAACCACCAACACCTGTCGCTAAACAAGTAGGGGTGGCAGCTGTACGCGGGTTAGCGAACCGAGAGGTATAAGACCCGGCAGACCCGAAGGTCTCCCACGCACAGCCACCATATCGTCATCGCAAATGTCTGCGACAAACGGGAGCGTCGTTGAACTTATACCTGGTCGGGTCGCTAAACCCGGTCGCTGGGTTGCCAGCGACCCATAGACGATAAAGACCAGGTACAAAGCGCACAAGCCGGCGGATTCTGGCGTAGCTGTAGGCAACGGCGCAAGGATATGTAGCCTGAGAGAGTGTCTGGAGATGTCTTTTTAAACGCCGGCGTTTATCGAGACCTTACAGCGGCACCTCCATGAGGTGGGGAGGCCGGCCAGATGATTCTCAGATTTATTTTCTGGTAATAAATCTGGAAATAAATCAATCTCTTTTTTCTGTTTTTCCTGCTTTTTCCTGGGGTAGGCGTTGCTGGGCATAAATTGACCAAGCCCTGTCAGAATGAGCCGACGTCCTCGAAGTAATGCGCTGACACCACATATCAACGTTTTCAGACGACGAGAATCGACGGAGGGAAGTACTTGGGTGAGCGCGCTGTGTAAGAATCGGATGGCCTGCATGGGAGCGTGATCTTGTTTTGTGTGGTGCAATACAAGCTGTCGCCCCCATGCAGGTATCTTCAATTGCCAACTTCTTGATTTGTTTTAAGAAAAAGCTGGATTTTCTCAGAATCAGTACCCTTTTTCTCTTGATACGACTTTAAACAAGAAGCCTTTGCCGGACACAGCTAGTATTCATGCACTGCCATTCAGCCGAGCTTCCGTAAGGGATAACTAACGGATTTGCTCATAGCTTACCCTTTCAGTTTGCGGTGCGGACTGGACAGCGGTAGATTGAATGGTCCGCTTCGGTGGTAGGTTTCGGTCGCGAGCTTGACCTATAGCAACTTACAAAGGTACACACCTGTGTGCCGCGCCACTGCTGTCATAACACTGGAAATCGGAATCCAATAGGAGCCGAGCATTTTTTGTCACCGTCTTAGTCGACAAAAATTATTAGCCAGATCGACTAATCGGCCCTGAAATTTTCGAGGATAGCTTGTTCACTCTCCTTCACATTTCTGACCTGCATAGGTCATCGCATGATCCAATTGAAAACTCATCCCTTCTAGGGGCGTTGTTGGCGGATCAAGACCGATATCTTATCGAAACACCAATGGTACCCAAACCTGACGCAGCGATTGTCAGTGGGGACATTATTCAAGGTGTCAAGCTTGGTACACCGGACTATGCAAATGAACTAGCGAGGCAGTACGCTGTTGCCTACGATTTCCTCTGCGCGCTGGCCGAACGCTTCTTCGATGGAGATCGTAGCCGCATTGTGATTGTTCCAGGCAACCACGATGTTTGCTGGAACACTGCTCGCGATGCAATGACGCAGCTTGTACCTGAAGACCCACCGGTCGCAGCACACGCAGAGTTATTTCGTGCTTCGAGCAATCTACGTTGGGACTGGAAGACTAGAACAATTTTCAAAATTTCGGATCCGGGTAGCTACCAAGGTCGTCTTGACGCCTACTGGCAGTTTGTGGATAGGTTCTATTCCGGTGCAAATCTAAAATATCCAATTGATCGTAGGCGTGGCTATAACCTATTTGAACTCGACGGCGGGCGAATCGTCGTGGCGGCCCTCGAATCAGTGCATGGAAACGATTGCTTTTGCCGACAAGGAGCTATTGAACGTAGTGTGTTAGGGGCATGCTCGCTAGCCATAAGAGACTTGCCGCAACAGCCAATTTTGCGTCTTGCTGCTTGGCATCATAGTTTTCAGGGACCACCGCATGGTGACGACTATATGGATATCGAAACAGTTCAAGAAATGGTCGGAAACGGATTTCGGTTAGGATTTCATGGCCATCAGCATCAAGCGGACGCTGCCGCATATTCGATCCACCTCCCGGAAGAGCTTTCAATGGCAATTTCCAGCACAGGATCACTTTGCGCCGGCGCTAATGAGCTTCCTCGCGGAACGAACCGCGAATATAACGTTGTTGTGATTGACGATGCTTACACCAGCGCGCGCATTCATGTTCGGGAAATGACTCAAGGAAACCATTTTGGGAGATGTGGTCGAGGTGCTTTTCGCGTTGACGGTTTTTCCGAGTTGCATTGGCTCTTGCCGGCAGGTCGAGCGGGAGCGGAACCGCTTGATAACCGAAAATTTGTGGACTCAATAATACTTAGAGCAGAGGAAGGGCTCTACAGCGGAAATGCAGTTGAGGCTGTTCAGCTTTTGGAGTCTCTTGGACGGGATATCACCGGCCACGCAAGAACGTTGTTCATTGAGGCAGCGAGGGTAAGCTCTCAAACCGATAAGCTGATACCTCTCTTGTCCCCTCCTAAAAGTGTTGGCGAGTTCGTTGAGTTGTTTGGTGCGTTTCTCTTAGGGGGTAGGCTAAAAGATGCAGAGGAGTTATTGACTGGGGCTGCTGAGTTTGAAGTTGATGGGAGCATCCTAGAGAGTCTCTGGGTGAAACTGAATTTTCAAAAAATGATGGGGAAAAGCAAATGAGCACGGCATTCATCCCGTTCGCGGTCGATACGTCGCGTGTATTAGAACTTCTCGCCAAGCAGATTTACCAGTCTCCGCTTGCTCTATTGCGTGAAAATACACAAAACGCGTTTGATGCAACGTTACTTCGCAAGCACCGAGACTCAGATTATCAACCACTCATCGAAATTGAAGTTACCCCGCAACGCGTGGTTGTCCGCGACAACGGTATCGGAATGACTCAGGGAGACCTTGAGCGTCATTTTTGGCAAGCCGGTAGTAGCAGCAAAAACACAGAAGAAGCTCGTCAAGCAGGTGTAGTTGGAACGTTCGGCATTGGCGCAATGGCAAATTTTGGTATTGCCGACACCCTAGAAGTTACAACTGAAAGCGCAATAACCGGGGAACGAACAAAATGCATCGCAAAGCGTGACGAGCTCGTGTTCAATCAAGACTGCATCGCAACAGAACAACTTCCTCCAACCGGTCAGCCTGGCACTGAAATTATTGCGAGCATCCTCCCGGGCACTCCGCTGGACGTCAACAAGGTAAAGGCATACGTTGCCGAATTCGTCTCACTTTTAGATACACCGGTCAAGGTGAACGGCGAGTGCCTGAGCGGTCAGCAACTGAGCGATTTAGTTCCACCTGTTAGCATAGCTTGGTCAGATGATCGAACCAAAGAATCCATTAGCTCGCGATTTTCCGCTGACATTTCGATCAAGCTTTCAAACAACGCTGACATTGGTCTTTATGTAACTAACTTGAAGTGGAATGGCATGCCACTCATGGGGCGACTCATGTTACGTAGCGGTGTAGCTACTATCAGAACTTTTCGTAGTGGCTTTGGACTCGCTACAGTTTCTGTCGGCTCCAGTTACCAATTTGGTGGGGTAGCAGATATGCAGAGCTTCCAACCTACCGCAGGGCGGGAAGCGCTCACTACAGACAGTATGCAGTTGTTGCAGAATGTCATTTCGGATCTTGATCAGTACATCTCCCTCCTGATGTCGACCCGGCCAGAGGCGGATTCCAGCACTCCGTTCATGCAATGGGTGTGCGCGCACAAACGATATGAACTTTGCGGACAGCTAAAAATCTCAATGCAGCCAGGAGAGCGCGCGCCACTAGAAGAGATTAAAGCACGGACCGCTAGCGTTCCTATGCCAATGTATGATGGTGCAGACCAAACAATCATAGCAAGCTACTCATCGGAAGACAGACCACTGCTGATTCTCGCGAGGAATAACCCACGTAAGCAATGTGAGTTAAATTACTTAAAGCTACATTGCAAAGTGCATGCTGTCGATAATGCACCGAGGGTTGATAAAACCATCTCGGAAAAAGAGTGGAGCAATGCCCAGAGTGCATTAGCATTTCGCATTCAGACAATTATGGAAACCGACTACTTTCTACATAACCCTCATGTCACCTTCGGAACAATTTCTCATGGACTGACAATACTTGTGGAGTCTAAGCCAGAGATCACAAATATTGTGCTAGATCCTTCCGGCGCAGCTATGGCTACCATTCTTGGACTTTACAACACTGAGTATGGCGCATTCGGAAGTATGGTTAAAGATTTTGTTCGCAACGCTATTTTCCCAAAAGTTGCAGACAAGGTGCCAAGCAGTACTCGACAAGGGGCTGAAGCGTTTCTGAGAGCTATACGTAAACCACGAGAAATTTTCGAATATGAAGAAACCGACACATCAAATTTGTCGGTTATCTGGAGCGATTACGCAGAGGGAAGAATTTCGCTTAGCGAAGCGGTGACTCGCTCCAAGTCCGCCGTTCGTAGTTCGGTACAAGTTGTCGACTCTGGAACTGCCGGCAACGTTACAGATGTTGTGCCAGACGTAGTTCGAAACGAAGAGGCCACGCGCAATACCAGCGAGGACGATAGTGCCTCTCTAGACGCACTGCCAGCCATCATGCGAACCGACGTTTCGAGTTCTATGAAATTACTTACGATACCTAGTGATCAACCAGCGTTTCGTGGATACCGTTGTTTCATAGCGCTTACTGAAAAGGCAAGGAGCGAGATGGGTGATTTCTTCTGGCAGCCGCACAAAACATCGATAGTTTGGGGCGGTCAAAAAGTCCTCTTTATTTTTCTACATCATTCTGGTGAGTTCGGTTTGTATTATGACCTGCAGACACGCGACTCAATCTCCCAACACTCCGGCGGCAAAGCTTATCAAACATCGACGATGGTATTGAAAAACGCGATATACATTCCGGTTCCTGAGGAAATTGAAAGCAGCTTTATTCCGACAGGAGGTGAGAGAAAACGCTTCGAGGTGAGATGTGATCTCCTTCGCGTAGATGGAAAATAGACGCAAGACTTCCTGCGCCCAGCTTTCGCTGGGCGGCTATCTTCATTTGCTCTCCGCCTTTAGCGTACTCACTTCTTTAATAACCAATATTCGATTTTGCCTCTCGGTCAGCCACTAACAACAAAAGAGCACCTACTGACTGCAAGAATGGCTGCAATAGACCTACTGTTAAATGGTAGCAACATACAAAATAGGCGATAACTTACTAAGAAAGACTTCGGCGATACAAAACACAGTACTGATTGTCACATAGTAAAATAATGCTCACCAAAGGGATTTGAAATGCACCTTAACTTAGACGATACAGAATTGAAGCAGTACATTTACCGGACCATTTCATACGATCGACTTATAGAATTATTTTCAACAAGAAAAAACACTTTAGTTAAGCCCTCCCTCTGGGAGGACACCTTCGAAAATTTTGTTTTAAAATCAACACTGAAAGATGAAGCGGGGCGACAAATCAAGTATGACATCCACAATCGCATATATGGACAATGTTGGACATTAGAGAATTCATCCGATGCCATGTGGAGAATTTACTCTTCACAAAAAGATGGCGTCAGAATTCGAACCACCATTGACAAGCTACTGGACAGCCTTTGCATAGCTACTATCGATAGAAAAAATTGCGAACACTGCATTGGCAAAGTTGAATATCTAAGAGAAGCAGAACTTGTCAAAAGAGCAAAAGACTCTTTCACCCAGCATGGTGAAATAACATTTGGCAAGCTTTTTAACTCTCTCCTGCTAAAGCGGCGAGCCTTCAGACATGAAAATGAAATTCGACTGATGTTTTGCGATTGGTCGGAGGGCGCCGGAAATATCGAATTATTTAAGTATGACATCGAGCCTCATAATTTTATCACTCAGATCATGATAGACCCCAGAGTTCCACATGAGGCATTCAAAATTATTGAACACAATATTCGCCAACAAACAGCGTTCCAAGGAGAAATCAAGCGATCTTTGCTATACCGGTTACCAGAAAACTTGACATTCGAAATACAAGCGAAGAAAACATCAAGCAAATGAGTTTCGCACCTTCTGGCGGCGGACGTAGCACGTCCCCCTAACTTTAAAGAGTCAGCTAACGGTGTTTTTTTGATTCGTAGATGCCTTGACAAAAAAAAACATACTGGCACTACTTCCCATTCCAAGCACAAGTCTTCTCCAACTTGAAGCTTCACTTGGGGAGATCAACGCTGGCATGCATGGCGGAACAAAAAACTGCCTAACCGAACTAATAAAAATAAACAAACGAACTCGGCACGGCCAAAAGTCCTGGGAGCGTTTGAAAGCTGGTAGAAAACAGGATCTATTAATCATATTCCGATTGATAATTTTCGATGAGCAGGTAGAACCAGACCAGTGTTTCTACTCGTGGGAAGCAAGCACGCACGGCACGCCGCAAGCACCCACGCTAATGTGCTATTTCGAGAGGATTTCAGGTAAACCACCTGAAAACGGGGACGGTTCAACGCCGGGTGCATATGTTCAATCGCGGCGTATTTTCTCTGTACCAATACAGTGCGTGTTGAAGGGCTGGGGCAATGTTGAAAGTGGCCATATGATTTATGAGCACAATATTTCGGCCATGGATTTCGCAGAGCTACAGTTCGAGCCAGCCAGCTACATAGGTCTTACTTCTCGAAACTGGCAAACCAGATACAAAGAACATCAGCGCGATGCACTAACCGGTAGCGAACTAATATTTCACACTTCCCTTCGCAAAGTTTTCAACTGCGACAGTCTTTTGCAATCCGGGTTGGGAAATTTTGAGTTAGTGAGAAAAGGTGCCATCCTTCTATCTGAGTTGCAGTATGTAAATCTCTCCTACGAGGAAGCTATGCAGATCGAGGAAAAAATGGTCGAGCGCACTCTTTACCCAAAAGGCCTAAACATGATTCCGGGCGGATTTGCAGGATTTCAGTTTCTTCACAAGCTTGGCCTTCTTAACCGAACAGAATCTTCCATCGACGAACGGGACAAAGCTACGTCGAAATATCTGCTTGGCGAATCTCGCCCACGCCTCGCTCCATGGGTAAAAGATAGGTGGGCTGATGATCAATTTTACGAGCAGATTATATTCAAGCGTAGTAACACCTTGAACCGGGATCAAATTCTTTCTATCCGCCAATACGGGAACGAATGGGGATTCGATCCAGATCTCATTGCAAATCTGGTCGGTGCGAATTACAGACAGGTACGGGACGTACTGAGTGGCAAGTACTACTCACGTATTAAATAACCCAATAATTAGCCTGCTAAGAACTTGGATACTCCCCTTAGACATGGACATTAATGAATGCTTGTTTGGATCAAAAACGGTTAATGAGGAGTGGGCTCCGACCCGGCTGAAACGCGAAATAACTACCTCCCCCTTCCCACAAAATCACGGCCTAACCAACCTAGGCATCTCCACCCCCTCCCCCAACTTCTCCACCCCCAACCTCACCCTCTCCCCACCCTGCTCAATCACCACCCCATCCCCCTCCACCGCCACCAACTTCACCCCAGGACTCACCCGCTCCCCCTGCAAAAAACTCCTCGGCGGCCCGTCGTTGAGGCTGAGTATCGCCACCGCCCCCCGACTCCCCGCCATCACGCCGCTGACCTTGATCTCCACCGGCGCCGTGCGGTTGGAAAACCACTGCAACGCCGGATTATCGCTGCGCGCCGCGAGCAATTGCGGGGTGGCCGCTGGGGTGTGGGATTCGGCGGTGGTCAGGAGCAGGGATGACCAGGTGGCGATGCCGACCAGGGCGGCCAGCAGTGCGGCGGCCTGGATGATTTGGGGGGGTGAAAAGCGTGCGGTGAATCTCATGGGCTGAATCTCCTTTTAGTCCCGGTGACCAGACTACGCGGCAATTCTCACGGTTTTATTTCACACGCCTTACATGTTGGCCGTGCAGGATGGTTTTTTGGGACGGGGCTGGACGCAAGGGAGTGCGCATTCGATGAACCGGAGCAGGCAGCAGGGTTTTACGCTGATCGAGTTGATGGTGGTGCTGGTGATCATCGGCATCGCCAGTGCGGCGATCAGTCTGAGTATCAAGCCCGATCCGTTGCAGTTGCTGCGCAAGGACGCCGAGCGCGTGGCGCAGTTGCTGCAGATTGCTCAGGCCGAGGCCCGCGCCGATGGCCGGCCGATTGCGTGGTTGAGCGATGGCAAGGGGTTTCGGTTCAGTCGGCGCAGTGACAGTGGCAAGGGCTTTGATCATTTCGATCGGGACCCGCAGTTGCGGCCGCGTCCCTGGCAGAGTCCGAAGCTGGAGGTGCGGGTGGAGCCGAAGCAGAAGGTGGTGCTCAACGCGGAGTGGATCAATCCGCCGCTGCAGTTGACGCTGTCTGACGGGCTCAATCGGTTGAGTGTGCTGCGCGATGCTTCGGGCCGGATTAGCGTGCAATGAACAGACAACAAGGTTTTACGCTGATCGAGGTGATGGTCGCAATTCTGTTGATGGCGGTGGTCAGTCTGATTGCCTGGAAGGGGCTGGACAGTGTCACCCGCGCCGACAGCCATTTGCAGGCCAGTGGTGAGCAAAGCGACAGCCTGTTGCGGGCGTTGAATCAGATGCAGCGGGATGTGGAGATGCGCGCGGGGGTCGAGCTGACGGAGCCGAAGAAGGTCGGCACGGAGGATGAACCGGCGACGGCCCCGCCTGCGCTTACGGTGCGCAGCAGCGACAGCAAGGGGTTCCGGTTGGACATCATTCGTAGCGCGGCGGATCAGCCGGGGGCTTTGCAGCGGGTGCGCTGGTGGCTCAAGGGGGACACGTTGTATCGCGCGGTGGCGCCGGCGCGTAGTCGGTATCCGTTGCCGGCGCCTACGGCTGGGGTGGCGGTTTTGGGTGAGGTGAGTGATTTGCAGGTGCGGGTTTGGGAGATGGACAAGGGGTGGCGGCAGTTGAGCGGGAATCGGCGGGAGGATCCGTTGGGGTTGGAGATATGCCTTACCCGCCAAACACTCCAGGGGCCCGAGAAATACCGTCAAGTGATTGGTCCACTGCAATAAACCAGTATCACCGCACAACCCCGTGTTGGCGGGCTTGGATCCCTCACGCCCTTAGACTTGGAGATGTCATTGCGCTGACGGGGAGATGCAGACCGAGCTGACCTTCATGGACTGACCAGCGTCGCAGGCGATTACAGGATGCCGCCCAGCACTTCTTCCAAGCTTTGACCGTCAGAATTCTGAAAAAGACCGCCCTCACCAAACAACACCTGAATGTTGGCCTGTTTGAAGAAATCCGCTTCTGCAAAATCTGATGCTGTGCTCGCCGGCAGCACGAGGATGAGCTTGGTATCAGCATCTCCGAAACGATGCCGGTAGTAGGCAAGCTGGCCAAATCCAGCGTAGAGCTGTGCTGACATGGCGCTGCTGGTTTTGACCTCAAAAATCACTTTGGCCTTTTCTGTAGCTCTGCTAACAAGCGCCAAATCGACACGGTTCTTGCCAACTTTGAGATCGGAATTTTCCTTAACGAGGTCATCCAGCTTGCGATGGAGGGCATTACAGAGAGGTCCGTGTAGATACTGGTATTCGCATTTGTCTTGGCCAGGAGTATAGGACTTGCTGCCCTCAAACTCTTTCTGCTCCCGCCACTTAGCGTCCAATTCTTCGTCGTCAGGGGCCGGATCGGAGTTCTCGGCATAATATCCAAGCTCCGCCTTTCTTTGCTCCTTGAGCCGCTTCACCTTGAATAGGAACTCAGCAATGTCATTCGCGATACTCGGGGAGTTTGTTGAGGACACAGCGATTACGTCTGCGTTCCGACCGTCGTCTGCTACCTCTATCAACCAATCCTGAAAGTGCTCGAACGCATCGGTGCGTGGCACCCGGCCACGGAATGCCGTGAAGGTGCCGCGATGACCGATTAGAGTTTCGCCGTCAGAAGCAGCTATCAAAACCCCTGAAACTTTGCGGTTGAGGCCGTCAGGAATGTTGATCTCAGCATCGGGAGAAAGTGTGCCGCCCTGAAAACCCAACTTGAACAGGTGTGCTTGTCTCCCATCCCAAGGCGGAGGAATAGCGAACAGCATTTCCCCGAGATCGGTTTCCAAAGCATAGGTAAGGCAAGGTGCTCTATCTCCACTCGGAAACGCCCACACTTCTTTCCCGCGAGGCTCTGCCTGATCGATCAGAACCCTTTGAAAAGATCGAATGCCTTTACGAAGCCGAGCGTTCACTGTAATGACCTGCACCACTCTCTCCCTCGTTCGCCTAGGGGGCCACCAGATCTTCGAAAGAATCAATGCCCCCCAAATGTCGCAATGGTAGCACTTTGACACACCGCCATGTCTAGAGAGCAATTAACATATGTAACGCTGGGGCACTTCGCCAAAATGAGCGCACGTTATATTACGAACAGTTCCTTGGTATTAACAACTCAGCCGCCGAGGCACTCCATAGAATGCCCTTTATAAATTGCTACTCATCTAGGAAGTTTTTCTTTTTAGCTAGCCTAACAGCAGACTCAATCACCTCTATAATCTCACTAGGGATATTATCCTTCTCTATCGAGAAAGATATTTTGCTGGCAAACTCCACCTTATTAAATTTCGCCTTCTTTTTTTCATGAAGAATACGATCAGCATTTTTATCAAATGTTTTAGATGGATCAAAATCATCTAGAAATATTTCTTCTCCTTCCGGGTAGATTTCATTGAGGACCTTTATTGAAGACTTGAAGTCAAATAAATCCTCAAAAGCGCCACGACCTATGTAAGTCAAGTGGTACTTATTTTTGTTTCCCTTGACTTTTCGAGCAATTTCTTCCCGTTCTTTTTTTGCATCTGAGTCCAAAAGACAGACCAGCTTCATATGTGGAAATTTCCGCATATTACTGAAAAAGTCAGCAGACAATTTTTGCTTTGTGGTTGAGTTATAAACCTTAATTCCATGCTCGGCGAAAATAATACCAAGTCGCAACGCAATTATTGGGATCGATATTTCTTCAGTATCACCCTCAACCAATATCAAACAACGAGGACTTTTCACCGAGTTTAGATCTGTAACAAATTTACCGATACCCTCTACTAATCTTTGCTTATAACTGGTGAAATACTTATCAAAAAATAGCAGCCCCAGCTTTCTGACTAGCTCCCGCTTTTGCAAAAGCAACATATATTGAGCAATTTCTTCTGGAAGCCTCATTTCCTGATCAACCCCACAGCAGGGGCAAATAAAAGAATCAACTAAATGATGAGGATACAACTTAGCCTGCTCTCGAATATATGCAAAATCCTTAGTAAAGCGATCGTCATTTAGCTTTTTCTCCAATCCTTCTAAACCGAGTTCTCGAAATATGCCGTGGTCCAGGCAATAATATGTTTGAGAGAGAGCGCCATTTAAGTCAAGCCGAACAGCATCTGGTGTGATTTTGCGATTAGTGAATGCTGAGCTCACTTCGCCTAATTGCTGTATCGAGACCGCCCTGTACAACTGCAAGAATACCGCCAACTCGTCTACAGGTGGAAAATTCATTAAACGAAAAATTAAATTTAGTTGCTCTGTTCGAGTTGCCGGAGTCAATTCAGTCGGCAGAATTCCCTTAAGCCCACCTGCGAGACCAATTCTATCGAAATTGAGATACTCCAACACAAGCTCGTAATTACTTTCAATATCAGAGTAGGAAACATTCAAATATTCTTCAATAGCACCAAACGCACTCGCCGCTACATTATCTTCCGCAATAGCACAAAGCATTAAAGAATATGGAGTAACTTCTAACTTCCAAACAAACTCATACTCTACGCCCGGAAGATATTTTTCATACAGTCGACGCAGTATCTGAGACCAAAGTCTTTTATAGACTAGAAATTTATCTGTCGGAACAAGATTTATAGGCGCATCATCTACCATCGACCCAAATTGCATCATCGAGTCCATAAGATGATCAAAACTATGCATATTCAAACACTTCAGAGTCTTCTCGATAGTATTTAGAATACCCTCTAATGGCATGAAATCTGATAAAGCATCCAAATCCCTTTCATCTAACCTAACACCCATAATTTCGTCCTTATAAAATATTCAAAACCAGCCCACGTTACCACACCAAAAGTTAGCGATTCACTACCAACCGCGACAAAATGGAATTTAAAGCTCAGTCATCTTTAGCACTCAAATGCGCTAAAAGTACGCCCCGGGCTTGCAGAGATAAGCAATAACCTGACCTTGATAATGCCGAGGTCATGCTAGATGATTGCAGAGGACTCGAGAAATCCTAGACTGAAGTCTTAAGCGAATTCGCGGATAACCTCGTAGCGATCAATCCTGGCCCATCTGGTATATGTGGCCCCCAGATACTGCGGCTCGCACGCTCGGACGTTGTATCCCTGCCTTTACTCACACAACTCACGCTTCAAACCTAGACAGAAATAACATCATAGTGACATCATAGGCAGCAGCTGATAATTTGTCATCAGTCACAATCAGGCTACACCAGCCTGAGTTCTCATTCGCTCATCGTTCACAGCAGGCCAAAACATGGACAAGGATTCCGACCAGCTCACCAGATTTTTCAGTAACAAAGTCCTCTTCATTCTCGGAGTTTTTTCATTACTGAGTTGCATTGTAATCGCTAAGTACGCTGACCGTGCCCTGGCGCTCGGCAGCATTGGGGCCATCTTGGGGATTTTTTTATGCACGCTTTCGGCTAGATCTGCGAAGTCCTTCTGGGATAGAGCCCTTGTATTTACAAGCCTGGCCGTTACTTTTCTCTTTCAATTCGCTGCTCTGAAGCTGTCTTGAAATAACCTTATAGCCGTGTAAAGAAGCCCGACACTAAGCCGGGCTTCTTTATACGCCGGGTTAGAATCTGACGATCATCTTCAAACCAGCGACCAGTGCGCTGTTGACCTCATTTCCCCGCCCGGGTGATGGACATACGGAAGCCCCCTGGCTCAGCACTGCCTCCCTCGAGATGTAACCTGCTGCACCACAACCACGAGTCTATTAGGTGAGTTCACCTGCCCGAAAAAAGGGGGGATCGCTGATGATGGTATGAGTGTATAAAAGCCTTCGCGAGCAAGCCCGCTTCCACGGGGAGTTGGTATTTACATTAGCTGAGAACGACTACACCGCCCGGCAACTCGGTGCATTTGACGCCGTAGGCATCGCGGATCAGCGCGCCTACGCCGGCCAGTTGGTCGAGGGAGAAACGCGCCTGTACGCGGCGTTGGCCGAGTTCGCGGTTGAGCAACAGCAACATGCCTGGGCGGTAGCGGTTGATCTCGTCGATCATCTGGCTGAGGGTCGTGCCGTTGAACACCAGGACCTGTTGGCGCCAGTTGGTGACCGCCGCCGTGTCGACGCTTTGCACGGTGCCAACCTGTTGCGCGTCGTAGGTCAATTGCTGCCCTGGTTCCAGGCGCAGGCTGCGGCCTTCAACTTCCACATCCACCGCGCCATCCAGGCACGTCACGCACACCTGTTGATCGAGGTTACGCAGGTTGAACCACGCCCTGCTCGCCCGCAACCAACCACCACCGGCCTGCATCGCCATTGGCAACCGCGCGGTCTGCACTTCGACTTCGCCGCTGACCAGTTCAAAGCCTTGCACGCCCTCGTCCACCGAACGCTGATTGATGCGGGTCTGGGTGTTCAGTTCAAGGCTCAAGCCATCGGCCGGTTCGACCCGACGTTGCTGGCCGACTTCGGTGATGTAATCGGCGCCAAGCCCGGAGAACCCGCCCGGGATCGTGCCGCGCACCAGCAGGAACGCCGCCGACGCGGCAATCGCGCCGCCGAGAAACGCCCGGCGTCCAAACCGTCGTGGCGCCTGAGTCGCTTCGGCCGCCGGTTGCAGCAGGTGCCACAAGGCCTTGCACTCTTCAAAGGCGCGCGCGTGTTCGGGGCTTTGGGCGCACCACTGGCGCAGCGCTCGGGCGTCGGCAACCGTGGCGCGGCCGGAGGTCAGCAGGATCAGCCAGTCGCGGGCTTCGCTTTGCAGACGCTCGGCAGGCGTGGGCTCGGCAGGTGTCAGACGGAAGATGTTCAAACGCGCAGGTACTCGACGGGTTGATCGGGAGCTTCATTCACTAGACGGTTTTCCGGCCCCGCGACCGAACCGTTGAAACACTTTTCTTTCCAGTTTGGCCGCGCAGTGTCCGAGGGCAGCCTTGATTTCCTTCTCGACCATGCGCGTGGAGATGCCGAAACGCTGGGAGATTTCCAGGTGTGGCGCTTCTTCCAGGCGTGCGGCGATGAAGATCCGGCGGCGCCGGGCCGGCAGTTCGTAGAGGGCGCTGAGCAGGGACTGGATTTCCTTTTGGCCGCCGACCACGCGCATCGGGTCCAGCGTTTCGTCGCTGACTTGCAGCAGTTCTTCGACTTCGCTGCCGGTGAGCAGTCGCGCATCGGCCTGACGGCGGTCGGCGGCAATGTTGAGGGCCATGCGATAGAGGTAGGCGTTGGGCCGCAGCAGGTTCGGCGGTGCTTCCATGCGGTCGACCCGCAGGTAGGTTTCGTGCAGCACGTCGTTGGCCAGGTCCTCCGAGCCGAGACGGCGTCGCAGGCGCACCCGAAAGTCCTCATAGGACGTCAGGAACAGCTGGACCATCGAACTTTGTCCGGCGTCTTTCATCCCCCGGAAACTCCTTCCCATTGTGTGCATTCCATGCGCTTTCCTGACGATTCGGGTAACAACAGCAACGTGACTGGCTGGCGCAATGCGCCGGGTGTGGGCCGGTCGATCTTGAGCGTGTGAAAACTGTCCACCAGCGCGGCATCGCGCCGAACATCGCCGGTCGAGGTGAGCAACCGGTTGTGCTGCACCACGCCGTCGCGGCCGATCCACAACTGCAACACCGCGCGAAAACTGCCGGGCCGGGTCAGCGGCGAACGGCACAGGTTGCGTTCAATCGCGGCCTGCACTGCCGTGGCGTAACTGCGGTTGACGGCTGCGCTGGCGGGGGTGGGTTTCTCCGCCGGCAACGGCACTTCCTCGACCTGCGCCACTTGCAAGGTGAACGCGTCGTCGCGGCTGTACTTGGCCATCAACCCGCTGCCGCCGAGCATCCGGCGCAACGCTTCGGCGGCGGTGAATTCGCCATCCACCGCCAACGAGCGTCGACCGCGACTCAACTGGCTGTCGACCAGCACCGCCATGCCGGTGGCGCGGCTGAACTGATCGAGGGCGCGGGCCAGTTCCTGGGCCGGGATGTGCAGCGTCATGCGCATCGTCGCCGGCATCGGGTCGGCGCCGGCACGGCTCAGAAACAAGCCAAGCAGCAGCCCCAGACAGAGCTGGCGCACGAGCGCTGAGCGCACAACATCCTCCCTGGCACGGCCTCGCTGCACGGCTGATGTATCCCTGAAAACCGTCATCCTGAGGGCTGTTTATGAATCTGGTGTGACGGCCACTGCAAAAAAACCATCACGGGATCGACGCCGCCGTTGCACTAGACTCTTGAGCTAGAGCGGCCCCTTCGGGCCGGCCAGGAGGCAGGCATGAAATCAGTCTGGAAAGTCGTCTTCGGCGGGTTGTTGCTGACGGTGTTGGGCGGTGCGCACGCGGAGGAACCGCTGGGCTGCATCGAGGTGACGGTGGGTGGCTACAAGGCGCCGAATTACGATTGCCTGAGCCAGCAGATGGGTAACAACCCCGACGGCGCGGCGGCTGCGCAGAAGAATCAGGGAGCGATGAATGTGCCGGTCAACAAGCGCCCGCCGAATCAAGTGGGGCTGGCGACGCCGGCGGCCACCGCAACGCGGATGGGCAACAAGTTTGGCACGTCGGTGAAACCGCAACGGCCGCCGGTGAATACCGGCGCTTCACCGCTGCTGGGCAAGTGATCAGTCGCTGGGGATTTGGCGGAAGCTCACTGCCAGGCGATTCCAGCTGTTGATGGTGCTGACGGCCATGGTCAGGTCCACCAGTTCCGTCTCGTTGAACTGCTCCCGCGCCTGCTGGTAAACATCGTCGGGCACCCGGCTATCCGCCAGCAGCGTCACGGCCTCGGTCCAGGCCAGCGCCGCACGCTCGCGCAGGTTGAAGAAGCCGCTGTCGCGCCAGACCGCGATGGCGTACAGCCGTCGATCCGTTTCCCCTGCCCGCCGCGCTTCCACCGAATGCATGTCGGTGCAGAACGCGCAGCCGTTGAGTTGCGAGGCGCGGATCTTGATCAGGTGCAGCAGCGGCGGCTCAATGCTCAGGCTGCTGGTCAGCGCTTCCAGGGCAATCATCGCTTTCATGGCTTTGGGTGAAGCGCTGTAGTAATCCAGACGCGGGGACATGGGCGGGCCTCGGGCAGCAGAAGAGTGATTTCACGGTAAGCGCTGGTGCGGCAACGTTACAGCCCCAATTCCACGAAAAAACGGCAGACCACTAGTCCCGCGCCAAACACAATAACTGTGGGAGCGGGCTTGCTCGCTCCCACAAGGGTAAGTGACCAATTCGGGGGATTTGCACTACGCAACTTCTGCCGATACCGCATTCGGGAGTAATCTGGCCGGCACACTCAATCGCCCGGAGAGCCCCCTCGGTATGGAACTTCATGTCGTGATCAACGGCCGCAAGGACCTGGCCGGTCAGTTGTACCAGCAACTGCGCGGCGCCATTGAATCCGGGCGTCTGGCCGCCGGCACGCAGTTGCCGCCCAGCCGTTTGCTCGCCGAGCAACTGGGCATTTCGCGCAAGACCATTTCCGACACTTACGCGCAGCTCACCTACGAGAATTTCCTCACTGGCGTGATCGGCAAAGGCACGTACGTCAACGCCCGCTCGACGCCGGTGCAGCGCAAGCAAAGCCATTCCGAACTGGCCAGTTCCGAGGTCATCGAGAGCTGGCGCAATCTGCCGGTGTTCCTGCGGCATCCGACGCTCGAGGGTTCGCTGCGCTATGACTTCATCGGCGGCGCCACCAGCAAGGGCCAGTTTCCCCAGGATGACTGGCGCCGCTGCGTCTCTCATGCGCTGCGGCAGATGGCCAATTCCAAAGGTTTCTACAGCGTGCCGGAGGGCCTGCCGGCGCTGCGCAATGCGATTGCCCGGCACATCGCGTTTTCCCGTGGCGTGAATTGTCAGGACGAGGACATCGTGGTGTGCAACGGCGCGCAACAGGCGCTGGATTTGATCACCCGGGTTCTGATTCGCCCCGGCAGTCTGGTGGCGATGGAAGATCCCGGTTACCCGCCGGCGCGGCTGCTGTTCGGCACTCACGGGGCGACGGTGGTCGGCGTGCCGGTGGATGCCGAGGGCATTCAGGTCGAGCGGATTCCCGAGGGCACGCGGCTGATCTACGTGACGCCATCACACCAGTTTCCGCTGGGCATGCCGATGAGCCAGGCGCGGCGCGAAGCCCTGCTCGAACGGGCCCATGAGCTGGGCGCGATCATCATCGAGGACGACTATGACAGCGAGTTCCGCTACGAGGGCCGCCCGACCGATTCGCTGCACAAGCTCGATCAGCGCGGCATCGTCGCCTACGTCGGCACCTTCTCGAAAACCCTGCTGCCGGAGCTGCGGCTCGGCTACGCGATCCTGCCGCCGGCGATCCTTGAAGCGGTGATCCGCGCCAAGCAGCTCACCGATCTGCACGCTTCCACCCTGCCTCAATGGGCGCTGGCCAAGTTCATCGCCGAGGGTTGCCTGCTCAAGCACATCCGCCGCTGCCACACCATTTATGCCCAGCGCCGCGAGCGGATCCTGGCGCGCATGGCCACCGATCTGTCGCCGTGGCTGGAGGCCGTTCCGCCCAGCGCGGGGTTTCACATGGCGGTGTTCTGCAAGGTGCCGATCGATTTGCCGCTGGTGATCGAACTGGCGAAAAAGGTCGAAGTCGGGCTGTACGCCATCGACGGCTTCTATTACCAGCAGCCGGCCAAAAGCGGGATGTACTTCGGTTTCGGCGCCATCGAGACGCTGGACATCGACATTGCGCTCGACCGCCTGCGCGACATTCTGCAACAGGTTGTTGGTTAGATTGGACTAAACGATTAACCGCCGATTGGTTATTGGTGATCCGGGGGTGCAGGCCTATCCTGCACAAGCGTTATCCCTCAATGAGCAGGATTCGTCCGGCCTGATTCAGGAGTGTGAGCAATGTCCAACGAAGTGATCAACACCGTACAGGTGCAGGCTGCAGCCGGCCGATCGGAGGAGCTGGGCAAGCAGTTGCAGAAGATCGTCGAAACCCTGCGCGAAACGCCGGGCTGCGATTCCTACATGGTCGACCGCTGCCCCGAGGACAGCCACCGCTGGACGGTCAGCGCCCGCTGGCAGTCGGAAGCGGCGATGCAGGCGCATTTCAATCGCCCGGAAGCTCAGGGGTTTATTGACTTGATCGACAGTCGTCTGGCCAATAGCGTGGATTTCAACTCCTTTCCGATCGTTTGACCTTAAAGACCCCCATCGCGAGCAGGCTCGCTCCCACATTTGAATACGGTTGAATGTGGGAGCGAGCCTGCTCGCGATGGCGTATTTGAATGCGCTGAAATCCCCCAGATTGGTCACCCGAACTTCCCGAATATTGGCCGTTTGAATACCCCGGCACGCGGACTACTGTGATTACCGACTCCCCCACTTGATCAGGTGATCACCATGAAAGTCCTGCACTTGCTTGCCGCCCCGTTCGCCGCTCTGGCCCTTACCATCAGCGCTTCGGCACTGGCCCACGGCACCGATTCCCCGTCCGAGAAAATCTCGGTGCTGCAGGATCAGATGCTGAAAAACGTCCCCGGCAAAAAAGCCATGATGATCGAAGTCGATTACAAACCCGGCCAGTCCTCGATCGCCCACAAACACGACGGCACGGCCATGGCCTACGTGCTCGAAGGCGAGATCGTTTCCCAGGTCAAAGGTGAACAACCGGTCACCTACAAGAAGGGCCAATACTGGTACGAGCCGGCCGGTTCCGAGCATTTGATCTCGAAAAACGCCAGCAAGAGCAAACCGGCCAAGTTACTGGTATTCATGGTGCTGTCGCCCGATGAGAAAGTGTTGATCCCTCTGGAAAACTGATTGCTGTTACGTCAGCCATAAATAAAAACGCTCAAATCGTCGATTTGGGCGTTTTTAATACTGGTCGCAATTAACCTGCGCGGCTTACAGCAAATCAAACTATTGGTCTCCTGATAACTTCACTGATTGGTCGTTTCATAAAACCGCCACAGGTTTAGTCTGATTCAACTGCCGCGAAGAGTGGCAACTTAAACTTTCCGACTGAAGTTGTTTCACGGGAGAAACACCATGAAACCTGCGTTCGCCAGCACTCTGTTCCTTTCACTGCTGACACTGACGGCCTGCTCGGTCCCCACCGCGCCCAAAGCGGTATCGTCGCTCGACACCTTGCTGCCCCACCCGGTTGGCCGCAGCCATATGACCACCGT
Organism: Pseudomonas sp. GM25; assembly: GCF_000282255.1. NCBI lineage: Bacteria > Pseudomonadati > Pseudomonadota > Gammaproteobacteria > Pseudomonadales > Pseudomonadaceae > Pseudomonas > Pseudomonas sp. GM25. Next base: position 23,989 of record NZ_AKJQ01000076.1, on the reverse strand, counting down.
CAAGGCTGGCCCTGGCGTGTCGCTGGGCGTGATTTACAGCCCGAGCACCCAGACCAACCGCGACTACCTGCGCAACTACCAGGCCAACGCCGGCACCGGTTTCGGCCAGAGCCTGCTGGTGCAGCCGATCCACGATGCCTACGTCGCCACCTCGAAACCGGACATGGCGGTGGATTGGGTGAAAGCTTCGCTGCAACGTCAGTTCGGCTCGGTGACGGTGTACCCGGACATGCAGAGCCTGCGGGCGGCCAGTCCGGATGTGGTGGCGATCGTCGACACTCACAGCCAGTTGATTACGTCGCGCAGTTCGGACGTCAAGGCGGATGTGAGTGCGGACTTTTATGACGGGAAGTTCAACTATATCGGCACGGCCCAAGGGACGGACGCCAGAGCGCTGAGTCCGTTGTGGGCGGATTACAAACGTTCGGAAGATATCGTGGCGGATATCAATGAACAGCAGAACGTACAAGTTCGGGCGCTGCAGAAATTTGACCAGTCGCTCAGTAATTTATTGACCAGGTCGGCAGGTAACGTGTCGATGCTTGATCACGAGCAGGGGCAAAACCTGCACTGACAGCCCCCCTTTGATCCCTGGCATCTCCCGGAAAGGAGATCGCCAGGGAGAGGTATTACTTCGAAATACACATATTAAAATAGAAGTATAAAACAACATTCAAACCCGCTTTAAAACTGCCCTCAGCCGTCATGTCCCTCACACAGCAATACCTCGCAACGCTTGTAGACTTCCATCTGAAAAAACCTCAATTAGATTAGTCGCCACACCACGCAAGACCCACTCGACATCATGGAAGATCATTATGAGCCTGAATCAAAAAAGATCGTTTTACGCACACCTGGAATATAACGGCAGCCGTTTGACTTTCCGGAATCTGCTGAATGAAAGCTACCCTGCCAGCGAAGCCAATGTCCTCACCACGCTGCCGTCCCAACCGCGCCACCCGGCTGGACCGACACGAACCTACCCCAAGTTCATTGCCTACTTCGCATGTTACGAGGATTACTACAACATCGAGATTCGCGGTCATGGTTACTTTGCTCACTACATCAGCAAAGGCGCTACCGGGAAGCTCAGCGCCATGCCGGGTGCTGGCGGAAAAACAACCTCCTTCAACTTGCTGGATGACAACAAAAGAATCATCACACTTGATGACCTGGGCACAAACAGCGCAAATATTTACCTGAAAGCCCGAAATGCCGGAATCATCCAGTCCAATAGCAACGCTCAATATTTCAGTGAGCGCGCAGGTACAACCCTGAAGTTCAACCTCGAAATCCTGCAAAGGAATGTTGATTACCCCGGCGCTACGCCGGACACGTACGAGGATTTGATTGACGAGGATTGATATCTCGCAGACCCGCGCATAAACCCGCCATAAATAAAAAGCCCCGCCTCTTTCGAGAGCGGGGCTTTTTCATTCAACGGCTACTCAAGCAAGCTCAAGCTCCGCAGTCGCTGCAGCAGGCACAACTGCCTGACCGCTCAGCGCCACGTCGTTCAGCTCGCGGTTGGCCACCGCGTACATGGCGTAGTCGGTGCCGCTGGCGGCACGGATTTCCACCAGCATGGCGCGCCAGCGTTCGATCATGGCGTCGTTCTGCTTCATCCACAGTGCCAGACGGGTTTCCACGTCCGAATCACCGCCGCCCGCTTGCAGCACGGCGATGGTGATCGCGCGTTGCTGCCAGTCGACGTCGTCGCGGAACGCTTCGCGGGCCAGGGCTTGCCAGTTGTTTTCAACCGGCAAGGCGCTGATCTGCGAAATGTACCAGGTGATGTCCAGCGCGCTGCCCACGGCGAAGTATGCCTTGGCCACTTCGGCTGGGTCCTGACCGGTCACGTCGGCCGCTTCGATGATCGGCAGCAGCGTGTAGAGGTGGGTAGTGCCTGCCACCATACGCGCCAGCAATTCCGGAACACCGGCGGCGACGTACGCCTGATAACGCTCTTGCCAGTTTTCGCGGATTTCGCCGCTCAGCAGCTCGTCCAGCTTCAGGCCCAGCTCCTTCAGGTGCGGACCGAAATGCGCGACGTCACGGGCAGCGTTCTGCTCGTTGCGGCGGGCACGCAGGAACCAGCGCGTGGCGCGACGGCCCAGACGCATCAGCTCGTCCATCAGCTCCAGTTGCACGTCAGCGGAAACCTGATAGTCCAGCGCTTCGATCTGACGGAACCAGTGCGGGAGGTGGAAGATGTCGCGCACGATCACATAAGCGCCCGCCACGTTCGCCGGGGTCATGCCGGTGGACTCTTTGAGTCGCTGAACGAAGGTGATGCCCATGTGGTTGACCAGATCGTTGGCGATCTGGGTGCTGACGATCTCGCGCTTCAGGCGGTGACGACGCATGGCTTCGGAGAATTTGCTGACCAGGGTCGGCGGGAACGCCGTTTCCATGTCGCGGGTCAGGTAGTCGTCGTCCGGCACCAGGGAGCCCAGCAGCTGCTCCTTGAGGTCGATCTTGCTGTACGAGATCAGCACCGACAGCTCTGGACGGGTCAGGCCATGGCCTTCGGCAACGCGTTCGGCCAGTTGCTCTTCGGTCGGCAGGAACTCGATGGCGCGATCCAGCTTGCCACGGCCTTCCAGGTCTCCCATCAGACGTTTGTACTCGGCGATGCGCGCATAAGCGCGGCGGGCCGCCAGAGACAGGGCCTGAGTCTGCTTGTAGTTGTTGCCCAGCACCAGACCACCGACTTCGTCGGTCATGCTCGCCAGCAACTGGTTGCGTTGCTTGTCGGTCATGTCGCCGGCCTGAACCACTTCGTTCAGCAGGATCTTGATGTTCACTTCGTGGTCGGAGCAGTCCACGCCACCGGCGTTGTCGATGAAGTCGGTGTTGGAACCGCCGCCATTGAGACCGAATTCCACACGACCCAGTTGGGTCATGCCGAGGTTACCGCCCTCGCCCACCACTTTGCAGCGCAGTTCGTTGCCGTTCACGCGCAGTGCATCGTTGGCCTTGTCGCCGACATCGGCGTGGCTTTCGGTGCTGGCTTTGACGTAAGTACCGATACCGCCGTTCCACAGCAGATCCACCGGCGCCTTGAGCAAGGCGTTCAGCAGTTCGGTCGGGGTCAGCTTGTCGGCCTGGATGTCGAAGCGCTCTTTCATCTGTGGCGAGATGGCGATGCTCTTCGCGCTGCGCGAGAAGATGCCGCCGCCTTCGGACATGATGCTGGTGTCGTAGTCGGACCACGCCGAACGCGGCAGGTCGAACATGCGCTGACGCTCGACGAAGCTGGTGGCAGGGTTCGGGTTCGGGTCGATGAAGATGTGCAGGTGGTTGAACGCGGCAACCAGTTGCAGCTTGTCGGACATCAACAGGCCGTTACCGAACACGTCACCGGCCATGTCGCCCACGCCGACCACCGTGATGCTGTCTTCCTGGACATTGATGCCGCGCTCGCGGAAGTGGCGCTGAACGCCAACCCACGCGCCCTTGGCGGTGATGCCCATTTTCTTGTGGTCGTAACCGGCCGAACCACCGGACGCGAACGCGTCACCCAGCCAGAAGCCGTAGTCGATGGCGATGCCGTTGGCGATGTCGGAGAAGGTTGCAGTGCCCTTGTCCGCCGCGACCACCAGGTACGGGTCATCGTCGTCATGACGCACGACGTTGGCCGGCGGTACCAGTTTGCCGTCCTTCAGGTTGTCGGTGATGTCCAGCAGGCCCGAGATGAAGATGCGGTAGCAGGCGATGCCCTCGGCCGCGATCTCGTCACGGCTGCCGCCCAGTGGCAGGCGACGCGGCAGGAAGCCGCCCTTCGCGCCCACTGGCACGATGACCGAGTTCTTCACTTGCTGGGCTTTTACCAGGCCGAGGACTTCGGTACGGAAGTCTTCTTCACGGTCGGACCAGCGCAGGCCGCCGCGAGCGACGTTGCCGAAGCGCAGGTGCACGCCTTCGACGCGTGGCGAGTAAACGAAAATTTCGAACTTCGGAACCGGTTTCGGCAGCTCAGGGATCAAGTGCGGGTTGAACTTGAAGCTGAAGTACGACTTGTTCTGGCCGTTGGCGTCGGTCTGATAGAAGTTGGTCCGCAGGGTCGCTTTGATCAGGTCCAGATAACGACGCAGGATGCGGTCTTCGTTGAGAACTTGAACGTCGTCCAGCGCGGTCAGGATCGCCTGTTCCAGACGTTGTTGCTTGTCGTCCAGATCATCGCTGCCGAGCTTGCGGGCCAGGTAGAAACGGGTCTTGAACAACCGGGTCAGTTCGCGAGCGATGTCGGTGTGGTTGTTCAGGGTGCTGGCAATGTAGCCGAGGTCGAAGCCCAGGCGGATCTGCTTCAGGTAGCGGGCGTAGGCACGCAGCAGCGCAACGTCGCGCCATGGCAGGCCGGCGGTCAGCACCAGACGGTTGAACGCATCGTTCTCGGCATCGCCACGGACGATGTGGACGAACGCGTCCTGCAGGGTGTCGTTGAGTTGCTGGATGTCCAGGTCCAGGCCTTCGGCGGCGGTGAACGCGAAGTCGTGGATCCAGAACTCGCGGCCGTTGGTGTGACGCAGACGGTACGGGAATTCACCCAGCACGCGCAGACCGAGGTTTTCCAGGATCGGCAGTACGTCGGACAGTGCCAGCGGGGTATCGGCGTGATACAGCTTGCAGTGCAGCTCGCGCGGGCCGGAAGCCAGCGGCTGGTAGAAGCTCATGGCCAGCGGCTTCTTCTCGCTCAGGTTGAGCAGGTGCTGCATGTCGACCACGGCCGAATGCGCTGCGAAACGCTCGCGGTAACCGGCCGGGAAGCCTTTCGGGAAGTCGGCCAGCACGTTGGTGCCGTTGGCTTCGCCGAAGGTTTCGACGGTCAGGGCGGCGTAGTCGTCCTGCCAGCTGCGGCAGGCCTGGATCACTTCGTTTTCCAGTTGCAGCGGGTCGATGTCGATGCGGTTTTTCGGGTCGACGCGCAGGATCAGTTGCACGCGAGCCAGCACGGACTCGGAGAAGAAGGTCCAGAATTCGCAGTCGGAAGCCTTCAGGCGCTCCATCAGCACTTGCTGGATTTTCTGGCGAACTTCGGTGGAGTAGATGTCGCGCGGCACGTAGGCCAGGCAGTAGCAGAAACGACCGTACGGGTCTTTGCGCAGGAACACGCGGATCTTGTTGCGTTCCTGGATCTGCACGATCGACATCACGGTGCTGAACAGTTCGTCGACCGGGGTCTGGAACAGGTCGTCACGCGGCAGCACTTCCAGAACCTGCGCCAGTTCCTTGCCCAAGTGAGCCTTGGCCTGGAAGCCCGAGCGACGCTCGATTTCCTCGACCTTGCGGCGGATGAACGGGATGACACGCACGCTTTCGCCATACACCGACGAGGTGTACAGGCCCATGAAGCGGTGTTCCTTGATCACTTTGCCGTCGGCGTCGAGTTCGCGGATCGACACGTAGTCCGGGTAGGCCGGACGGTGTACGCGGCTCGGGTGCGCGGCTTTGGCGAACGACAGCAGCGTCGGTTCGCGCAGGTAATTCACGGCGTAGTCTTCGATGCGCAGCTCGTCATAGGTCATGCCGGTGCGCAGCAGTTTGGTCAGGCCGAGGAAGGAATTCTGGTCGTACTTGATGTGGCCGCCATCCGGCTCATCGGTGACGGTGAATTCTTCGTAGCCGAGGAAGGTGAAGTGGTTGCCCACCAGCCATTCCAGGAAGCTCTTGATTTCGTTCTTTTCGTCGGCATCGACGGCGAATGCGCTGTTATCGAGCTTGGTGAGGATTTCCTGCACCTTGGCCTTCATCGGCTCGAAATCGGCGACCGCGACGCGGACTTCACCCAGAACCTGCTCCAGTTCCTTGGTCAGCACATTCAGTTCGGCCGCGTTGGCGCAGCGGTCGATTTCCAGATACATCAGCGACTCGTGCAGCACGCCTTCGCCGGTCGAACCTTTTGGCAGGATTTCCAGCAACTCGCCCTTGCTGCCACGACGCACGCTCAGCACGGTGGTCTGCAGGGTGTGGATGCTGTAGCCGCGACGGTTCAGCTCGGTACGCACCGAGTCCACCAGGAACGGCAAGTCATGGTGCAGCACTTCGACCGCGGTGTGGGTCGACTGCCAGCCGTGACGTTCGTAATCGGGGTTGTAGACGCGCACTTGTGGTTGCGCGTGATCGAAGCGCTCAAGCAGGCGCCACGCAGAAAGAGTACAGCCAGCGAGGTCGGAGAGGCGACGTTGGGTCAGCTCGTCCAGGGAAATGATGCCGAAGAATTGTTCAGCGAACAGCGCCACTTGTGGCAGTGCCTGTTCACTGATGTGCTGCGCCAGTGCCGCTTGCAGTTGGTGCTGGAAGTCGGCTTTGCTGGCTGCGGTGAAGAACGCCATCTGTGGTACTCCGCTTGGGCTTGTTATTGATGGAAAGCGTCGCGTACAAAACCCCTTTCGGGGCGTTCCGTCGCCCTGTTCCTGATTCTCGGGCAGAGGAAACAGGGTGACAGGTGGGTGAAGCTGGACGAGACACTCAGGTCACATTCACCTTCCATGAATGGGCATCTGCAAAAACGACTGCCCGGCGCCGCTCGTGGGGCCCTGGCAATGCCTTTACGGGTGCTCATCCGTTGCGCAGCTTAATGGGTGCGACAATGTGTCTGCTTGCGGTGCTGCGACATATTCGGTCATTGGCACGTAAACCAAGGCCTGCGCATCGGTAAACACTAGCATTCATGGGGCGGAACGCCGGTCTGAATGCCCGTTTTTACGGTACAGGCGTGCCAGGAATGACCATTGACCTGTGTCGCGTTCACGACACATCCTCTGACACTCTCACATGCAGAAATTCCCGGGGGCTGGCAGAATCGCGCCCAATTGCGACCAACAAGCCCGCCGAGGCAGGAATTCCCCATGCAAATGACCACCGCCCTTTTGATCGTCAACCCGTGCGACGACGAAGAAGACAACATGGCCATGCTCTGCTGCCACAGCGACAAGGGCGACATGTTCCTGATGAGCCGCTACCCGGACGAGGATGAGTTGGAGATCACGCTGGATGGCGAGCCGTCGACCCTTGATGGCGTGAAAGTCACCCTCACCAAGACCTTGCTGAAGATCGAAATCGCCGCGGCGGATGCCGATGCGTTGAATGGGGATGATGTGCTGGAAATCACCTTCAATCCGGATATGGTGGATCTGGCCGAGGTCGAGGAAACCCTGAAGAACATTCTTGATGGTACTGGCACCTTTATCAGCCAGATTTGATGGTGTCTGAACTGGCGCCTTCGCGAGCAAGCTCGCTCCCACATTGACCGCGTTCTGTCAGTAAGACACGGTCCATTGTGGGAGCGGGCTTGCTCGCGAAAGGGCCCTCGAGTACAGCTCACCTCCCCCGCCCTACAAAATTCCAACAATTGCCCCGGTCATTTCCCGCACTTTGCGCAAAATGCCGTTAGTCGCCACCCCCTGCGATGGATTAAAGTAACGCCCCCAGCCCCGGCGTTATCCGAACGCCTGTGGCCACCCTTTCCAGGAACAGTCATCGATGGAACATCGTGAAGCGCTGCTGGCGCTGCGAACCTTTCTTTCAACGCAGATTCTCGGCCAGGAAAAACTTATCGAGCGCTTGCTCATCGCCCTGCTCGCCGACGGCCACATGCTGGTCGAGGGCGCTCCGGGTCTGGCCAAGACCAAAGCGATCAAAGAGCTCGCCGAGGGCATCGAAGCCCAGTTCCATCGCATCCAGTTCACCCCGGACCTGCTGCCCGCCGACATCACCGGCACCGAGATCTATCGCCCGGAAACCGGCAGTTTCGTGTTCCAGCAAGGCCCGATCTTCCACAACCTGGTGCTGGCGGACGAAATCAACCGTGCCCCGGCCAAGGTACAATCGGCGCTGCTTGAAGCCATGGCCGAGCGTCAGGTCAGTGTCGGGCGCAGCACTTACGAGCTGTCGCCGCTGTTTTTGGTGATGGCCACGCAGAACCCGATCGAGCAGGAAGGCACCTATCCGCTGCCCGAAGCCCAGCTCGACCGTTTCCTGATGCACGTGAAAATCGGTTTTCCGGACGCCGCCGTCGAACGCCGCATCCTGCAACAGGCCCGGGGCGAAGCCCTGAACGGCGAAACCAAGCCTGAACGCCGGGTCAGCCAGCAGGCGATCTTCGCCGCGCGCAAGGAAATCCTCGGCCTGTACATGGCGGACGCCGTGGAGGAATACCTCGTGCAACTGGTCATGGCCACGCGCAACCCGGCCAAGTTCGACCCGGAAATGGCCGAGTGGATCGCCTACGGCGCCAGCCCGCGCGGCTCGATCGCCCTCGACCGCTGCGCCCGCGCTCACGCCTGGCTGGCCGGTCGCGACTTCGTCAGCCCGGAAGACATCCAGGCTGTGCTGTTCGACGTGTTGCGTCACCGCATCATTCTGTCGTTCGAGGCCGAAGCCGCCGGCATCGACCAGGATCGGGTGGTGCAACGGATTCTCGACGTCGTAGCCGTCGCTTGACCCCGATGAACGCCTCTCTGCCGTCCGAACCGGGCATCCGTATCAGCCTCGCCGAGCTGATCGAGATGCGTCACCGCGTGCGCGAAGTGCAGCTGTTTTCCACGCCGAGCCAGCGCAGCCCGCTGATCGGCCTGCACCACTCGAAATTCCGTGGTCGCGGCGTCGACTTCGATCAGGTGCGGGTCTATCAGGCCGGCGACGACGTGCGCACCATCGACTGGCGCGTCACTGCGCGGACGCAGGAACCGCACACCAAACTGTTCCATGAAGAACGGGAACGGCCGATTTTCATCATGGTCGAGCAGAGCACGCGGCTGTTCTTCGGCTCCGGGCTGATGTTCAAGTCGGTGCTCGCGGCGCAGGCGGCGGCGCTGATCGGCTGGGCCGCGCTGGGTCACAACGACCGGGTGGGCGGGCTGGTATTCGGCGACAACGAGCATTACGAAATCAAACCGCGCCGTAGCAAGCAGAGCCTGTTGCAATTGCTCAACCGGCTGGTGAAGGTCAATCAGTCGCTACACAGCGAGCGCGAGCCGGATCGCGATGCGTTTGGCGTGGCGTTGCGCCGGGCCCGCGAAGTGCTGCGACCGGGCAGTCTGGTGATCGTGATCTGCGATGAGCGCGCACTGTCCGACAGCGCCGAGCAGCAATTGAGCCTGCTGTCGCGGCATTGCGATTTGCTGATGCTGCCGCTGTCCGATCCGCTGGATCACGCCCTGCCCGCCGCCGGACTGCTGAGATTCGCCGAGCGCGGCGCGCAACTGGAACTCGACACCCTGAATTTCGACCTGCGCCAGACCTACCGCGCTCAGGCCGAAGCGCGGATCGCCCGCTGGGAACTGCTCGCGCAGAAACTGCGAGTGCTGCTGATGCCGCTGAGCACCCAGAGCGAAATGGTCGAACAGATGCGCGAATTCCTTAACCCGCAGCGTCCGGGGAAAGGTCGATGAACGGCCTCGAACAACTGCAACCGCTGATCTCCCCGCCACCGATTGCCTTCTGGCCGCCGGCGCCGGGCTGGTGGCTGCTGCTTTTACTGTTGCCGGTAATCGGTTTCGCGATCTGGCGGCTGCGACGTTTCATTCCGATCAAAAAGAAACCGATCGTGCGCGCCGAACTGCCGCTCGACCCGGTGCGCATCGCTGCACTCGCCGAACTGGCGCAGATGCCCAAACCCTACGACGGCGCCCCGGCCGGGGCCTGGCTGCAGCAGCTCAACGGCCTGCTCAAGCGCCTGTGCCGCAACCACTATCCCTACAGCCAGAGCCATACCCTCAACGGCCGCAAATGGCTGGCGTTTCTCGACAACCGTTGCCCCGCCGCCGGCCTGACCCGCTGGATGGTGCTTGTCGAAGGCGCCTACAAACCCGAGTGCAAACTCGACGACAAAGCCATCGCTGGCCTGACCCAGGCGGTCGACACCTGGATCCGCAAACATGTTTGAGTTCGCCTGGCCGTGGATCTTCCTGCTGTTGCCGCTGCCGTGGCTGATGCGCCTCGTGCTGCCGGTGGCCGACAGCGGCGAGCCGGCGTTGAAAGTGAGTTTCCTCGGTGACTTGGAAGGCCTCGCTCGCCGTCGCGCCCGGGCCAATCTGCCAGCGTGGCGCCAGCAGGCGCCGTTCATGCTGCTGTGGTTGTTTCTGCTGATCGCCGCCGCCCGCCCGCAATGGCTCGGCGAACCGCTGCCGATTGCCGCCAGCGGTCGTGATCTGCTGGTAGCCGTGGACGTGTCCGGCTCGATGGATTTCCCGGACATGCAATGGAACGACGAAGACGTCAGTCGTCTGTCGCTGGTTCAGCATTTGCTCGGTGATTTTCTGGAAAGCCGCGATGGCGACCGGGTCGGCCTGATCCTGTTTGGCAGCCAGGCCTACCTGCAAGCCCCCCTGACGTTTGACCGGCGCACCGTTCGGGTCTGGCTCGATGAAGCGCGGATCGGCATCGCCGGCAAGAACACCGCGATTGGTGACGCCATCGGTCTGGCCCTGAAGCGCCTGCGCATGCGTCCGGCCCAGAGCCGGGTGCTGATCCTGGTCACCGACGGTGCGAACAATGGCGGCGAAATCGACCCGCTGACCGCCGCCAAACTGGCCGCCAGTGAAGGCGTGAAAATCTACCCGATCGGCATCGGCGCCGATCCTGAAGAAAGCGGCGCAACGGCATTGCTTGGCGGCAACCCGACCCTCGATCTCGACGAACCGGCGCTCAAGGCCATCGCCGAGGTCACCGGCGGCCAATACTTCCGCGCCCGCGACGGCCAGCAACTGCAAGCGATCAAGGACACCCTCGATCAGCTCGAGCCGGTGACCCAACAACCGACCCAGGCCCGTCCGGCGCAGGTGTTGTATCAGTGGCCGCTGGCGTTCGCCCTGCTGCTGAGCATTTTGCTGGTCGCCCGTGTGTTGTGGCCGGACAACCCGCTGCAACGGCTGTTCACCAAGGAGCTGTATCTGCAAAGCCCCCTGCCCGACTGGCGCGAGCGCCTCAAGCGCCTTCGTTTGCGGAGGCGCCGATGATCGCCCTCTGGCCGCACTGGTTCCGTCCCTGGTGGCTGTTGCTGCTGCCGGTGCTCGGCTGGCTGATCTGGCAGCTCTGGCACCGGCAGAAACGCGCCGGTCGCTGGCAGATGATTCTGCCGCCGGCTTTCCACGCCACGCTGCTCAGTGGCGGCAGCGGTCGTGACAGCAAGTTGCCGTGGGTCGCCCTGAGCGTCGCCTGGCTGCTGACGATTCTGGCGTTGCTCGGGCCGAGCTGGGAACGGGTCGAACAGACCAGCCAGAAACCCGCCGACCCGTTGGTGGTGGTGCTGGAACTGACCCCGGAAATGCTCGCCACCGATTCACCGCCAACGCGACTGGAACAGGCCCGGCGCAAGCTGTTCGACCTGCTGAAAGTGCGCAGTGACGCCCAGACCGCCATCGTCGTTTACGCCGGCAGCGCCCATACGCTGGTGCCGCTGTCGGATGACCTGGCGACCAGTCGCAATCTGCTCGATGCGCTCAAGCCTTCGCTGATGCCGGAAAGCGGCCATCGCGCGGATCTGGCGGTGAGCAAGGCGTTGGCGTTGCTCAAGCAGGGTGCGTTGGGTCAGGGGCGGATTCTGCTGATTGGTTCTTCACTGTCGGAAGAAGAACGCCAAGGCATTCGTCATGCGCTGAGCGGCCAATCGGCGCAGTTGTTGATGCTTGGTGTCGGCACCGCCGAGGGTGCGCCGATTGCGCAGGAGGACGGCAGTTTCCTCAAGGATGCCCAGGGCGCAATCCGGGTGCCACAACTCGACAGCCCGGGCCTCGGCGCATTTCTCAACGCGGTCGGCGGCGAGTACCGCAGCGCACGGCTGGATGAATCCGATCTGGGCGACCTCGGCCTGCTCGACGGCCCACGCAGCCTGCGAAACGATGGCCAGACCGTGCGCCTCGACACCTGGGCCGATCAGGGTTACTGGCTGCTGCTGCCGCTGTTGTTGCTCGCCGCGTGCGCCGGGCGGCGTGGCTGGCTGTTCTGCCTGCCGTTGCTGCTGGCATTGCCGCAACCGAGCTATGCCTTCGACTTCGAAGACCTGTGGCTGCGCCCCGATCAGCAAGGCCTGCATCTGCTCAAACAGAAGCGTCCGGCCGAAGCGGCGAAGCATTTCGAAGATCCGCAATGGCAAGGGGTGGCGTTGTACGAGGCCGGCGACTACAGTGGCGCCGCTCAGCGTTTCGCCGAGGGCAATGACGCCCACGCCCACTACAATCGTGGCAACGCCCTGGCCAGAGGCGGCGAGCTGGAAGCAGCGCTGGACGCCTACGAGCAGGCCCTGGAACGCCAGCCGGATCTGCGTCCGGCGCTGACCAACAAGGCGCTGGTGGAGAACCTGCTGAAACAGAAAAACGCCCCGCCGCCGGCCGAACCGCAAGACAAACCGGCGCAGCCAAACATACCGGGCGATGAACCACCGCCAGCGACCGCTCCGCCGCCAGCGGTCAAAAGCGAAACCCACAGCGAGCCGCAGACCGGCGAGTCCGCCAGCGAGCCGCCGCCGACCACCCCGCCGCTGCCGGGTGCCAACGAGCTGCCGGAAAGCGAACCGGGCGAAGAACAGAACACACCGCCGCTGCTGCGTCCCAATGAGGACAACCTCGAAGGCGAGCAACAGCAGGCGCTGGAACAATGGCTGGGCAAGATCCCGGATGATCCGGGCGAACTGCTGCGACGCAAATTCTGGTACGAACAGCAACAACATCAGGATCAGGAAAACATTCGATGACCCGTTTCACCGCTCTCTTGCTGCCCCTGCTGATCTGCACGGCCACCGCTCAGGCGGCCGAGCTGACGGCCAGCGTGGATCGCAGTCGCCTGAATTCCGGCGAGACGGTCGAACTCACCCTCGAATCCAACGATGTCACGCAGTTCGGCAAACCGGATCTGAGCCCGCTGGAGCCGCTGTTCGAAGTGCGCGGCACGCGTCAGGTCAACCAGTTGAACACGCTCAACGGTGACAACCGCGCCACCACTCGCTGGATCATCACGTTGCTGCCCAAGCAGAACGGCAGCGTTGAAATCCCGCCGCTGAAACTGGGCGACGTCGAGAGCCAGCCGATCACCGTGCAAGTGATCGAGAGCGACACCCGCGAAGAGAACAATGCCCGCGAACCGGTGTTCATCGAAGCCAGCCTCGACCAGACCAACGTCTATGTGCAGGCCCAGGCCATCCTGACGTTGCGCATCTACCATTCGGTGTCGCTGTACGACGACAGCAGCCTGACGCCGTTGCAGATCGCCGACGCGCGCATCGAGCAACTGGGCGACATGCGCACCTATGAAAAAGACATCAACGGTGTGCGCCATGGCGTGATCGAGATGCGCTATGCGATCTATCCGCAGCACAGCGGTTTACTGAGCATCGCCCCGCAGACGTTCAGCGCCACACTGGTCGACACCCAGCCCTCGCAGGACGCCACGGCGCAGGGGCCCAAACCCGGCAAACTGATGCGCGTCAGCTCCAGCGCCACGTCGCTGACGGTCAAACCGAAACCGATGACCTACCCCAGCGACGCACCGTGGTTGCCGGCCCGCAGCCTGAGCCTGAGCGAGAGCTGGAATCCGGAGCCGGAACACACCCAGGTCGGCGACTCCCTGACCCGCAGCCTGACCCTCAAGGTCGAAGGCCTGGCCAGCTCGCAACTGCCCGCCCTGCCCGCCACCGAAGCCAACGGCCTGCGCCGCTATCCGGATCAACCGGTGCTGAACAACCAGAGCAGCGACCGCGGCCTGATCGGCAGCCGTGAAGAACGCGAAGCGCTGGTGCCGAGCCGCAGCGGCTCGATCGAGCTGCCAACGGTGGACGTGGTCTGGTGGAACACCTTCGAAGATCACCTGGAACACACCAGCCTGCCGGCGCGCACCCTGCAAGTGGCGAACAACCCGAGCCTGCAAGTCGACACCCCGGCGGGCAGCGCGCAACCGCTCAGCGCGGCCGACAGCGAAGCCTTGTGGTGGTGGAAACTCAGCACCTTCGTTTTCGCCTGCACCACCCTGCTCGGCTTCGGCCTCTGGTGGCGTGCCCGCTGGCAACCGGCAATCCTGCGCGCCGCACAAACCGGCCCGAGCCCGCGCACCCTGCTCGACGACATCAAACGCGCCAGCCAGGCCAACGACCCCCACGCCACCCGCCAGGCCCTCGACGCCTGGGCCCGCCAACAGCCGGAAACCCTGGCGGACATGGCGGCGCGGTTTGTCCCCCTGTCGGATGCGCTCGACGGCTTGAACGGCGCGCTGTACAGCGAGACCGGGCAGCATTGGCAGGGTGAGGATCTGTGGCGGGCGATCCGCACGATTCCGACGGCGGAGCGGGTGCAGGATCCGGTTGGGGATAGTGGGTTGCCGCCGCTTTATCCGAAGTAGTTGCAGTCCGGTCGAGGCTTTTGCCCGTAAACTCTCTTCTTTTTCGCCGCACCTTTTTCCTGCGGCCATCACCTCTTTATATTGCGGAGTCAGCCTTGCGTCTGTTTCACACCTCCGACTGGCACCTTGGGCAGAACCTGCACGGCCAGGAGCGCGATTTCGAGCACGCCTGTTTTCTCGAGTGGCTGCTGCGCCAATTGAAGCTGGCGCAGCCGGACGTGCTGCTGATCGCCGGCGACATCTTCGACACGGTCAATCCACCGGTCAAAGCCCAGGAACGCCTCTACGACTTCATCGTCAGCGCCCACGAGCAGCAGCCGTTGCTGACCATCGTGATGATCGCCGGCAACCACGATTCCGGCTCGCGGATCGAGCTGCCCGCGCCGTTGATGCGGCGTTTGCGCACCCATGCGCTGGGCCGGGTGTTGTGGCTGGATGACGGGCAGCTGGATGCAGAACGTCTTTTGTTGCCGCTGCCGAATGCGTCCGGCGAGATCGCCGCGTGGTGCCTGGCGTTGCCGTTCCTGCGGCCTGCCGAAGTGACCGGCGCGCATCTGGGTGACAACTACCTGCGCGGCATCGGTCAGGTGCATGAATGGCTGATCGAAGCGGCCAACGCCAAGCGTCAGCCGGGCCAGGCACTGGTCGCCATCAGCCACGCGCACATGGCCGGCGGCTCGGTGTCGGAAGACTCCGAGCGCAGCCTGATCATCGGCAACGCCGAAGCCCTGCCTGCCAGCCTGTTCGGGCCGAGCATCAGCTATGTCGCGCTCGGCCATTTGCACAAGCCGCAGAAGGTCAACGGCGAAGAACGGATTCGCTACAGCGGTTCGCCGATCCCGTTGTCGTTTTCGGAAATCAGTTATCAGCACCAGGTGCTCGACGTCGTTCTGGACGGCGAAACCCTGGTCAGCGTCGAGCCGATGCTGATCCCCCGCTCCGTCAATCTGCAGCGTCTCGGCCCTGCGCCGCTGGCGGAAATCCTGCTGCAACTGGCGGACCTGCCGAACATCGACCTGCTGGCCGAAACCCAGCGCCAACCGTGGCTGGAAGTGCGGGTACGCCTCGACGAGCCTCAGCCGGATCTGCGCCATCAGGTCGAAAGTGCCCTGCAAGGCAAGGCTGTGCGACTGGTGCGGATCGCCGCCGAATACGCCGGTAACCGTGGCGCTGACGGTGCCGAGGACGGCAGCGCGCTGATCGAACTGGACCAGCTCACACCGCAGGAATTGTTCAGCCGCGCCTGGCTCGATAACTACGGCAGCGAGGTTGACGAGCAAACCCTCAAGGACTTCGCCGAGCTGCTGCAAGACGTACAGATGGAGGGCGAGCAGCCATGAAGATTCTCGCCATTCGTTTGAAGAACCTCGCTTCGCTGGCCGGCCCGTTCGAGATCGACTTCACCGCCGAACCGCTGGCCAGCGCCGGACTGTTCGCAATCACTGGCCCGACCGGCGCCGGTAAAAGTACTTTGCTCGATGCGCTGTGCCTGGCGCTGTTCGGCGCCGTGCCGCGTCTGAACAACACCGGACGTGACGCCAAGGTGCCGGACGCCGACGGCGAAATCGCCACCGGCGACCCGCGCACCCTGCTGCGTCGCGGCACCGGTGAAGGCTTTGCCGAAGTGGATTTTGTCGGCGTCGATGGCCGTCGCTATCGCGCGCGCTGGGAAGCCAACCGCGCCCGGGAAAAGGCCGGCGGCAAGTTGCAGGCCAGCCGTCAGAGCCTGCGCGACATCGATCAGGACCAACTGCTCGCCAGCCAGAAAGGCGAATACAAGACTCAGCTCGAAGCTGCGCTGGGCCTGAACTTCGAACAGTTCACCCGCGCCGTGTTGCTGGCCCAGAGCGAGTTCAGCGCCTTCCTCAAGGCCGACGACAACGACCGCAGCGAGCTGCTGGAAAAACTCACCGACACCGCGCTCTACACACGCCTCGGCCGCCGCGCGTTCGACAAGACCAAAGAGGCCCGCGAAGCCCACAAGCAGTTGCAGGATCAGGCCACCGGTGTGACCCCACTGGCCCCCGAGGCCCGCGCAGAGCTGGACGAGCGCTTCAATGCCGCCCAGCAACAACTGAAGTTGCAGCAGGCGCAGCTCAAGCAAATCGAGCAGCAGCACGACTGGCTCAAGGAACTGCTGCGGCTGCAAGACTCGCAACAGGCCGCCGCCGAACAATTGCGCAGCGCCGATCTCGAACGGGAGTCGCTGGCTCGTGAGCGCCTGAAGCTCACCCGCCTGGAACAACTCGCCCCGCAACGGCACCAGTTCGCCCGCAAAACCGAACTGGATGCACAGCTGACGCCGCTGGCGGAACAGATCAATGCGCACACCCGGCAACAAGGCGAACTGGCTGAGCGCCAGACGCGACTGGAACAGGATCTCGCCACAGCGCAGATCGCCCTGACCCAGGCGCAAACGCAGCAAAGCGAAAGCGCGCCGCTGTTGCGTCAGGCGTTCGAGGAGCAAAGCACCCTCGCCCGCCTCGCCAAGGATGTCGCGTCCGGCACCGAAGCGAAGCAAGCCGCTGAGCAAGCCTGCACTCAGGGCCAGAGCACGATCCAGGCCCTGCTCGATCAGCAAAAACAGGTCGCCGATCGCTTGCAGCGCATTGCCGCCGATCTTGAGCAAAGCGCTCATCTGGCACCGTTGAGCGAAGCGTGGAATGCTTACCGCGACCGCTTGCAGCAACTGATGCTGATCGGCAATCGGTTGAACAAGGGCCAAGGCGAACTCGCTTCCCTCGAAGAAAACGCCGCTCGCGCCAGCGAAGCGCTCGCCACGCAAAAGCAGCAGCTGGAAGTATTGTTCAAAGAGGCTGGCGCCGAGCCGGATGCCGTCGCCGAGCAGATCGGCATCCTCGGCACTCTGTTGCAGGACAACCGCAAGCAACTGCGCGCCATCGAAGACATGACGCGCCTGTGGGCCAGTCAGCAGGATCTGGACAAGCGCAGTGCCGAACTGCAACAGCGTCAGCTCGATGCGCAACAGGAGCGCGAGCGCCTGACCCAGGACGGGGTGAAAACCAAGTCCGAGCTGACTGTCGCCGAGCAGACCCTCAACGTCACCCGTGAACTGCTCGAACGTCAGCGTCTGGCCCGCAGTGCCAGTGTCGAAGAACTGCGCGCGCAATTGCAGGACGACCAGCCGTGCCCGGTCTGCGGCAGCAACGAGCACCCGTACCACCAGCCGGAAGCGCTGCTGCAAAGCCTCGGCCGTCACGATGAAAGCGAGCAGGCCAGCGCGCAGCAAGCGGTCGATCAGTTGAAAGAAAAACTGACCGAGCTGCGTGCCAGTGTCGGCGGCGTGATTGCCCAACAGAAAGAGTTGCTGCAACAGCAGGAACAACTGGCGTCACAACAGCAAACGCTGACGCCAAGCATCGAGGCGCATCCGCTGGCGGCATCGTTGCTGAATCAGGACAGTGACAAACGCGCTGCGTGGCTCACCCGCCAGAATGAACAACTGAACCAGAGCATCACTCAGGACGAACAGCGCCAGACCGACCTGCTCACGCTGCAACAGGATGCGGCGCGGCTGACCCAGCAATTGCGTCAGGCCGAGACAGCGCACCAGCAAGCGTCGCAGCACCTGAGCAATCAGCAGCGCGAGCTGAGCGCTGACCGCCAGCGTCTGGACGAAGAACTGGCGGCCTTCGCCACACTGCTACCGAGCGACACCCTCGACGCCTTGCGCGCCGAGCCGGCCGCGACCTTCATGCAGCTTGACCGGCAGATTGCCGAACGTCTGGCGCAAGTCGATCAGCAGAAGGAAGAGCTGGCCGAACAGCAACAACGCCAGCAGACACTCGAGAAAGAACAGGATCGCCAACAGGGCCGTATGCAGCAGCTGCAAAACGCTGAGCAGCAGCTCAACGCGCTGACCGGGCAACAACAGGCCAGCCAGGAAAAACTGGCGCAATTACTCGGCAATCACAACTGCGCCGAACATTGGCAGCAGCAACTGGAACAGGCCGTGGAACAGGCGCGCAACGCCGAATCCACGACGACTCAGGCGCTGCAGGAAGCGCGTACGCAGCTGGTGCAAATCGCCGCCGAGTTGAAAGCGCAGCAGGAACGTCTGCAAGCGCTGGAAAGCGAAGACCGCGATCTGGCCGGCAAGATCGCCGACTGGCGCGCTCGTCATCCGGAGCTGGATGACGGCGGCCTCGAAGACCTGCTGCGAGTCGATGACGCGCAAGTCGATGAACTGCGCCAACGCTTGCAGCGCAACGAAAAAGCCGTCGAGCAGGCCAAGGTGTTGTTGCAGGAACGCGATCAGCGCCTGCTCGACCATCAGGCCCAACACAACGGCAACCTGGATGCCGAACAACTCGCCGGCGCCCTCGCCGACCTGCAAAACCAGTGCACGGCCAGCGAACAACAATGCGCCGAACTGCGCGCCGAGCAGGCCGAAGACCAGCGCCGCCAGAACGCCAATCAGGCGCTCGCGCAGCAGATCGCCGACGCCTATGCCGAATATCTGCGCTGGGCGCGACTCAATACGCTGATCGGCTCGGCCACCGGCGACACCTTCCGCAAGATCGCCCAGGCCTACAACCTCGACCTGCTGGTGCATCACGCCAACGTGCAGCTGCGGCAACTGGTCAAGCGCTATCGCCTCAAGCGTGGCGGCAGCATGCTCGGGCTGTTGGTGATGGACACCGAAATGGGCGACGAACTGCGTTCGGTGCATTCGCTGTCCGGTGGCGAAACCTTCCTCGTGTCGCTGGCTCTCGCGCTGGGTCTGGCCTCGATGGCGTCGAGCACGCTGAAGATCGAATCGCTGTTCATCGACGAAGGCTTCGGCAGCCTTGATCCGGAATCCCTGCAACTGGCCATGGACGCCCTCGACGGCTTGCAGGCTCAGGGCCGCAAGGTCGCGGTGATTTCCCACGTGCAGGAAATGCACGAGCGGATTCCGGTGCAGATTCAGGTACAGCGCCAAGGCAACGGTTTGAGCACACTGGAGGTGAAATGAACACGCTGTATTCCTTCCGCCGCTGCCCGTACGCGATGCGGGCGCGGATGGCCCTGCGTTATTCGGGTGTGCCGGTGGAGATCGTCGAAGTCAGCCTGAAAGCCAAACCGGCGGAGATGCTGGCGATCTCGCCCAAGGGCACGGTGCCGGTGCTGGATGCGGGCGGTCAGGTGATCGATGAAAGCCTGGAGATCATGCGCTGGGCGCTGGCGCAGAATGATCCGGATGACTGGTTTCTGGGTGGCGATTCAAGGATCGCCGAGTTGATCGAAGTCAACGACCAAGTGTTCAAGGTTCACTTGAATCGCTACAAGTACGCCGAGCGTTATCCGGAACAGCCGATGGAGGTTTATCGCGCCGAAGGTGCTCTGTTCTTGCAGAAACTGGATGAATTGCTTGAGGGTCGCGATTACTTGCTGGCCAATCATCCGAGCCTGGCCGATATCGCGCTGTTGCCGTTCGTTCGCCAGTTCGCCCATGTCGATCGTGATTGGTTTGCGCAGACGCCTTACGTGCGTTTGCAGGCCTGGTTGCAGCGGTTTCTTGAGTCGGAGCTGTTCACCGGCATCATGAAAAAGTAGGCGCGTTACGCCAGCACTTCACACATGCCGATGGCCGAGCAATCCACTTCGAACGGGCCGAGAAAACCGCTGGGGGTTTTCACCGGCGGATTGCCGGCCAGCAGCCCCAGCGCATTGGCCCGTTCAATGTTGTGAGCGATGCTGTGGTTGGCCTCTATGGCCCGGGCCAGTCCGCCGACCGAGCCCTGGCCGAATCCCAACAGGGATGAGCCATTGGTCATGAACGCCAGTCCGGCGATGACCCAGAGTCTGTAGCCTTTCATGCTCCGCCGACTCCCGCGAGTTCAGCTGAATCCACCGCCGCGTTTTGCGAACGGAGTTCGAACTGGATGCCGGGATGGGCGACGTCGATCGGTGCTTCGAAGCTGTGTTGCGACTGCGACGCCAGACTGACAAACAGCACCATGACCAGGTACAGACCGATGGCCACGTAGGCGCCGCGTTTGGCGGAAGTGATGATTGAACTGGCCATGATGTGTGCTCCGTGGACAATGTTTCGAGGTCCACAGAATCGATCAAAAAAGCCGGGGTAACCACTCAGGGTTTTCCATAGTAACCATCAGCTCCGTTGATTATTTAGCCGGTCTATCTCGCCGTTTGAAAATAGCTATCGCCGGTCATTACGCAGGCAAAAAACTGCCCAAGGCTGCGATCTTTTGATTTTGCTTTTTGATAAACAAGATCAAAGGATCGCAGCCTTGGGCAGTTCCAGGGTGTGACGGAAATTTCAGTGTTGAGCTTTGTGATCCAGCGCGGCGTAGAAGTTGGCGCTTTGTTGCAGGTATTTCTGGGTGTAGCTCTGGGTGTGGGATTTTTTGTCGCTGATTTCAACGTTGGCACTGGCTGGCAGAGCCACGGTGGCGGAGATGGCGGAAGCGGCAATCACGGAGAAGAGATTGAAGTTCATGGCGGTAACCCTCGTGTTCAGTTGGCTTGCTTGCCCGGTTGGGCCGTGAAGCAAACTTAACGCTCGAGGGTTGATCGCTTGAAATGCTTTGCAACATTACCTGTTATCAGCAGGATTAATACAAAGCTTCAGGCCCCGTAGACCGGGGCCTGCGGCTTATTGACGCACGATAAACTTGAGGTCGCTCGGGGCGTCCATCGGCAGTTTTTGCACGGTTTTGCCCAGCAGACCGGTCTTGCCGTCGCGCTCGACCACGACAATCTGGTTGCTATTCTGGTTGGCGATCAACAGGAATTTGCCGCTTGGATCGAGGCTGAACTCACGCGGGTGATCGCCTTCCACCGAACGTCGTTGCAGCTCCTTGAGCTGGCCGCTGGCCGGGTCGATTGCGAACACCAGCAGCTGATTGGCGGTGCCACGGTTGCTGACGTAGAGGAATTTGCCATCGGCGGACGCGTGCAATGCGGCGGCAGCTTTGTCCGACGTCGGCTGGCCGGCAGCCAGATCGACCATTTGCGTCTGGGTCAGTACGCCGTCCTTGTAGTCGAACACTACAACCTGCGCGCTCATTTCCATGGTCAGCCAGGCACGTTTGCCGTCAGCGCTGAACAGCAGATGACGCGGGCCGCTGCCGGCTGGCAGTTGCACCGACGCGGTTTTCGCCGGGGTCAGCGGCAGATCCGGGTTGGCTTTCGGGTCGAACTGGTAGATGAAGACCTTGTCCGCACCCAGGTCATTGGAGAACACATAACGACCGTCCGGCGAGGACACCGTCGAGTGCACGTGGTTCGAGGCCTGACGCTCGGGATTGACCCGGCTCGCCGGGTGCGCGCTCATCTGCACCACCGGTTTGAGCTTGCCGTCACTGCCGACCGGCAATACCGCGAGGGTGCCGCCCGGGTCTTCAACCACCGAGTAGTTGCTGACGAACAGATGGCTCGCGTCGCCGCTGAGGCTCGAATGGGTCGGCTCGTTGCCCAGGCTCTGGACCTGATTGATCAGGGTCAGCGCGTGGGTCTTCGGATCGATGGAATAGCTGCTCACACGACCGACCGGATCTTTCTGGCCAGGGCCGTTTTCGTTGACCACGAACACCCGGTGCTGATCCTTGGACAGGGTCAGCCACGACGGGTTTTCGCTCTTGATCACTTGCAGCGGTTTGGCGTCGATCTGGCCGGTGGCGCTGTCGAAGTTCATCCGGTAAATGCCTTCGCTGGTGCCGGCGGTGTAGGAGCCGACCAGCAACTGGAAGCTTTCGGCCGAGGCACTGGAAAGGCCCATCGCGCCGACGCTGCCGGCCATCAGCAATGGCCAGAATTTACGCATATTCATTCGGTTTCATCCTCGTCGTCGGCGCTGCTGAGTACATCGCCGAGGCACACCAGACGGTGTTCGCCAACGGTTTTGGTGTCGCTGGAAAAACCGACGATCAGCCAGCTCTGCAGATATTCATCAAACGTCGCCGCTGCGACTTGCGCCGGGGTGAACTCCCAATGCTTGGCTGCCCGGCCATCGATGCATTCGATGTGCAGGTTGTCGTCTTCGTCGAGGGCGAATTCGAAAGCGTGCAGGCCGTCGATTTCGACCATACCGCAGTGTTCGAGGGCGTTGAGAAGGGTGTCGGTTACGGCAGTCATGGCAATCATGTCTTTCAGGGGGAAAGGGCCAATGATAGCTCAAAGCCCCGCTCTTGATCGTTCCCACGCTCCGCGTGGGAATGCAGCCCGGGACGCTCTGCGTCCCATTCGAGAGCTGGAACGCGGAGCGTCCCTTGAGGCATTCCCACGCAGAGCGTGGGAACGATCAGAGTGGGGGGATCAGTCTTCTTTTTTCATGAGGCCGGCCAGGGCAGCAAACGGGTTGTGCGTGGCCTTGGCGATTTTCGGCGTGCTCAGCGAGCCTTCGCCGAAGTACTGCTGGTCGGTGTAGCGCGAGTGTTCGTTGTCGTGGCAGTACAGGCACAGCAGTTCCCAGTTGGAACCGTCCTGCGGGTTGTTGTCGTGGTTGTGGTCGCGGTGGTGCACGGTCAGTTCGCTCAGGCGCTTGCCGGAAAACTCACGGGCGCAGCGGCCACACACGTGCGGGTACATCTTCAGGGCCTTGTCGCGGTAGCCCATTTCCTTGTCGCGCTGGTTGTCGGCGAGGATGCGATCCAGCTTCGAAGTGTTGGTCGGGGTGGACGAACTCATGGGTTCACCTTTGTAAAAAGACTAATGACGGTTATGAGGCAAGTTTAGCTCAGCCCTTGAGCTTCTCGGCAATCCAGATCGTGTGGCGCGTGCCCTTGTTGCCGTGGGCGAAGACCTGGACTTCCTCGGCCTTGAAACCGGCCTTCTTCAATTTGTCGGAAAACTGCCGGTCGGCGCTGGCCGACCACACCGCCAGCACGCCTTTGGGGCGCATCGCCTTGGCGCACGCGGCCAGGCCTGCGGCGGAATACAGCCAGCTGTTGGCCTTCTGGGTCAGGCCTTCGGGGCCATTGTCGACGTCGAGCATGATCGCGTCGAAGCCGTTGGGCTCGCTCTGCAGCACCTTGGCCACGTCTTCCTGACGGATCACCGTGCGCGGATCGAGCAGCGGGCGCCCGGATTTTTCACCGAGCGGGCCGCGGTTCCACTCGACCACGCCGGGCACCAGTTCGGCGACCACCACTTCGGCGCTCTGGCCCAGATGCTTGAGCGCGGAGGCGAGGGTGAAGCCCATGCCCAGACCGCCGATCAGCACGCGCGAGTTCGGCCGGCCGGCGACCTTGCGGCACGGAATCTCGGCCAGCGCGTCTTCGGAACCGTGCATGCGGGTGTTCATCAATTGGCCGCCGTCGCCGCCCTGGATCTTGATGACGAAATCCTCGCCATACTCGAACAGGCACAGGGCGCCGCCGTTGTCAGGGATCGGCGTGGTGTCGAGCAGAACGAAACGTTTCATGGAAATCTCTACAGGGGGGAAGGCAAGCCGGCGCGTTGGGAGTAGCCTGAAGGCAGACTTCAGGCCAACGGAGCCCTTGATGAAGCGCACCATTCTAACGGTCATTACCCTGGCCGCGCTCTCGATAACTGCCGTACAGGCGCAACAGACGATTCCCGTCAGCCCGACACCGCAACCGGGCTCGCCCGGTACGGCGACGCCAACCCCGTATCCGCAGATCAGCCCGGTGCCGATTCCCAAGGCCGGCCCCGGCAGTGGCGGCCCGCC